>NZ_QHKO01000004.1:300000-491720 GCF_003260125.1 Lujinxingia litoralis
CTCACTGGAAAAAGTTGAATCAGCGTTAGAGACGTCGCGGGCCCCGGCATCCTCAGCGACCGGCCCCGCGTCTGATGCTCAGGAGATAAGCCCCACAGCCGCTCAGACAAGGGCTCCTCCTGCCCCCTCCTCGCGCCTCCCCCCGGGCTCCCCGGACTTCCCCGTCTGCAAACCCGCGCCATTCCGAGCACTTACCCCTTAATGCACTTCCCCGATTTTCGGCCCCATCTTCAGGTTGGGATAGGGGTTGTACTCGGGGCGCCCCACCGTGATGAACCCGTGCTTGGTGGCGGTATGACAGGCATTGCACTGCGCAAACACCGCGGCGTACTCCCGCTCAAAGATCGCCTGATCGCCGGCGTCCACGGCCTCCTCCAGCCTCTCCAGCCCCGGGAGCACGCCGCGCTCAAAGAAGTCCACCACGTCCACGCCCTCCTCAACCGGACGGACCGCGCGGAGCTCTTCGATCACCTCCTCGATCTCGTGAATCTGGTAGTCGACCATCGCCGCGTTGCCGGCTTTCCCCGCGTACCAGACCGCCGCGTACCGTCGACCGATCTCGTACATATGAGCCCCCAGATGCCCCTCATCATGGGCATGGGCCTCCTGATGCCGCGCCTCCTCTCCCTCCTCAGCGCCCGGACTCGGGGCCGGCTCCACAACACTCACCGCCTCAGCCTGCTCACGTTCACAGCCCACGAGCACGAACACAGCAACGAGCCACACCAGCACCACAGACAACCGGCACGCCACGGAGCACCTGGAGCTCACCTTCTTCTGCATAGCTTCCCATCCTGATCTAAAAGTCATCGTCCGTGCCACGCCCCACCTCGTCTGAAACGGGGAGGCGCCGACCGCCTCAGTGTTGGGGAAGGCCGCCTCGGCGGCAAGCACCCGCCGCGAAAAAGCCCTCCCGCACCGCCGCCAACCTCCCGGCACTCCCCACAAGGCCTGCGGACCCTACCCGGCGAGCTCCGCCGTGGCGCCCTGCCCAAAAAGGTCGCGCTCTTCAGGCACCGACCGCTACGCAGAACGAGCGCCCCCCACCGGCCTGGCGCTCTGACACGACTAAAATATGCGCCCGCCCTCCGGATTTGGCGCCGCAACGCCTGTTATCGCCCGGCTACCGCGCGCCCCGTCACCCACCTAAACCCCTGTAAAACCTCACCTTAACCCTTCCCCCTCCTCAACCCTTGAACCTCTGATCACCGGAAACCCAGACCGGCGCAAAATTGTACGCCTGCACGAATATTGCGCAAAATGTGCGCAAACCTTCCACCTCCAGACGCCTCCCGACAGCGGCCCAACCCCGAACAAATCTTCGCCTAACTTAACTTTTTGTGTTTTCCGATGCCTTGGTACGCATCCTGCTATACAGCCGCATCGGAAAGGCGTCCCCGCACCTACGGGGGGCTGGACGTGGACGCCTCCCCCTACTGTGAACCCCAGAATACAAAGGTAGATCGTTGTGAAGAATGACACGCTCCCCCCCGGCAGCGCCGTAGGCCAGTATCAGGTGATTCGTAAACTCGGCGAAGGCGCGGCCGGCCAGGTCTACCTGGCTCGCCATAAAATCCTGGAGCGGGAGTTTGCCCTCAAAGTCCTCCATCCGGAGTGGGTCGGAAACGAGCAGCTCACCCGCCGCTTCTTCCAGGAGGCCCGCCACGCCACTCGCCTGAAGCACCCCAACATCGTGGGCGTGATCACCGCCGACCAGCACGATGACTTCTATTACCTGGTCATGGAGTACGTCGACGGCGACTGCCTGGAAGCCATCATCAGCGAGCGCAAGCGCCTGCCGGCCGACCAGGCCGTCAGCTATCTGATCGGCATCCTGCGTGGCCTGGAGCACGCCCACCAGCAGGGCATGCTCCACCGCGACGTCAAAGCCGATAACATCATGGTCGATCGCGTCAGCGGCACCGCGCGCCTGCTCGACTTCGGCCTGGTCAAAGACGTGGAGGCCTCTCAGAAGCTCACCGCGCAGCACGCCGTGGTGGGCACGCCCTACTACATGCCGCCGGAGCAATGGCGCAGTGAAGACATCGACGTGCGCGCCGACCTCTTCTCGGCAGGCGTGACCCTGTACTACGCGCTGACCGGGCGCTTCCCCTTCCCCGGACGCTCTCCGCTGGCTGTGGCCCACCGCCTGATGAGCGAGCCTCACGATGCCCTGGGCGACCTGCTCATCGATGGTGAGCCACGCTCGGCCCCCGAACTCGAAGCCCTCCTGGACCGGGCCCTGGCCCGGGAGCGCGCCGGCAGGCCCGAATCGGCCGCCGCCTTCGCCGACGAGCTCGAAGCCTGGCTGGCAAAAATCCGCCCCTCCCACACCCCGCACACCGCTCGCCCGGCCCGCACCAATCAGACCAGCGCCATCGCCTCTTTCCTCAACTCCCACGAGCCCGCCATGTCCGACTCTCCCAATCTGGTCACCGAACCCGTCGAGATCGCCCCGAACACCTACTGGGTCGGAAAGCGCCCGCCCAATGAGATCTTTTACGCCAACCCCTTCCTGCGCCATTTCCCCGGCAAAAACGGCAGCGAAGACTTCAACCTGATCATCGATCCGGGCTCCACCAAAGACTTCAGCGTGGTGCAGGCCAAGGTCGGTCGCGTCATCGGCAGCGTGAACCGACTCAGCTCGATCTTCATCAACCATCAGGACCCCGACGTGGGCTCCTCCGTCGGTGTGCTCCTGGGACGCCATACCCCCAACGCCCACGTCTTGTGCACCGAAGATACCTGGCGGCTGATCCAGTACTACAACGTGCCCCGCGAGCGCTTCGTGGCGTTGGAGCGCTTCCCGCGCGGCATCAAGCTGCCCACCGGCGACGTGGTGCGCCCGGTGCCCAGCCCCTTCTGCCACTTTGTGGGCGCGATGATGCTCTACGATCCCACCACCCGGGTGCTCTTTACCGGCGACCTCTTCGGCAGCCTGACCGATAAAAACGCCGAAGGGCTCTACGTCGACGAATCCGACTGGGCCGGGATGCGCGCCTTCCACCAGATCTACATGCCCACCCAGGGCGCGGTGCGCTACGCCCTCAAAAAAATCCGCGAACTCTCCCCGGCCGTCGAGATCATCGCCCCGCAACACGGGCGCGTGCTGCGCGGCCCCTGGGTCCAGAAATACATGGACCGCCTGTGGAACCTCCCGGTGGGACTGGACATCCTCGACGATCGCCACAGCACCCCCGAAGAACTGCGCGCCTGGACCACCGTGCTCAACCGCCTGGTGGAAGTCGCTCGCCAGGCCCTGGGCGACGAGGTCTACACCGTGCTGGAGTCCGACCCCAACTTAAGCGGCATCCTCACGGTGCAGTCGGGCAACGTCGAGATCACCTCGCTGGGCAAGACCACCGTGGAGCGCGCCGTCCGCCTGCTCTGCGAGCATGTGCGCGCCGACGTGGCCAGCGCCATCAAGTACGAGGCCGTCTACTCGGCCACCGAACTCGGCCTGCCCACCCCGATGGTCGAGATCGATGAAGACGCCCCCGAACACGCCAGCGAGTCGCAACTCGATGCCATCGTGGACTCGGCGCTCGAAGGCGGCTTCTCCAAAGTCTGAGACTTGAAAAGGGGCTCGGGAGCCGACTCCCGAGCCCCGTGAAGGCGCGCCCCCATCAAGGGGCACGGCGCCCGGGCGCGCCTGCCTCAGCCCGCCTCATACCCCCAGATCACGGCCTGCTGCTCCTCCAGCACCGACACCGGCGCCCTACGCATCGCCGCCTCGCGCAGCCACACCGCCGGCGCGCTCGACCACTGCCCGACCACCCCGAGCTGCCTTGAGCGCTTCTGCAACATCGCCGTGCGCTCAACCCGTTCCCCTTCATAGCGGCGCAGCGCAGCACTGACCTCCTCGTCACTCGCGCCCCCCCGTTTGAGCACCTCTCCCAGACGAGCAGCGAGCAACGCGGCATCTTCAATGGCCGAACAGGCCCCCTGCCCCAGGTTGGGAGCCATCGGGTGCGCCGCGTCTCCCAGCAAGGTCACCACGCCACGCCCCCAATCCTGGCGAGGCGGACGGTCGTAGATGTCGTTGCGCAAAATATGCGCAGCCTGAGTCCCCTCCACCATCGCCAAAAAATAGTCCGGAAAATCCCGATACCGCGCCACCAGTTCGGCGCGCACATCCTCCCCATCTCGGCCCCCCTCCGCGGCGTTGGCCGTCGCCCACCAGTACACGCGAGACTCATCGACGTAGGAGACGCCCACCCGCAGCCCGTGGCCCTGGAGCTCCCAGAGCGCGCCGTGCTCAAACCCCGGATGCTCAAAGGGCTCGGTGATGCCCCGCCAGCAGGTGTATCCCAGGTAACGCGGGGCAGGCTCTGCCGGATGCAGCTGCCGACGCACCGCCGAATTCAAACCGTCACACCCGATCAGCGCCACGCCCTCGAGCCCGGTGCCGCCGCCCCGCAGCACGCGCACCCCCTGCTCCGCCACCGACTCAAACCCCTGGACCGCCGCGCCCAGATGCACCTCAACCTCGGGAGCCCCCTGCGCCGCGTCGTAGAGCGTGGCCTGAAGCGCCGCCCGGTGAATCATGCGAAAGGGCCCCGGCCACTCCTCCGACTTAAGCTCACGGGTCACAAAGAGCTCGCCACGGTTGGAGCCGATCCCCACCTTGGTCATCGGGGCGCTGACCCGCTCCAACGCCTCCCCCAACCCCCGACGGTAGAGCACCGACGAGGCGTTGGGCCCCAGCAAGATGCCGGCGCCCACCTCCCGCACCTCTTCAAAGCGCTCCAGCACCTGCACCGCCACCCCCTCCTCAGCCAGGCAATGCGCCAGGCTCAACCCGCCAATGCCCGCTCCCGCAACAACCACCGAATTCCGCATGCCTACCTCGCTTGTCTTCGTGACTGAAACCCAATTCAACCTCGACAAGCTCTAAACGCCCCGGGCAGCGCAGGCGATGTGGTCGATTGTCTCAACGCCTTTCGGTACGCGTCATTGCACCCGCAGGGTATCGAAGACGATCTGGCGCTCGCCACCCTCCCAGGTGCGCTCCAGGGGCAGGCGCAGCGGGCCGAGCTCCTCATAGCCCCCCCAGAGCACGGTGGATGGCGGGCGATCCCCCTGAAGATGCATGGTCCAGGCCCGCACCTCTCCGGTCTGCGGGTCCACCTGCACCTCGTAGCGATCGCCGGGGGTGAGCCCCACGCCCTCAAAACTCAGCTCCAGCACCTGCCGGCGCTGGCCCTCCTCGCCAACCTCCCCGCCGTACTCCAAACTCACCCCGGGATCGAAGACCTTGATCGGCATCAGCAACCAGTAGGCGTCGTTGACCCAACGCTGATAGGCGGCCTCCCCGGCCGCTTTGAGAGGCTCCCCTTCGACCGGCGTCCCATCGAGGGTCGCCTCCGAGGCCTCCCGGCTGGCCAGATCAACCGTCACATCCCAGGCCTGGCCCTCGTTATCGGTCCACTGCACCCGATCCTCGCCATCCCAGACCTTCCAGTCGTGGGTGGCCGCAAAACGCTCCTCCTCGCCAGCTTTGACCACAAAACGAAAGCCCAGCTCTTTGACCTGGGGCCAGCGCGGGCCACCGTGGGCCTCGTACACCTTCGCAGCGAGTTCGCCGGCCGGCCCCTCCACCTCGGGCGTCGGGGCCATCAGGGCCTCTTCCTGATCGCGCTCGCCAGGCTCCTCCACGAGCATCTCTTCGGCCGCCTGCGCCCCGGGGCTCGGCGCATCACTGGCCGGCTCACACCCCATCCACCCCAGCAGGCACACACTCAGTACAACGCCCCAACCTTTCACGCGCATCTCACGCTCCTTTTGCTCATCCACCGTCGTTCTCGCTCCCCGGCAGCCAATCTCCGCCGAGCACACCGATTGCTCATAGCTCCAGCGTATCCAAATCGCCCTGCAACGCCGCGCGCAGCTCCTCGGAAGCCAGCGATGCCGCCCGGGCCCGGGCCTCTTCCCGCGCGCGCTCTGCGCCGCGGCGATCGCCGCTGACGAGCAACGCGCGCGCCAGAGCCTCGTACCCAAATCCCACAAAGAAGGCCGCGTCGTCACCGCGCAGCGCCTCGGCCAACGCCAGCGCGCGCTCCGCCCAGCGCCGGGCCTCCTCGGCCCAGCCCAGCAGCGCGGCCACCCGCGAGATCTGCCAGCAGCCCACCGAATGCTCCTTGGCGCCAAACTCCTCGCGCTCGCTCCAGTGGTAGAGCGAGGCCACCGCCCGCAGGTACATCGCCTCGTCCTCCTGCGGGCTGCGCTCCTCTTTAAGAATCAAATCCCAGGCGGCGTTAAAAAGCTCGCCAGAGAGGCGCCGATGCACCTGCTCCATATCCAACGCATGCTTCTCCATTCCCTTGATCATCGCATCACTCCCGGGCGACTTCTGCCCGAATCTCATGTCCACTGCGCTGCCCGACACCCGGGCACCCTAAAACCGGCCCATCACGCGGAGCCCGGCCCCCTGCGCCGGCCCCACGCCCACCCGGAGATCGTCCAAAAGCCGCGCCGACGATCGCCGCTGCAACGCCAGGAGTGTGCTGTCGAAGACGAGCAGAAAGGCTCCCTGAACGATCAGCGAGGGCCCGTAGCCCGGCAAGCGCTCATCGTCGAGCCGGCGGCCACGCTCCCACAGGTAGGCCCCCCCGGCCATATACGCCACGTTCAGGCCGATGTTGAGCGCCAACACCCGCTCCAACGCCCCGGCCTTCTTCAGCGTATCTACCGTGTCGTAACGCCCGCTCTCCTCGCTCAGCGCTCCCCACAGCCCCGCGCCGGCGATCGCCGCGTTGACCACATTCCAAGCGGCGTTCATCTGGTGAAAATAACGCCAGCGCCCCGTGGTCTGCGCATACCCGATCGCCCCGGCCCCCAGGTTCAGCGCCGACCACCCCAGCAAGACCCCCATCCCCTTGATCTGACGCTGACGCCGACGCTCATTGAAGGCCTGAAGCCTGACCTCCGCGGCCTTCTCGGGCTCGGTGCGCCGAGCCAGCGGGCCTCCCTCCGCGCCGGATTCCGCCAGAGACTGTTGTGCCTGCGCGGGCTTTCCCCGGGCCAGCGTCACCCCGAGTGCACCGACCAACGCCGTGGCCAACACCAGCCCCCCGCTCACACGGCCCCATCGCTTCCAACCCATCGCTGCTCCTTATCGATCCGACCCTTGAGTAAGCCCGCGTCATCGCGCATCGTCATGAGGCCCAAAAGGGTAAACGCCTTTTCAGGAGTTCAAGACCATGCCCCCGTATCTACTCGCCATCGATCTGGGCCTTCGCTGTGGGTTTGCGACCTACGACCGCAGCGGCCACCTGCTGCGCTACCGCTCCACCAACTTCGGCTCGGCGCGCCGCCTGCGCGACGCGGCCTGGTCGGTCCTGCGCCAGGAAGGACCCTTAGAATGGGTGGTCATGGAGGGCGATCGTCAGCTGGCCGAAATCTGGGGCAAGCCCGCCACCCGCCAGGGCGCTCGCCAGGTCCAGGTCGCCCCCGAAACCTGGCGCGGCGAGCTCCTGCTCAGCCGCAAGCGACGCAGCGGCGCCGACGCCAAAGCCGCCGCCGACGACCTGGCCCGAGAGGTCATCACCTGGTCCCGGGCCACTCGCCCCACCAGCCTGCGCCACGACGCCGCCGAGGCCATCCTCATCGGCCTCTGGGGCGTGCATCACATCGGCTGGCTCCCGAGCTGGCCGGAGTTTATTCAGGGCTAAACCAGCGCCTTAATCCTCCACGAAGTGCTGACAGACCCCGTCACTGCAAAACCCCCGGGGCCCGCAGACCTGGCCGCAGCCCCCGCAATGAAAGGCGTCGGAGCGCACGTCCACACAGCGCCCGCTGCACTCCTGCTCCCCACTCTTGCAGCGTCGGCGGCGCGCCTCCACTTCCAGGGACTGCGCCTCCACCTCCTGATCGGCCGGGCTGACACCGGGATCCGGCGGAATCTCGTACACCGGCACCGGCGCACACCCCACCACCACGGCCGCGATCAGCACCCCAATCCCCATCCAGACCTTCATCATCGCTCACACTCCCGGACATCAGCTCAGACCGCACTCGGCACGGGCTCACAAGGACACCACGCAACGCTCGCCATGAGCATCGCGCTGCGGCGTGGCGCGCAACCTCTCGACCGGAAACCCGCGGGCTTGCAGATCGCGCACAATCGCCTCAAACGCATCCTGCGCCATACAGGGCTCCCGACTCAAGATCCACAGGTTCTTGCGCTCCGGCCCCGACACCGCCGCCCAGCGATACCCCGGGTCCAGGGCCACCACCCAGTACGCGCTCCTCAAAGGCCAGAAAAAACGCACGTAGAGCTTGCCCGCCTCGGCCTCTCCGGCGCTCCAGGCCCGCCCGGTGATGCCCGACTCCCGGCCCTCAAAGGAGTCGCGGAAGCAGCGGTTCTCCACCTTCACATCGCCGTCCTCGCGCAACGTGTAGGTGGCGGTGGTGCCCACGCAACCGCGTTGCGCCCGCAGCGGCACCGACGCCACCTCGTACCAGCGCCCGGCATAACGCTCCAGATCGAGCTCCCGGACCGCCTCCACCGAACTCCCGGACCCGGCGCCCGTCGCACAACTCACCAGCCACATCGCCCCCACTCCCAGCAGCGCGGCTGTTGCCCACCTCCATCCTCGTTCCATCTCCTGGCTCCTCGGCAACAACGTCGTCTCCCGGCCCGACCACCCTGGCGGTGGCTGGCCGCCCCGGATCCTTGTTCCGACCTCCGGGGAGTCAACGCCCCCCCTCGACACCCCACCCCGCCCTTTCGCGAACGACGACCGAACCCCTAAACACCCCACCCCGCCCTTTCGCGAACGACGACCGACCCCCTCGACACCCCACCCCGCCCTTTCGCGAAGGGCGACCGAACCCCTAAACACCCCACCCCGCCCTTTCGCGAAAGGCAACCGACCCCCTCGACACCCCACCCCGCCCTTTCGCGAAGGGCGACCGAACCCCTAAACACCCCACCCCGCCCTTTCGCGAAGGGCGACCGAACCCCTAAACACCCCACCCCGCCCTTTCGCGAAGGGCGACCGAACCCCTAAACACCCCCTTTGGGGTATATCAAAACGGCGTTGGCGCCCCCACACGGGTTCCGGACCACCTCCGGGGCCTCTTTCGGCCGGCGAATCGCCCCCCATCCCCTGAAGCCCGGGGATTCACCAGGCAGAAGGCGACGCGTCCGCTGAATACTCTGCTCGCCAGGGCGTCGAACCCGGCACCAACGGCCCTCGCCACCCTTAAGGATTCCCATGCGCCGCACTCGCCATCCCCTCTCCGCCCTTCTTCTGTTGAGCACCCTGACCCTGGGCACCGCCTGCGAGAGCACCGACACCTCGAGCCCGGCCCAGACCACCACCGAACTCACCCCCTACCAGGCGCCCGAAGCGCCCGCAGCCGCCGAGGCTGCCCCCGGCCCGGTCGCCTTCCCCTCCAACGACTGGACCTGCGACGCCGCCTCAGTCGACCGCGTCCAGAGCTGGATCGACGCCGCGCGCCCCCTCCCGGCCAAAACCGTCTTCGCCGGCATCGAGGGCGTCTCCCCGGCCACCCGCTCGCCAGGGTTTCTGATCGCGCTCAGCGACGACACCCTCCAGCTCGGCGGCCACGACTACGGCGACGACCTCGACGCCTTCAAAAAAGCCCTCCAGGAGCGCATCGCCAGCCGGGAAGGCGCCCCGGGAGCCATCCGCCTGAGCGGCCCGACCTCCGCCGCGCGCATGCAGTCCATCGCCGAGATCCTGGCCCCGCACACGGGCGAATCCCTGCTCTTTGCGGTCCCCCTGTCCCCGGCGGCCACCAAGGTGCAGGCCCCCGGGCCCGCCGTGCTCGCCAGGGCCACCGAGCAAGCGCCCCCGGCCCAATGCGCCCCGGTCACCGCCCTGCTCAACGCCCTGCCCGAGCTCTCTCCCCCGGATCGCTCCCGCAAGGTGCGCGCCGAGCTGGCCGGCGCCTGGTTGGCCTGCGAATGCGACGCCGACCTCGAAGCGCTGCTGGCCGGCCAGATCTGGCTCTCCCCCGCCGCCCAGGCCGTGGCCCCGGCGGAGCTCCCCCTGACCAGGCTGCACACCTGGCTTGAGGAGGGCGCGTCCTGGAGCGCCTTTGAGACGCGCCTGCGCGACCTGGGCAGCGGCGCCTGAACGCCCAGCCCTCGCCAGCCAGGGGGAGCGCGGCGCCGCTCTCTAGAGATGACAGGCGCCGCGACACGCGCTAGCAAGGCTGGCGCGGCTTACCTTCTTGTTTCCCCTCACTGCACGAGCGCTCCCCTATGAAACCCTGGATCACCCTGGACACCACCACGCTGCCCGACGGCGGCACCCTCAGCCTCCAACAACGCGATCAGGAACTGGTCCTGCGCGCCAACGGCGTGGAGCTGATGACCTCCCGGGCCCACGGCTCCGAAGACGCCTTAGGAGAGCTGGGCACCGCCCCCATCGCCGCCCGCAAACGCCCCCGGGTGCTCATCGGGGGGCTGGGCATGGGCTTTACCCTGCGCGCCGCCCTCGACGGCCTGGGCCCCGACGCCGACGTCATCATCAGTGAACTCGTCGAAGAGGTCGTCGCCTGGAACCGCGGCCCCCTGGCCCATCTGGCCGGCAACCCCCTCGACGATCCCCGCGTCACCCTGCTTCAGGGCGACGTCACCCGCCACATCGCCCGTCAGGAGACGCGCCTGGACGCCATCCTCCTAGATGTCGACAACGGCCCCGAGGCCCTGACCGCCCAGGCCAACGAAGGGCTCTACGGCGAAAAAGGCCTGGAGCGCGCCTTCCACGCCCTGACCCCCGGGGGCATCCTGGGTGTGTGGTCGGTCTCCGACGATCAGGCCTTCTCGCGCCGCCTCAAAAAGGCCCGCTTCCAGGTCAAACGCCACAGCGTTCGGGCCGCCGGGGAACGCGGCCGCCGTCACCTAGTCTGGATCGCCCGACGCCCCTGACCTTCCTCCCGAGCCCCCCACTCCCCGCTCCGAATCCTCGCCACCCAAGACCTCGTCGATGACCGAGCGCCACGCCACCGATACCGACACCGACTCAGCGCTGGGCGCGGCTCAGGAGCGCTGGCTGGCGTCCTCGGCCAGCCAGGCGCTCACCCGCCGTGCCCAGCGCGTGTTCAACCTTCCCCTGGCCATCTTCACCATGGTGCGCTGGTGCGCGGTGGGCGGCCTGGCCACCGGCGCGCTCGCGTGGTGGGGCTTTCAAACCCTCTCCACCGCCCTGCTGATCCCGCTCGTCCTCTACAGCGTGCTCGCCGGCGTCCTCATCGGCTCCTTCTGGGGCGCGATCCGCGTGGTGGCCGCCGCCCTCGACAGCCTCTGGCAGCTCATCGAGCTGATCTTCGATGGCACCGACGACGCCTTCAAAGAACTGGCGCGCCTGCGCCGCAAAGAGCTCTCGCCAGCCGCGGCGCGCTCGCTGGCCAACACCCTCTACCACCGCCTGATCTACCCCGTCGTCCAGCGCACCGTGCGCCAGGCCGCCGGCCTCTTCGCGCGTCCCATCACCTGGGCGCTCGACCGCAGCGTCGATCGCCTGCTCCAGCGCGCCCTGCGCACCCAGGCCCCGCGCGACACCCAGGCCCCGGAGCCCACCGGCCCCGAGCTCCTGGCGCGGGCGCGCGCCAACGCCCTGACCCTGCGCCGGTACCTGCGCCGCATCGCCATCTTCCCCCTGGCCCTGCTGGCCACCCTGAACACCCTGCTGGTCAGCGCCCCCCTGATCCTGCTCCTGCTTCTTCTGGGCTGAGCCCCCCCGCTTTGCGGCGGAGCCCCCGCTAGCCCTCGTCGCCCTCAAACACGTCGGCCCCATCGCGCTGCAGCAGGGTGGCCAGGCGAGCCCGCAGGTCTTCGAGAGCGAGACAGCGGACGCCGAGATGAAGGGTGACATCGGCCGCGTAGTCGACGCGGAGCACCTCCACCTCCTCCATCGGCCCGAGCAGATGCTCCACCTGGGCCTGGACCCCGTAGGGGATGTTCAACGCCACCTCCCGCTGCGGAAATCGCCGCTCGGGCCCGGCCGCCTCCACCGCCTGCCGGGCCGCCTCCCGGTAGGCCCGGGCCAGCCCCCCGGTCCCCAGCTTGATGCCGCCAAAATAGCGCACGACCACCACCAGCACATCGACCAGCTCCAGCCCCTCCAGGATCTGCAGCATCGGAAACCCCGCGGTGCGCGCCGGCTCCCCGTCGTCGCTGCTGCGCTCCAGGGGCTGGGCGCCCCGCCCCAGCCGAAACGCAAAGCAGACATGGCGCGCGTCGTAAAACTCGCGCCGCTTCTCGGCGATAAAGGCCTGCGCCTCCTCCTCCGAGCTCACCGCCAGCGCGTAGCCCAAAAAGCGACTGCGCTCGACCACATGCTCCGAGGTCCCGACGCCGGCCAGCGTCCAGTAGGGTTGTTCTTCGTCCGGGGTGTTGACCCTCATCGTCCTCTCCTTGCTCTCCTTGGCCACCGGGCCTCTGCATCGGCCCCCACCATAGCGCAAGCCCTCCTCGCTTCCACCGCATTCTCGTGCACGTACTCCCCATCCCCCTCCCCCGAAACGTTGGGAGGCTTCGACTGAAACAAAACACGTTTCACGTTTCACTTTTATCCCCTTTTAAATGAAACAAAGCCCCTCCGGCCCTCCCGGCCGCCCTGAAACTCGATGAATCGCGTTTTCTCAAAACCCTCGATTCTCCCCGTATTTAGCGGCCCTTCCAGCATCGAACACCTGTCGGGATGCGGCTTCGTAACGAGTTGGTACGATCACTGCAGTGTGCCATCGCTGTGCGCCCCGGGCGCTCCCCACCTAAACTTTGCATGGAGTTGCAGCGATGGAATCCCTGACCCCGGACATGATCACAGTGCTGGTGATACTGGCCAGTGCGATCTACCTCTTTGTCTCCGAGATCGTTCGCATCGACGTGGCGGCCATCATCATCATGGTGGCCGTCGGCCTCACCGGCCTGGTCAGCGGCGATCAGCTCTTCAACGGCTTCGCCTCCAACGCCGTCATCTCGATCATCGCCGTGATGATCCTGGGCGCCGCCCTCGACAGGGTCGGCATCATGCGGCGAGTTGCCGCCTTTTTGCTCAAGGTCGGCGGCCGCACCGAGGGGCGCATCATCTCGCTGATCTCGGGGAGCGTGGCCGCGATCAGCGCCTTTATGCAAAACATCGGCGCCGCCGCCCTCTTCTTACCGGTGAGCGAGCGCCTGGCCGAGCGCACCGGCATCTCGGTCTCCCGCATTCTGATGCCGATGGGCTTCGCGGCCATTCTGGGCGGCACGATGACCCTGGTGGCCTCCGGGCCGCTGATTCTCCTCAACGACCTGCTCGCTGCCAGCTCCCAGAACCTGGGCGTGGAGATCGAGCCCCTGGGCCTCTTCACCCCCACCCCCATCGGCATCGCGCTGACGGTGGCCGGCATCGCCATGTTCGCCATCGCCGGCAAGTGGCTGCTGCCCTCCAACACCATTCAGGAGAGTGAGGAAGCCCGCGACCTGGCCGCGACCTACGGCATCGACCAGACCATTCACGCCTTTGCCGTCGGCTCCGATAGCCCCCTGTGTGGTGACTCCGTCGAGGCCATCGAGGCTCAGCGCCAGGGCATCGTCCTGCTGGCCATCGCCCGCGACGGCGAACTGACCCCGGCCCCCACCCGCGACTTCTGCATCCAGCAGGGCGACGTCCTGGCCATCCTGGGACCGGCCGAGCGCATCGAGCACCTGGCTCAGAGCGCGCGCCTTACCCCCACCGCCAACACCCCCTTTGCCGCCCTGCACGATGACCAGCACGCCGGCCTGGCCGAGGTCCTGGTGCGCCCGGGCAGCGACGTGGTGGGCAAGAAGGTCGTCGATCTGCGCCTGCGCGCCGCCTTTGGCGTCACGGTCCTGGGCATCCACCGCCGGGGAGAGCTCCTGATCGATGATGTGCGCCAGATCGTGCTCGACGCCGGCGACGTCCTGGTGCTCTTCACCCCCTGGGAACGCCTGCAGACCCTGGCCAAAGAGCCCCCCTTCGTGGTGCTGAGCGACTACCCGGCCGAGCCGGCCCGCACGCATAAGACCCGCTGGGCGCTGCTGGCCTTTGGCCTGGCCCTGGGCCTGGTGATCTTCTCCTCGCTCAAGCTCTCCCTGGCGCTGATGGTCGGCGCGGTCATCGTGCTCATCACCGGAGTGCTCACCGCCGACGAAGCCTACCGCGCCGTCTCCTGGAAAACCGTCTTCCTGCTGGCCGCGCTCATCCCCCTGGGCCAGGCCGTGGAAGACACCGGCACCGCCGCCTGGATCGCCGAGCGCGTCATCGGCCTGACCGAAGGCTTCCCCACCTGGGGCGTGCAGCTGACCATCGCGCTGCTGGCCACGGCCTTCACGCTGACCATCTCCAACGTCGGCGCCACCGTCCTGCTGGTGCCCCTGGCCGCCAACGTGGCCGTGGGCGTAGGTGCTGACCCGGCCCAGTTCGGTCTGATCGTAGCCCTGGCCGCCTCCAACGCCTTCTTGCTCCCGACCCACCAGGTCAACGCCCTGCTGATGGGCCCCGGCGGCTACCGCGTCAAAGACTTCCTGAAGGCCGGTACCGCCATGACCGTCCTCTTCACCGCGGTGCTCATCGGGACCATCAACATCTTCTTCTGACCCGGGGCTTTACGCCCTTTCATTCCCCTCAAAAAAAGCCGGGAGTCCTGACAGGACTCCCGGCTTTTTTGATCGATGCCACGCCTCAACCCCTCGGCACCAAACCACCAAAACCCCAACAACTACATAACCTTACAAGAACCTGGAGTCACCTCCAGATATGACCGGGAGTCACCTCCAGACATGACCGGGAGTCACACCCAGACATGACCGGGAGTCACACCCAGACATGACCGGGAGTCACCCCCAGACATGACCGGGAGTCACCTCCAGACATGACCGGGAGTCACCTCCAGACATGACCGGGAGTCACCTCCAGACATGACCGGGAGTCACCTCCAGACATGACCGGGAGTCACCTCCAGACATGACCGGGAGTCACCTCCAGACATGACCGGGAGTCACCCCCAGACATGACCGGGAGTCACCCTCCCCCCCGTTTTTCCCGTGTGTTACGCCTCGAGCACCAGAGGCAACTCCACCAGAAACTCGGTCCCCTGCCCCGGCGTTGAGCGCGCGCTGATCTCACCTCCGAGCAGGCGGCAAAAGCGCTCGGTCAGGGTCAGCCCCAGCCCGGTGCCTCCATACTGACTGGCCACCTGAGCGTTGGCCTGCTCAAAGGCCTCAAACACCCGCGCCAGCGCCTCCGGGCTCATGCCGACCCCGGTATCCCAGACCCGCAACGCGATCGTATCGGAGCGCACGAGCGTGGCCTCCACGCCGACCTCCCCGGCGTCGGTAAACTTGCAGGCGTTACCCAGCAGATTGAGCAGGATCTGGCGCACCCGGGTCGCGTCGCTGTGCATCTCCCCGAGCTCCGGCGCACAGCGTACCACCAGGCGGTTGCCCCGCGAGGAGGCCAGCGGCGCCACCGTCGACTTCACCTCCTGAAGCAGCCCGGCCACCTCAAAGCGATCCACGTTGGCGGCGAGTTTGCCGGCCTCGATCTTGGAGAGATCAAGGACGTCGTTGATCAGCGCGAGCAGGTGTTCGCCGGCGACCCGGATCCGCTCCAGGTCGCCCGCGTAGCGCTCCTCATCATCGTCCGACATCCGCTCCAGCAGGTACTCCGAGTACCCGATCACCGCGCTCAGCGGCGTGCGCAACTCATGACTCATGCTCGCCAGGAAGTCGCTCTTCGAGGCGCTGGCGTGCATCGCCGCATCGCGGGCCGCTTCCAACTCGGCGTTGAGCGTGCGCAGCTCCCGGCTCCGCTCGACCCGCTCGCTGACATCGCGGCACAGCGCCAGGATCACCTTTTGACCCCCGGCCATAAACGCCCCTACCCGCGTCTCAACCGGGTAGACGCGCCCCTCCTTGCTGCGATGACGCCCCTCGACGGTGAACACCTCGTCGATGGTCATGCGCTCCCAGATCGCCCCGGGTTTTAAGTCCATCTCAAAGACGCTGACATGCATCCCCAGCATCTCTTCCCGGCTGTAGCCCAGCATCTCGCAGGCCGCGTGATTGACCTCGATCACTTGCCCCCGGGTATCGTGCAGAAAAAAGGGATCGACGGCGTGGCGGATCATCTTATCGAAGCGCTCATCCAGCACCAGCGCGCCCTCAAACCCCTCCTCGTAGCGCTGGGAGATGCGCTGCAAAAACCCCTGCCAGGCCTCCTGTGAGGGAGCCTCCCCCGCCGAGAGGCCGGCGACCTCCAGGTCCCGCAAGACCAGGGGATGATACGTCTTTGTCGAACTCATCTGCGCTCCGCGTACTCAGGCCCGACCGGGCTCACCGCTCATCGTGCTCACTGCATTCCCGGGGCGCCTTCGCCCTCGGGGCGATCGAGCACGCTGCCGGCTTTCTCGGCCCACTCGGTGTCGACGCGCCAGCCCGCCGCGGTCTGACGCACGCGAATCTCCTGCGGCCGGGCCGCCGCCGGCGGCAGCGCATCGGAGGTGCTCTTCAGGCTCACCTCCACCACCACCTCGCCATCCTGCGGGCGAACCTCCCCCACCTCAAAGCTCATCGTGGCGGCCACCTCGTCGATGCGCTCCTGGGCCTGATCGCGTTGCGCCTGCAGCACTTTTAGGGGCATGGCCTCCTGATCAGCCCGGGTCACCATCGCCCAGGCCTTCTCCACCTGGCCATCACGCATCGCCTCCAGGTAGGCCACCGCCACCTCTTCGGGCGCCTGCTGCCCCAGATCATCGCCGCGCTCACACCCACTTACCAGCGCCATCACCATGCCACCGATCAGCCACGCCCACATCGCTCGTACTCGCATCAACTCGTCTCTCCGCTCCGACCATCTTGCACTCTGTAGAAGCCCTGATGGCAATCCAGACAATGCCATAGTTCTCTACAACTTAGAGGCGTTTTAGAAGTCTCCCCGACTGCGGTCAATGCTCGAACGCGCTTGCTCGCCCTTGTCAGGACCTTTGCCGGCCGCCGGTGCCTCCTCAACACCCCCAAAGGAGGGAGGGGGGGGAAGGGAGCGCTCCCGGAGGGGCATGACCACCGGCCCCACCCCCAAAAAAAACCGGAGACCGCTTCGGCGGCCTCCGGCTCTCTCCCACACAGCTCACGCAGCCGACGCCCGGCCGGCCCGCAATTTAGAGTCCGAGCTCTGCCCCGTGCAGCTCCCGGCGCGCCTGGGCGACCCGCTCGCTGGTCACGTACTCATCAAAGGGCATGTGGAAATCCAGGTACCCGTTGGGCCCCAGCTCAATGATGCGGTTGGCCACCGTGCGCACCAGCTCCCGGTCGTGCGAGGCAAACAAGATCACGTTATTCTCGCTAAACGCCTGCATCCCTTTGTTGAGCGCGGTGATGCTCTCAAGATCCAGGTGGTTGGTCGGCTCATCAAGGATCAGCAGGTTCGCGCCCACCTGCATCATCCGCGAGAGCATGCAGCGGACCTTCTCACCACCGCTGAGCACCTTGACGCTCTTCTTGGTGTCTTCCCCGCTGAAGAGCATCCGCCCCAGAAAGCCGCGCACATCTTCCAGGTGCATATCCTCGGTGTACTGCCGCAGCCAGTCGATCAGGTTGAGGTTCACATCCTTGAAGTAGGCCTCGTTATCCTTGGGGAAGTACGCGCTGGAAATCGTGCTGCCCCACTCCACCGTACCGCTATCCGGCTCCAGCTCTCCGGCCAGGATCTGAAAGAGCGTGGTGCGCGGACGTCCATCCGGCCCCACAAACGCGATGCGGTCGCCGGGGAGCACGTTGAGGTTAAAGCCGTTGAGCAGCTGCTCGCCATCGATGCTCTTGTGGAGGTCCTCCAGAATCAGGACTTTCTTGCCGCACTCCCGCTCGAAATTGAAGTGGATGTGCGGGTACTTACGCGTGGAGATCGGCAGATCGTCGAGCGTAAGCTGATCCAGCAGCTTCTTGCGCGAGGTGGCCTGCCGGGCCTTCGACGCGTTGGAGCTGAAGCGCTCGATGAAGGCCTTGAGGTCTTTGGCCTTATCGGAGGCCTTCTTCTGGGCATCGCGGCGCTGCTGAAGCGCCAGCTCGGCGGCCTGCAACCAGAAGTCGTAGTTCCCCACGTAGATCTTGAGGCGCCGAAAATCGATGTCGGCGATATGGGTGCACACGTTGTTGAGGAAGTGACGGTCGTGGCTGACCACGATCACCAGCGACTCCAGCCGCTGCAGGTAATCCTCCAGCCAGGCGATGGTGTGCACGTCCAGGTTGTTGGTGGGCTCGTCGAGCAGCAGGATGTCGGGCTTGCCAAAGAGCGCCTGCGCCAGGAGCACGCGCACCTTCTGACCGGCCTCCAGATCGCCCATCCGCCGATGATGCTCATCATCGGCCACGCCCAGCCCCGAGAGCAGGATCGCGGCCTCGGCCTCGGCCTCATACCCGTTGAGATCGGCGTAGAGCATCTCCAACTCGGCGGCCCGGGCACCGTCCTCTTCGCTGAAGTCCGCGCTGGCGTAGAGCTTCTCGCGTTCCTTGTGAACTTCGTAGAGGCGAGGGTGGCCGCGCAGCACCACGTCCATTGCCACGTCGTCGTCGTAGCGGAACTGGTCCTGCTCCAGACGGGTCATCCGCAGGTTGGAGGGAATGCTGACCACCCCGGCCGACGGCTCCAGCTCCCCATAGAGCACCTTCAAAAACGTCGACTTGCCGGCGCCATTCGCCCCGATGAGCCCGTAGCAGTTCCCCGGAAGGAACTTCACGTTCACATCTTCAAAGAGCGGCTGCCCGCTGAAGTTCACCATCACGCCAGAGGTTGTGATCATCGCTATACCCTGCTCGCTCGCTGTCCGCGCAGCCCTGTCCACCGGCTCAGAGGCCACCTGTAAAATCGACGCGCGAACCACTTTCGGCGCGCCCAGAGTCGGCCCCGACTAGCACGGCGACCGCCCCCGGTCAAACAGGCGTCCGGTCGGGTTAATCCCCGATCCTTTTTATTATGTGTTCGTCGCGCGGCGCGCACATTTTGCCCGTGACGCCCCGGCGTCGCCCCGAGCACCCCTTTTCCTGCCCCGAGAGGTCGTTATGCACACCCTCATCCTCGCACTCTACACCCATCAAGAGCGGGCCGAACGCACCATCGACGAGCTGATCGAGGCCGGCGTCGACCCCTCCCACATCGACAAGGTCGAGCCCCCCGGAGACCAGCACGCCGGGCTCTTCAAGGGCCTCTTCTCCGACCGGGAGCGCGAGCAAAAGGACGCCAAAACATCGCTCAAAAAGCTCACCGCCCGCGGGGTCAGCGTCGACGAGGCCCTGCACTACGCCACCGGGGTGCGCCAGGGCTACAGCCTGCTGATCGTCGACACCGACGACGACACCCTGGCCCACAGCGCCCGCATCATCATGGATCGCCACGCCTACCCCGGAGAGATCCCCGCCCGGGAGAGCCTGGCCGAGCCTCGCCAGGAGGGCATGGTCGAGAGCGCCGAATCCGAGGGCATCTCCACGGCCTCGGTCGGCCTGGCCGCGGCCACCTTCCGCACCGACGTCCCCGGCATCGAGACCTCCGAGGCGGTGGAGCGGGCCCCGGAGCTCCCCCGGCCCGACATCAGCTTTGGCAACATCGCCACCGCCACCGAGGTCCCCCACAGCAGCGAGGTCACCTCGGGCACCGAGAGCACCACCCACGAGCCGGTCCTCTCCCGCGCCTCGCTGGTCTCCTCCTCAGGAGCCCCGCCCGCGCGCAACAACACCTCGCGCTTCGACGACGAGTTTCGCGATCACTACCAGCGCAACTACGCCGACAGCCGCTACGCCTACGCCGACTTCGCGCTGGCCTACCGCTACGGCGTGGCCCTGGCCGAAGAGCCCCGCTACCGCGACCAGACCTGGGACCAGGTCGAACCCCTGGCGCACCAGAGCTGGGAGGCCCGGGAGTCCGAGCCCTGGATGCTCTTCCGCGACGCCATCCGCTTTGGCTGGAACCGCATCCGCGGCGAACACCAGGCCGAACCCCTGCCGCCCCGGCTCTGAGCCCGCAGCCCCTGCGGTACACATCGCTCCCCCTTGACCGGTTGAGTCGGGGGGTTAGCGTGCCTCCCCCGGTCGCTCCCCGTCCTAATCGGGGAGGGGCACCGCGCCCCGGTGGCCTGCCCGCGCGCCGACACCGCCCGGCCCACCCTGGCCGCGTCCCCCGAGCATCGCCTCTCTGCGATCCTTTGCCACTGGCGAGCTCTCGTTTATAGTCGCACACCTTGCACGTCTCGGATGAAATGCTTCGCTGTTGTCCTATCAGGAGTTCTCTGTGTACCAACCCTCAGGTCACCCTTTCGCCCCGCGCGCCCTGGCAGCCCTCTCGCTGACGGCGTGCATCTCGCTGACCAGCGCCTGCGCCTCCTCCGGCCCCTTCCTCACCGACGATCTTTCCACCATCAAGGTCGAGTCCTCGACCTCGGGTACCTTGAGCGCCAGCGGCAACATCAACGCCACTAACGGCGCGCGCTACACCACCTACGCGGTGAACCTCAAAGCCAACCAGGTCCTGCGCCTCAAGGCCAACGCCACCGGCTTTAGCCCGGTGCTTACCGTGTTCGCCCCCGATTTCACGCCGCTGGCCTCCACTCTGGACCAGCCTGCCGCCGACGGGCAGGCTCGCCTGATCACCCGGGCGCCGGCCGCCGGGCGCTACCTGGTGGTCCTCGCCAGCCAGAGCGCCGGCGCCATCGGCAGCTTCACCCTGGAGAGCTCCGAGCTGGCCGCTCAGGCCGAGGTCTCTCTGCCCGGCTCCGCCGCCGGCTACATCTTCCCCGGGATGAGCACCCACCCGGTCACCGGCATCCCCGGCGCGGTCTTCCCGCTGAACCTCGACGAAGAAACACTGCTCAACATCCGCGCGCACTCCATGGAGTTCGACACCTACCTGAGCATCGTCGACACCCGGGGGAACACCGTGGTCGCCGAGAACGACGACTCGGCCATCCCGGGGCAGGGCAACCCGACCGACTCGGGCGTGCTCTCGGTCTTTCCGGCCGGCTCCTACCAGATCTGGGTGAACTCCTATCAGGGCCAGGGCCAGGGCGCCTTCACCCTGGACGTTCAGCCTCAGGAGATGTCCGTCTCGGAGAGCTTCTCGCTGGGCGAGCTCTACCAGGGGGTCTACGGGCTCAATCCCCAGGTGCACGGCGCGGCCGCGCGCCCCGGATTTGCCTACCCCTTCACCCTGGAAGAGGCGAACACAGTCAAGCTGCAGATGGAGGCCAACACCTTCGACGCCTACCTCTACCTGCTCGACAGCAACGGGCGCGTGGTGGCCGAAGATGACGACTCGGCCGGAGCCCTGAACCCGCGCATCATCCAGGATCTTGAGGCCGGCGACTACACCCTGGTGGCCAGCTCCCTGGCCCAGCGCGCCTCGGGCCCCTTTACCCTGGATGCCGAGATCATCGTCGTCGATGATCGCACCAGCATCGCCCCTGGCGAGACGATCGAGAGCTACATCCTGCCCTCGGACACCGGGATGACCAATCGCCCCGGGCTCGGCCGCACCTACACCCTGGAGGTCACCGAGACCACCCAGGTACGCATCGATCTGCGCTCCAGCTCTTTCGATCCCTACCTGGTCATCCAGGACCAGAGCGGCAACCTCATCGAGGAGAATGACGACGCCAACCAGTCGACCAACTCCAGCATCCAGCGCCAGCTGACGCCGGGCACCTACAACATCCTGGTGACCAGCTACGGCGGCCAGGGCCTCGGCGACTTTGAGCTGCAGGTCATGGGCTCAGCGCTCAGCGGACAAAGCGTTTAAGGCACCTCAGCCCCGGGCCTCCACAAAGGCCCGGGCCTGGTCGAGTTCTTCATCCGTGAACACGGCCACCCCCGCCCAACGCAAGAGCGCGGCGGTGACTCCCTGGCCGGGAATCAGCCGGCCCTCAAAGCTGCCGTCGTACACCGAAGCCCCTCCACACGAGGGGCTTCGTGCTTTGAGCACCGCCGCGCAGACCTGATGGCGCCTGGCGAGCTCCAGCGCCAGACAGGCGCCGCGCTCAAACTCCGCGCTCACATCGAGGCCCTCGACGCTGATCACCCGTGCCTGGCCTCGCCAGAACGCCAGACCATCGCCCCCCACCAGCTCGGCCGGCGGACGCGGCACGCTTAAGCCCCCGCCCACCTCCGGGCAGACCGCCACCAGACGCTGGGCCCGGTGCATCGCCGCAAGCCATTGCAGCCCCGAAGCGCTTTTTACTGGCGAGTCCTTCCCGTCGTAGCGCACCTCCCGTCCGAGGAGGCAGGCGCTGACCAGGACTTTGTTCGAGGTGCCCACCACCGGCCCCCGGCTCCTGTTTTGATCGTTCATGTTCACACCTTGAGTTCCAACCACATCGCTTACCCGTCTTATCTATCTTACCCGGCGCGCGAAGCCCGAGCGCGGACTCAGCCCGTCTCTCCCCAGCCAAAGCCCCCGGCCAACCAGACGCCCCCCTGACCCCAGAGGTCCCTGGCGAGCACCACCGCCGCGCACTCCCGACTCAAACGCGCCAGCGATTCCTCAAAAACCCGGGCATTCTCGCAGATCCCCTCCGCTCGCACGACCACGGCCAGCTCCGCCCAGCGCGCCAGCACCTCGTAGAGCCCGCCACCGCGGCGAGACGCGCCCCCCGGCGCTCCGAGAAGCCAGTGCGCCTCCCCCGGCACACCCCACTCCGATTCCCCTTTACAATCAACACCTTCGGAGGACCGGGAGTCCCCGACCGACGCGCTTTGCGCACCTCCGGATGATGACCGGGAGTCCCCGACCGACGCGCTTTGCGCACCTCCGGATGATGACCGGGAGTCCCCGACCGACGCGCTTTGCGCTCCTCCGGATGGTGACCGGGAGTCCCCCCGGGGCTTCAAACTCCGCCGGAGGTCGGCCGGTAACCAGTCCCGAAACATCCAGGGCCCAAACCCCTTCGAAAAGTCCGTCCACAGCAACAGGCCAAGCTTCTCCAGCGCCTCGCCGCGCCGTTGCAGCACGTGCACCGAGCCCAGGGCCCCGGTCCCGTCGCAGGTCCCCTCGATCAGATACCCGCCCTCGATCAGCGCCCGCCCCCAGGCCCGATGGGCCCCCTCCACTTCCTGCGGAGCGTACTGGCGCAGCACGTTCATCGCCCGCACCAGCGAGGCCTGCTGGCCAGTGGCCTCTTCGAGTTCAAAGCCCCCCTGCACAAAGCGCAGCCCCGGGCGCGCCAGCGTCTGCGCCCCCTCGACCCGATGCGCCTCCACCTCCAGGCCGACCACCGGGCTCATCACGCCGGCCTCACGCAGCGCCTCAAAGAACTCCAGCGTGGTCCAGCCGTGCTCACCATAGCCCACGTCGATCACGGCCGCCTGGGGCCTCTCCTGAAGCCAGGAGGCCAGCTGCGGTATCATCAGCGCATCGAGCGGCGCCAGCCTTCCCCGCGTGGTGCGTCCGCGAATCTCCCGCACCCCGATCGTCTCAACCTTCCTCATCATCCCTTCACCCGCACTCGTCCAAACGCCTGCCACCTGAGCGCATACCGCCCCCGGGCTCCGGCGGCAAACATCCGCCACACCGGGGCCCGCCTCGATTACCGAAAAAAGAGGGTAGACTCTGGCCCCGCGGCGTAGACCTTGCCGCCGACAACTTCCCCGCTCTGAGCGTACCCTTTCCCGGTGTTTGCTGTGCCGCTGACCTTCCTTATCATCACCCCCATCGCGCTGGCCGCTCTGATCGGCGCCTTCAACCTGCTGACCTGGCCCCGACGCCTCCCCCCGGCCTCGCCACCCTCACAGCTGGCTGTACTCATCCCGGCCCGCAACGAGGAGCGCAACATCGAGGCCTGCCTCCGCAGCGTGGCCCGCGCCGCCGAAGCCCACCCCGAGGTCGACGTAGCGATCCTGGTCTACGACGACCACTCCACCGACCAGACCCCGCAGACCCTGCACACGCTTCAACAGGAGATTCCCGGGCTCGTTCTGGTGCCGGCCACACCGCTGCCGACCGGGTGGGCCGGCAAATGCCACGCCTGCCACCGCCTGGCCAGCCACACCGAGCGCGATCATCTCCTCTTCATCGACGCCGACGTGCGCCTGGAGCCCACCGCGTTCTCGCAGCTCGCCGCCTGGCAACAACGCTACCGTGCCGACGTGGTCAGCGCGGTCCCGGCCCAGGTCACCGGCTCGCTGGCCGAGCGCCTCATCCTGCCCCTCTTGCACCTGACCTACCTGAGCTGGCTCCCCCTGCTCCTCATCCCCCACACCCGCCGCCCCGACCTCCTGGCCATGAACGGCCAGGTCCTCTACACCACCCGCCAGGCCTACCGGGCCACCGGCGGCTTTGAAGCCATTCGCGACGCCCTGGTCGACGATATGGCCTTTGGACGCCGCGCCAAAGAAGCCGGCCAACGCGTGGTCTTTGCCGATGGCACCCACCTGGCCCGCTGCCGCATGTACCGCGAGCTGGCCGAGGTCTGGGACGGATTTACCAAAAATATTTACCCGGGCCTGGGCAAAAGCCCGCTTCTCCTGCTCGGCGTTATCGCCCTCTACCTGAGCGCCTTCGTTGCCCCCTTTGGGCTGCTGGCGCTGAGCCTGGTTCTGCCCGCGCTCCACGCGCTCACCCTGCCGGCGATGGTGGCCTGCAGCCTCAACCTGCTCTATCGCCTGGCACTGGCTGGGCGCTTTGGCCACCCTCTCACAGGCGTGGTCCTCCATCCGGTGGCCGTGCTTCTGCTGCTGGCCATCGCACTCAACTCCTGGCGCGCCACGCGCCGCGGAGAACTCCGCTGGGCCGGGCGCACCTATCCCAACGCCTGAACCCCGGCCCGCAAAGCCCCCTCGGCCCGCCGCGCGGAGCGACTCGACTTCCCCCCGTCCCTGAGACTACTATCCCTCCCCTTTCATCCCCCGTATCTGGCCTCCCCGCACCCGACTCCCCCGAACACAGGCCCCGGGCACGGGCCGAAATCGGCGCTCCTGTTACGACCGGTGTTTACCTTTGCCACGTTGGCCATCCCTTTTCCCCAAAGAAGCTATGTCCGAGCGCAAACGACCTGCAAAGCGCCAGTCCCCGGAGCCCTCCAAGCCCACAACGGCCACGGAGAATCCGCTGATCGCCACCCCCGATCTCGTGCTGGAACTCGATGCCGATGGCACCATTTGCCACGTCCACTCCGGGCTGATGCGCACCTTTTTTCCCGAAGCGCCCGACGAGGGCGACGAGATGGGCTCTTTCCAGGCGCTGATCCCGAGCGACGCGGTTGCCCCCATCGACGAGGCCCTCCTGCGGGCGCTTGATGAGCAGGAGGCTCAGTCCCTGGAAAATCTGATACCCCGGGGCAACGAGCTGGCCCGCTTCCAGTGCCGTTTCTCGCCACTGAGCGCCGATCGCGTTCTGGCGATCGTGCGCGACCTCACCGAGACCTTTCCCGAACAAGACACCCTCCACCAGAGCGAGCAACGCTTTCGTTCCCTGGTCGAGAACCTCCCGGCCGTGGTCTACCGCGTGCGCCTGGACAAGCACTGGACCGCGCTCTTCATCTCCGAGCGCATCGAAGAGCTGGTCGGACGCCCGGCCCGCGACTTTCTGGAGCAACGCGTCACCATCAGCCAGATGATTCACCCCGAAGATCGCGCCTACGTACAGCGGGAGGTCAAATCCGCCATCGCTCAGCGGGTGCCCTTTGAATTGCACTACCGCATGATTCATACCGATGGCACCGTCCGCCGGATCTGGGAGCGCGGCCGGGCCATCTACGGCCGGGTCAATCAGATCACCTACCTCGATGGCGCCATCTTCGACATCACCGACCTGCACCGCCTGCGCCAGAAGGTGCAGACCAATAACAAGATGGCCGCCGTCGGCAGCCTGGCCGCCGGCGTGGCCCACGAGATCAACAACCCGCTGGCCATCGTCCTGGCCAACCTGGAGTTTGTCACCGAAGAACTCGGCGCCGTGCAGCAGGCCTACGCCTCCGACGACGTCGTCAGCGACGCCATCCAGGACATCCGCCAGGCCATCTCCAAGGTGCAGAGCGGCATCGACCGGGTGCGCTCCATCATCGACGATCTGCGCTCCTTCTCCGATGCCGCCCAGAACCAGGCCGAAGAACTCGACATGGTCCGCCTGGTAAGCTGGGCCCTGCGCCGCGCCGAGCCCGGCGTCCTCCCGGTAGCCAGCCTCCACAAAGACCTCCAGGAAGTTCCGCGGGTCTGGGCCAGCGAGGTTGGCGTGGTGCAGGTCCTGTGGAACCTGCTCGACAACGCCGCCGACGCCGTCAATCACCTCAGCCCGGAAGAGGCCCGGGTGGACGTGAACCTGCGCCACAACCCCGAGCGCGACCTCGTCGTGCTGGAAGTCCGTGACAACGGGCGCGGAATGAGCGAAGACGTTCTCTCCCGGGCCTTTGAGCCCTTCTTCACCACCCAGGGTATCGGCGAAGGTGCCGGCCTGGGACTCTTTGTCTGCCAGGGGCTTGTTGCATCGATGGGCGGTGATATCACCGTCGACTCGACCCCCGACGAAGGCACCACGGTCAAAGTTCTGTTACCGGTGCACACCTGAGCCTGATCCTTATCCTGACTCCCACACTGTCTACGCTATGACCTCTGAGAACGCCGCGCGCCCGACGTCCGCGACGCTCGCCAGCGACGCCATCCTCGACCAACTCCCCGCCAGCGCCGCCAGGTTGTTGCGAACCACCCTGCGGCCGCTCATCGAGGAGCCTGACGATCGCCTGCGCGATATCCCCCAGAAATCGCTCCGCGATCTGCAATGGGATCAGCTCCTGGCCGAGCTCCACAAGCTCGCCCGCACCCCGGAGGGGCAGTTCCTTATTGAGGAGCTGCGCCCCCTGCCCTCCCGGGAGTTGGTCAACCAGCGTCTGGCCGAGACCGCCGAGCTGATGGCGCTGCTCGAAAACGACGACGCCCCGCCCCTGGGCGGCCTGCGCGAGATCCGCCGCGCCCTCCAGCACGTCTCCCGCCAGGGCTCGCTGCGCGCCGAGGACCTGGAGGCCATCAGCCGCAACTGCGACGTCGCCGCCCGGGTCGCTCGCTACTTCCAAAGCCGCACCGATGTGCTGCCCAACCTCGGGCTCATCGGCATGCAGGTCGACCCCTTAAGCGATCTGCGCGCTACGCTGACCCACGCCATCGAGCCCGGCGGCCGCCTCTCCGACCACGCCAGCCCGGACCTGGGCCGCCTGCGCCGCGCGGTCCAAAACCACCAGGACCGCATCGCCTCGCGGGTCGACCAGCTCCTGAAGTCCCGCGAACTCGACCACGCCCTGCGCGACGACTACGTCACCGTCCGCGAAGACCGCTACGTCATCCCCATTCGCGCCGGCGCCCGCGGACACGTCCCCGGCATCGTGCACGACTACTCGGCCAGCGGACAGACCCTCTTCATCGAGCCCACCGAGCTTGTCGAACTCAACAACCAGCTGCGCTGGGCCCAGATCGAGCTGGCCGACGAAGAGGAGCGCATCCTCAAACGCCTCTCCGCCCTGGTGGCCAGCCACGCCTCCACCCTCTTCTGCAACGTGGAGTTGCTGGCCTACCTGGACCTTGTGCAGGCCTGCGCGCGCCAGGGCCGCATCCTCCGGGCCACCGTCCCCCGGCTGACCGATGGCGAGCTGGAGCTGCGCCAGGCCCGCCACCCCCTGCTCTTTTTGAAGCTCCGCCAGGAGCTCCCCGACGGGCGCATCGACAACGACACGGTGCCCAACGACATCGCCATCACCCCGCCCCGACGAGTCCTGATCGTCTCCGGCCCCAACACCGGCGGGAAGACCGTCTCGCTGAAAACCACCGGCCTGCTCGCCATCATGGTGCGCCACGGCCTGCCCATCCCCGTCGACGAGGGCAGCGCCATTCCCCTCTTCGAGCAGATCTTCACCGACGTGGGCGACGAGCAATCCATTGAGCGCGACCTGAGCACCTTCTCGGGCCACGTCACCAACATCAACACCTTCCTGGATCGCTGCGGCCCCCGCTCCCTGGTCCTTCTCGACGAGCTCTTTGTGGGCACCGACCCGATGCAGGGCGCCGCGCTGGCCGTGGCCCTGCTGGAGAACCTGGCCAACCGCGGCGCCACCTGCGTGGTCACCACTCACCTGGAGGGCCTCAAAACACTGGCCTACCAGAGCGAGCACTTTGCCAACGCCTCCATGGGCTTTGATGTCGAGACGCTCAGCCCCACCTACCAGATGACCATGGGCATCCCGGGCAGCTCCTTTGCCGTGCGCATCGCCTCGCGTCTGGGCATGGCTCAACCCCTCATCGACCGCGCCTTAGGTATCCTGGAAGGCCAGGATCATCACAGCGTCGAGGAAGTTCTGGAGAGCCTGGAAGATCAGGTGCGCGAACTCCACCTCGAAAAGGACCGTCTGCGCCAGACGCGTCAGGAGGCCGAGACCCGGGCCACGCGCTACAAAAAGAAATACGCCGAGCTTTTGCAGAAAGACCGCGACCAACTCTTTGGCGAGACCCGCAAGTTGCGCGCCGATCTTCGCCAGGCCCGCGATCGCATCCGCGAAGAACTCAAGGAACTCAAGCGTCAGAAGACCGTCGAGGCCGGCAAGCACACCGAGCAGCAGCTCCAGGCGATGCAAGATCGCCTCAAGCAGGCCGAAGACACCATCGAAAAGGCCCAGGAGAAAACCCGGCCGCCGCGCTCCGGCCCCGAGGGCTTAAGTCCGGTCACGCCTGACGAGATCGAAGAGGGCATGAGTGTGTACTGCCGCCCCTTCAAGCGCGCCGGCCAGGTGCTCAAGTACTCCCCGGGCGACAGTCAGGCTCAGGTTCAGCTGGGCGATCTCAAGGTCAACGTCAAAACCACCGACCTCTACCACGTCAGCGAAAGCCAGCGACGCGACCACCGCCGCGGCCGCCGCGCGGCGGTGAGCTCCGGCACCACAACCACGTCGGCCGACGAGGTGATGCTGCTGCCGCAAACCTCCGACAACTCGGTCGACCTGCGCGGCATGCGCGCCGACGAAGCGCTGGACAAGCTCGAGCTCTTCCTCGACAGCGCCTACCTGCGGAACATCTCCGGGGTCTACATCATCCATGGCCATGGCACCGGCGCTCTCAAGCGCGCGGTCCGCGGCCATCTGCCCCGCTCGCGCTACGTGCGCGACTTCCGCCGCGGCGAGCGCGAAGAGGGAGGTGACGGCGTCACGATCGCGTTTGTGCACCAGGGAGGCTAAAGCGATGTGGCCTTCTTTCTTGCACCACCTGAGCCTGCACTTCCCCATCGTCCTCTCCATGGGACTGGCCGCCGCAGCGACCTACGGACTGCGCCGCGACGACCCGGAGCTGCTACGCCCCCTGGTACGCTGGGGCGGCTGGGCCAACCTGGCGATGACCTCCCTGGCTGTGGTCTCCGGCCTGGTGGCCGGCGGCTTTAGCGGGGGCTCCGAAGACCTCTCCCACCACCGCTACCTGGGCATCACCGCCTTTTTTGTCATCGCGCTGGCCGCCACCAGCTATGACTACGGCCAGCGCCACAACCTGGTCGACTGGCGCCGCTTTGGCGGCCTGCTCTGGTGGGTGGCCACCTTTGCCGTCATCGGCACCGGACACTGGGGTGGGCTGGCCGAACACCGCGCGGTCGTTCCCTGGTAGGCCTCCGTACGAGACTCCCGGACATCCGAAAACCTGACCCCCGGTCACGACATCCCCTTGTTTTCACAGCACTTTTCCGGACCGGGAGTCACCCCCAAACACAACCGGGAGTCACCCCCAAACACGACCGGGAGTCACCCCCAAACACGACCGGGAGTCACTCCAAACACAGGACTACCGGACATCCGAAAACCTGACCCCCGGTCACGCCATCACCTTGTTTTCACAGCACTTTCCCGGACCGGGAGTCACTCCCAAACACGACCGGGAGTCACCACCAAACACGACCGGGAGTCACTCCAAACACGGGACTCCCGGACATCCGAAAACCTGACCCCCGGTCACGCCATCACCTTGTTTTCACAGCACTTTCCCGGACCGGGAGTCACCCCCAAACACGACCGGGAGTCACTCCCAAACACGACCGGGAGTCACCCCCAAACACGACCGGGAGTCACTCCCTAAACACGGGACTCCCGGTCTCCCACTACCCTCACTGCACCAGCCGCTCAGCCGCCCGGGCCCGTTCGGCCCCCGGCGCCAGACCCAGCGCTGAATACGCTCGGGCCAACCCTTCGTGCACACCCGGATCAAAGGGGTTGATGCGCGCCGCCTCCTCCAGCGCCTCCCGGGCCGCTTCGTGCTGCCCGAGCGCCAGATAGGCCCGCCCCAACTCCAGCCACGTCGTCACATACCCCGGGTAAAGCTCCCGCACCTCGCCAAGCGCCTCCACGGCCTCCTGCGCCTCGCCAATGGCCAGCAAGCTCTGAGCCAGACGCCCCTGAAGCACCGGGTTCTGCGCACCGATCAGCGCGCCGGCCTTCTGATACTGCACCACCGCCGCCCCGAAGCGCTCCCGCACCTGAAACATCTGCCCCAGGCGAATGTGATCGCGCGCCCCGGGCGTCCCCACCTGCTCCAGATCGTTGCCCGCGCCCGGCTCATCCTCAAACACCAGCGTCTCCTCAAAGGCCTCGCTCTCCCCCGATAAGTCGGGCGCCGGACGCGTATGCAGGTAGCGACGCCAGTCCTTCTCAAACCTCGTCCAGCTCGTATCCAACACCCGGGCAAAGGCCGTCTGCGAATCGTAGCCCTGGTTGATCGTATCCAACAGGCGCCCAAAGGCTCCCGGCCCCACCTGCTCGCGCAGATACTCCATGGTCGTGTACACCTCGGCAAAGGCCACCGCCGCGTCTTCCTGACTGGGGAGCTTCGCCATCGAGGGGTGCATCGCCTCAAATGGAATCAGCTCATCGGCCTGCAGTCGCTGATGCAAAAGATGCTCCGAGCTCGCCGAGAGCCGCGCCTGATCCTCCCCACGCCAGCGTCGCTCCAGGTACTTTGCCAGCCCCTCATGCATCCAGATCGGCACCTGGTTGTAGGTCTTGCGGTTGATCACGTAGTGCACGTACTCGTGAATCAACGTGTCCACCCACCCGTAGCCCCTGAGCACCGCCCGCGGACTGGTGATCATCAGCCGGTTGTACTGACAGAGCGCGATCGTCCCCGAGGTGCGAATCTCCTCGTCGGTCAGCAATGAGACCTGCGCCAGCGTCGCGGTGCGCGGATACACCTCCACCCGAATCGGCGTCGACGGGTAGTAATCCAACTCCTGCCCCAGCGCCTCATAGGCTGCATCCAGCGCCTCAAAGGCATAGGGCAGAAGCACCTCGTCGCGCCCCGGCTCAATAAAGACCTCAAAGCGCCCCGAGGGGCTCACATGACGCGCATAACTGCCGGTGACCTCGATGGTCTCGGCAATGATCTCGCGCAACGCCTGCCAGTGCGCTTGCTCGCGCCCGGCCAACGCCCGGTCAATGTGCTCCAGCGCCTGCTTGTAATCCCCGTCGTAAAACGCGTAGCGCGCCTCCAGATACGCCAGCTCCGGAATCCCCGGGGCTTTCTCGGCCAGGCGATCCATAGCCTGACGCGCCTCGTCCAGCTGCCAGGCCGAAAGCATCTCCTCGGCGCGTTGGTAATCCTCCAACCCAGCCTGCGCCCACACCGGCGCGGACACCGCCAGCAAAAGCAGCGCCATCAGCACCGCCGCGGCCCGCCTGAACGTTTTCTGTGCGTGTTCTCGCATCATTCCACCAGGCTCCTGTAGTAGCGCTCGATCTCCGAGTCGTAATCCTCAAGCCGCCCCTCGCGCATCCCCTCCATCATCTCGCGACGCATGCGCTCCTGGGCCTCGCGGCTCGACGCCCCCGGAATCTCCACCTTCTCGGTCTTCTGTTTGCCCTGACCACGCTGATCCTGACGACGCTGACGCTGCATCGCCTGGCGCATCTGGTCGCCGAGCTCTCCTAGCTGCTCCAGGGCGGAGCGCTCACCATCGAGCGCCGGCTGCCCCTGCCCCTGACGAAGCGCCTGCTCGGCCTGCTCCATCGCCTCGGTCGCCTCCTCGAGCGAAGGCATCACCTGATCGCGCACCATCGGGAAACGCTCCCCGGTCTGCTCGACCTTCTGGCGAAGCGCCTCCGCCTGCTCCCGGACCTGCTGCTGGCGTTCGGCCAGTTCTTCATATCGCTGCGACTGCCCCTCAGAGCCGCGCTGCTGCTGGGCCTGCTCCATAAACTCGTCGAGCATCTCCACGATCTTCTCCCCACGCTCGGCCATCCTCTCACTGGAAGCCCCGGCCCGGCGCAGCGCATCAAGCTGCTCGGGCTCGCGCACATAGCGCTCCGACAGACTTAACGTGCCGCGCATCCCGCGCAAACGTCGCTCCGAATCGCGCGCGGCATCCAGAGCCAGCGGCAAATCTTCCTGCTCCAGCGCCTGACGCACCTTACCGAGCGCCTCACGGTTGTAGGCAACCTGGCCCAGGTCGCGCTCGGGCAACGCCAGCTCCTCCATCTGATCCAGCGCCCGCTCCTGACGCTCCACCTCCCGCATCACCTCGTCGACGGCCGGCTTGACCATCTCCTGGAGCGTCTCGCGACGCTCCTTGGCCAGCTCGTCATCCAGCTCCCGGGTCTGGGCCTCCAACGCCCGCTCCATCTCCTGGAGCTGACTGGCATCCTCCATCAACTCGCCCATCTGCCGATCGAGCTCCGAGATCCCCTCCGGAGCCGACTGCGCCATGCCCTGATCCACCTCCGCGCTGAGCCCCTCCAGCAGCTCATCCATCTTATCGAGTTCGGCCAGCGCCCCCTCGATATCATCCTGGGCCAGCAGCTCCTCGATTGACTGCAGCTGCTGACCGAGCTGCGCGGCCTCGCTCTCCATCTGCATCGCCTCCAGCGCCTCCATGTTGACGTGCTCCTGAGACAACTTCTCCATCTGCATCTGCATACGGGCCATCAACTCGGCCATCCGCTGGCGCAAACGCTGAACCTCGCGCTCAATCGCCTTCTTCAACGCCGGATCTTCGGTGTCCCGGTACTGCTCCAGAAGCTCGCGCAAGCGATCACGCATCGCCTTGAGCTCCTCGGCGGTCGCCTCCACAAGCTCCATCTTCTGGCGGGCCAGAAGCTCATCAAAACGCAGGAGCGCCTTCTCCAGCTCGTCTTCCACCCGGGCGGTGAACCCGGCGATCTCGGCCACATGAGCCCGGGTCAGGTCGCCCCGCTCCGAGCGCACCCGCAGCCGCTTGAGCAACTCGCCACCCTCCTGCTGGAGCCGCTGCAGCTGCGTGGCCAGCCCGTCAAAAAGCGCGGCGTTACGACCGCTCATCATCGGGTCGTCGGCCACCCGGGCCCGCAACGCGTCCAACTCGGCCAGGATCTGCTCGCGGACCCCGTGGTGCTGAGCTCCCACATCGAAGATCGCGCTGCGCGCCGCCGCATCCAGAGTCTCATCCACCACAAAACGCTGGCCCTCTGCCCCCTCCCTTACCCGCTCCCCGGGGGGCGCCTCCAACACATCGGCCAGGTGCAACAAGAGCGCCTCCAGCAGCGCCTGCTGGTCGGCGATGTTGCGCATATGCTGGTCGTCGGGACTCTCCACATAAATCACCAGCGCCTCGCTTCTCCCCACCCCCGGGCCGGTAACCTTATTGATGTCGCGAGCCTCAAAATAGATCGAGACCCGGTCTTTGGGCTGCAAGTTCAACGCGCTCAGCTCAAACCTCAGGGTATGCTCCAGCGCCCGGGGCTTCGACTCCAGCTCCCGCAGCTCCAGCGCCCGACGCTCCCCGCCCTCTTCATCCTCCCCAAAATGATGCGCCAGACTCAGCCCGCTCAACCCGAAGTCATCCAGCGCCTCCACCGAGAGCTCCAGCACCTCGTCGGGCTGCACAATCAGCGGCTCAGGCCCCGGACTATGTGAGGTCAGACGCACCCGGGGCACCTCATCGGCCACCACCCGAATCGGACGGCTGACGCCGTCTTCGACCGGCGCCCCATCCTCACTCAGCGCGCGAAAGGTATAGCTGCCGCTTTCCCGGAGCTTCAGGCTCACCGCCCCCTGCTGCCCCTGCACCTTGACCGGGAGCACCTCCTCCTGCGGGCCCTCGTCTCCCTGCCAGCTGCGCACCAACTCGACCTTCTGCCAGCGCTCCGGCCACAGCACCAGCTGCAGGTGCACCTCGGTGCCCTCCAACGTCTCCAGAAAGCCCGACCCCAGACGCACCATCTGGCGCCCCAGCCCGGTGTACTCCGGGTACACCATCACCGCGTCGATCTGCCCGACGATCGGACGCTCGCGCACCCGATCTCCGGCCACCGAAGCCCCGACCCGGTCGCCGCTGAGCACGCCCAGCGTCCACCCCGGACTCATCACCAGGGGGATGGCCAGCACCAGCGCCAACACCCCGGCGGCACCAAGCGGAGCGCGCAGGTCACGCGCCGGCACCAGATGCGCCAGCGACTGCTCCCGGGCCCGGGCCAGCGCCGACTTCAGCGCCCGATGCACATGGGCGGCGGCCAAACCGGCGCTCACCCCTTCGGCGGCCAGCGCCTGGCGCCCTCCCTCGGCGCTCAGACGTCGACCAAACTCCAGCGCCGACACCAGATCGTTTCGAAAACTCGTCTCATGGCGCTGGATCAGCTGCGCGGTGGTCGTCGCCCCGCGTCCCCGCGCCCGAAAGAGCCCCCAGGCCACCAGCGCGCTGATGGCCACCGCGCCCAGGCCCACGCCCAAAATCCAGCGCGCAACCAGCGCCCCCTGAACCTCAAACATCGCCGCCACGGCCAGCGCACTCAGCGCCACGGCCAGCGCCCCCGAGGCCGCCCACAATCCACCCTCCAGCAGAATCGGGCGGCGAAGCTCACGCTCGGTGCGCCGCAGCAGCACCTCCAGCGCCCGCAGCGAGGCGCTGACCTGGGAGTTTCCAGATCGTTCGGAGCGATGTCCCCCCTCCGACGCCTTGCTCTCCGCGGGCGCCCCCCTCTCCCCCGAACTCCCCACAGACGCGCCCACGATCTCAGGCGCACTCAGCGACGCGCGCGCCTCCCCGGACTCTGCGCCCTGGTCGTCGGGCAGTGGCTGCTTTGTATCGTCGTGCATAAAGGACCATGGCTCAGGTCACAGATGAAAGCGTCGCCTCAGCACGCTTCGCGGCACAGCGCTCACGCGCCACAGAAGCTCAGGACGACAGCCTCGAATTCTAGGACAGCCCGATCCGCGCGACAACCACGCAGACTCCGGCCTCCCGGGGCTCCGACTCCGCACTAACCGTCAGCCCCGGGGCCTTTAATCCCGCACCACTCTTACCCCGGCCGCCGCACTCCTACCGCGACAAATCGTCTCGCTGGTTGAACCCCGGGCCCATGCTCGCTATCACTAACTTCACCCGATGCACTATCGATGACCTCTCCTCCAGGCCGCCATGTACACGACCTCGCGCGCGCTGCGTGCACTGCTCCTGAGCCTCCTCACCACACTCGCCCTTCCCGCATGCACGACCTCCCAATGCGAAAGCGACAGCGACTGCTTCGCCGGTGAGTACTGCAACATCGGCGCCTGCCAACCGACGCTGGAGACGGATGTGGATGAGGGCGACACCGACACCGATACCGAAGCCACGGGCGACACCGACACCGACCTCGATGCCGACGCCGACGCCGATCCGCCGGCCATCACCGCCCTGGAAGCCGGGCAGTACCACACCTGCGCGATTGTCGACGGCGCCCTCTACTGCTGGGGATACAACGAAAAAGGCCAGCTCGGGCAAGCTCTGGAGAATCTAGTACAATCCGATCGGCCGCTCCTGGTCCCCGGGCTGGAGAGCGGCGTCACCGCGGTGGCTCTGGGCAATAACCACACCTGCGCCGTTCAACACAGCGCTCTCAAGTGCTTCGGAAGCAACAGCCACGGCCAGCTCGGCCGCATCACCGCCAACTTCGACATCCCGGCCCCCACTCCGACCGCCGTATCCGGACTTGACCGGGGCGTGAGCGCCGTGGCAGCCGGCGCTCTCCACACCTGCGCCATTCAAAACGGTGCCCTCAAGTGCTTTGGTTTCAACGGACTGGGAGCAATCGGCAACTCGGACACCGCCGGCATGGCCAATGAACTCAACCGCGTGGCCGAACCCCGCCTCGTCGACGCGCTCAATCAAAACGTGACCCGGGTGCGCGCCGGCGCCAACCACACCTGCGCCATGCAGGGGGATCAGCTCTTTTGCTTCGGGAACAACCATCAGGGCCAACTCGGACACGACCTCAACCTGAACGAAGAGACCCCCAACCCCGACCCCGGACGCGTCCTGGGCCTTTCCGAGCTCAGCACCTTCGACAGCGGCCAGGACTTTAACTGCGCGCTTCGCTACGGTGCCGCCCGCTGCTGGGGACACAACGTCCACGGCCAGGCCGGCCATGACCGGGGCGTCAACATCAACTTCACCCCGCCGACCTCGACCCTGTACATCGTCACCGGCCTCTCCTCCGAGGTCACCCTGATCGCCACCGGCTACCTGCACGCCTGCGCGCTCCATCAGGACGTGATCAAGTGCTGGGGCAACAACGCCTCCTACCGCAGCGGACACCCGGATCTTAGCGTCTACCGCCCCACCGAAGTCGCCGGGCTGACCGACGTCACGCTCCTTGCCGCCGGGAGCCTTCACACCTGCGCGCTGGCCGAAGGGAACGTCTATTGCTGGGGCAACGCCGACCAGGGGCAGACCACCGGCAGCGAGACCACCCATATCCCTCAACGTGTCATCTTCCCCTGAGCCTTGACGCGGGCCCTTGCCCACCACACGCTCCGACTGGACTTTACCAACCTCGATGACACAATCCGCTCGCGACTCACCTTAGCCCCTTCTTTGAGCCCCGAGAGCCCCCATGATCCCCTCCCGTGCCAACTTCATCGCCGGCCACTGGGCCACGCCCGCCCGCTCCCAGAACATGCTGCGTCGCGAAAACCCCGCGCGCACCGACGAAGTCGTCTTCGAAACCCCCTGGGACACCGCCTCGGTCGAGGCCGCCGTCGACGCCGCCCACCGCGCCCTGCCCGCCTGGGACCGCCTCGGCGTCGAGGGCCGCCTCCCCTACATCACCCGCTTCCGCCAGGCGCTCGCCAGCCGCCAGGAAGAGCTCGCCCAGGCAATCACCGCCGAGATGGGCAAACCTCTATGGGAGTCCCGTGGCGAAGCCGGCGCCCTCACCGCCAAAATCGACATCATGAGCACCGAGGGCCTTGAACTCACCCGCCAGGTGCATCCCCCGGGCCTCACCGGCGGCTCCTGGCGCCACCGCCCGCTCGGACCGCTGGCCGTGCTCTGCCCCTACAACTTCCCGCTCCACCTCCCCAACGGCCACATCATCCCCGCACTGCTCACCGGCAACACCCTCATCATCAAGCCCTCCGAGCTCGCCCCTCTCTCCATGCAACTCTACTTCGAGTGCGCGCAGGAGGCCGACTTTCCCCCGGGCGTCCTCAACCTCGTGCAGGGTCCCGGCGAGGTCGGCGCCGCCCTCTGCGCCCACCCCAAAGTCAGCGGGGTCTTGTTCACCGGCTCCTTCGCCACCGGGCAGCGCATCCGCCGCGCCACCTTCGACCAGCCCTGGAAACTTTTGGCCCTGGAGATGGGCGGCAAAAACACCGCCCTGGTCCTCGACGACGCCAACCTCGACCAGGCCGCCCACGAGATCCTGTTGGCCAGCTGCCTGACCACCGGGCAGCGCTGCTCGGCCACCAGCCGCGTGGTCGCTCTGCCCTCGGTCATCGACGCGCTCCAGGAGCGCCTGGTCGCCCTGCTCAAACGCGTCACCACCGGCGACCCCGCCCTCGAGGGCGACCAGGCCCCCTTCATGGGCCCGCTGGCCGGGCGCAAAGGCTTCCAGGACTTCGTCGGCGCCCAACACGAAGACGACCACGGCACCCTGATCCCCGTCCTTGAAGGTGGCGCCCACCCCGACCTGGACCAGGGCTACTTTGTACGCCCGTCCCTCTGGCGCGCCTCCCAGCTCGACCCCGAAGGCGACCACCAGAGCGAGGAGCTCTTCGGCCCCGACATCGTCCTCTACCAGGCCGACACCCTCGAAGACGCCGCCCGCATCGCCAACGCCACCGACTACGGCCTGGCCATGAGCGTCTTCACCGCCGACCACGAGCGCTTTGAGCGCCTGGGCCACCAGCTCCACTGCGGCATCCTCAACCTCAACCGCTCCACCGTCGGCGCCTCCAGCCGCCTGCCCTTTGGCGGCGTTAAAAAAAGCGGAAATCACCGCCCCGCCGCCATCCTGGCCCCCCTCTACTGCACCTACCCCCAGGCTCGCCTGGAGCAACCGGCACTCTTCTCCAGCGACGACGCCACCGCCGGTCCCCTGGCCCGGCTCAAACCCGTGATGCCCCGCTAAAACTCCACGCGGCCCGCAGCAACACACGCGCTGCGGGCCGCGTCGTTCACGCTCAGCCGGCCGACCCGGAGTCCCCCCCCGCCGGCCCGAAAGTCCCCCTCAGTACACCACCTCCGTCTTCAAAAAGGAGAGCACGCTGCGGTGGAAATGATCGATCGTCGCCGCCCGACGCCACCCGTGCCCCTCCTCCTCGTACACGTGGTAAAAGTGCGAGACGCCCCGCCGCCGCAATGAGTCCACGATCGCCTCGGCCTGATCCAGCGGCACCACCTTGTCTTTGGCCCCGTGAAAGATCGCCAGCGCATCTTCGATCTTCTCGGCTTTGTTGATTGGCGAGCGCTCCCGGTACAACTCGGCGGCCTCGGGCAGCGGCCCGATGAGCGTGTCGTTGTAGTGAGCCTCAAACTTATGGGTGCCCGCCTGCAACGCAAAGAGATCCGAGATGCCGTAGAGGCAAATCCCGGCCTTAAAGACACCGGGATGGTCCACCAGGGTCTGGAGCACGGTGTAGCCCCCGGCGCTACCCCCCATAATCACCAGTCGCTCCGGGTCGGCCAGCCCCTCCCGGCCCAGGAAACTCGCCGCGCCCACCGCATCTTCGACATCGGCCACGCCCCAGGCCCCCGAGAGCGCCTCCATATACGCGCGCCCGTAGCCGGTGGAGCCGCGGTAGTTCACATCGAGCACCGCAAATCCACGGGTGGCAAAGAACTGATTGCGCGCCTCCCAACCCATCACCCGCTGGGCGGTAGGCCCCCCGTGAATCATCACCAACGCCGGAGGCTTGCCCGCCGAGGTGTAACCCGGATGGGTCGGCGGATAAAAAATCCCGTGCACCTCCACCTCTTCCCCCGCAGCGGTGCTCACCGTCCACGAGACCGGACGCGCCTCCGAGAGTTCCTCCTCACGCAGGCGCTCGCTCGACGCAAAACGCCGAACCTGCACGTTGCCCGCCGCCACCGTAATCACCCGCGAAGGACGCCGCGACGACGACGCGATCAGCGCCACCGCCCCGCCGGTGGTCACCCGCGGCTGAGCAAGCGAGGTGTACTCCTCCAGCCCCGGAAGCTTCCGCGCACTGCCATCCACCCCCAGGCGCTCCAGATGATGCTCACCGCGCACGCTGCCCAGCGCGATCACCGCCTCGCTATCCTGAGTCCAGTCGTAAAAACGCAGCCCCTGAATCCAGGCCGGCCCGCCAAACTCCACCCCGTCTCGCGCAATCCTGCGCGTCTGACCGCTCTCCCGATCCCGCAACATCACCTGCCAATGCCCGCTGGCGTCGCTCAAGTACGCCAGCCAACGGCCATCCGGCGAATACGAGGGCTGCTGCAGCGCCACGTCCTCCTCACTGGCCAACTCCCGGGCAGGAGCTACCCGCACCACGTCACCGGTCATATCAATGCCGGCTTCCTCCAGGCGCGTGGCCGTCCAGGGCATCTCCGGGTGATCCCAGCTGATCCAGGCCAGACGGTCTCCCTCCGACGACCAGGCCGGCTGCATATAAAAGTCGGCCCCCTGAGCCACCTTCACCGGCCACTGCTCTCCCCCGATCGGTACCACCGCGATCACATCCACATCATCGACGGTGTGCACAAAGGCCACCCACTTTCCGTCTGGCGAGATCGCCGGACTGGCCACGCGCCCAAACGCCGGAGTGATCGGCCGCGGGCTTCCCTTGTCCAGATGCGCCGCGTAGAGCCGACCGTCATTGGCCGCAAACACGACCTCATCACCGCGCACATCGAACTCGCCACCGCCGTAGCCCACGCCGCCCCCGACGCTGAGCTCATCGTTGAGCACCCGCGCGGCCTGGTCCGGGCGCTGCACCATGAGCACGCCCCGGCCATCGACCCGCTCGGCCCACACCAGCGTGCGCCCTTTTCCGCCCCAGGCCACATCCATCAGGCGCAGCTCCCCGGCCAACATCTTCGGCCCCAGCTTGCTCGACCACAGCCCGTAGGGCACCTGCTTCACGTCCGACTCACTCATGTCATCTCCTTCCATGTTGCGCGCGCACATCGCCGCCGCGCTCATCATCGATTCGTGCGCCACGCTAAAACACCACCCCAAAAAAGAGAACCCCCGCGACCACGTGGGCCGAGGGGGCTCTCCAAAACTACCTTAATCGCAGGGGGATCAGGTCTCGATCACGCCCACGTTCTGGTCGTCGCGCTTGTACACCACGTTGATCGCCTGCGTCTCCGCGTTGGTGAACACGAAGAACTGACGATCCTCCAACAGATCCAGCTGCAGCACCGCCTCATCAATGCTCATGGGCTTGGCCTCATAGAGCTTGTTGCGCAACACCGTCACCCGGCCCGACGGCGTGTTAACCGTCTCGACTTCCGGCGAGGCCTCTTCGACCACCGCCGGCTCCGGGTAAAGCTCGTAATCTTCGGCGAACTCGCTGTCCACCTCGGCGCCGGCCTCCGCGGCGATCGGCGCCACAACCGCCATCTTAAACATCTTGGCCTGCCCGGCGGTGGGCTTGTGATCACGCAGACGATCCTTATGTCGACGCAGCTGCTTCTCGATCTTATCCAGCGCCAGATCGATCGAGCTGTACATATCCTCGCTGCGTTCCGCCCCCTTCACCGTTAGATTCTTGATCTGCAGCGTAAAGTCGGCGATGTGCCAGAACTTCTCGACGGTCATCACAACCGATGCGTCGATCTTGCCCTGAACATACTTATCGCAGATTCGCTCCAACTTAGCCGTGGCGTAGTTGCGCAGCGATGCCGACGAATCCATGTTCCGGAAGGAAACGTTTGCGTTCATGAAGGACTCCTTCTTCGGGTAAGTGATACTGCAATCAAGAATGAGCCGGGGCCTACCTCACGCGTCAACTCCGCTCGCTATGCCCTTGCTCGAAGGTCCAGCATAGTCCGAAACCCCGAACCCTACCAACCCTATTCGCACCATCTTGTGCATCGAAGAAGCCCCGCGGCGGCGCCGCCCCTTGAGCAGGCGCACCTCAAAAGAGCTGCTTGCGCTTGGAACTCGACAAAATCCCCATCATCTCCCGGTACTTGGCCACGGTGCGTCGGGCGATATCGACGTCATCCTCTTTGAGCAGCGCCACAATCCGGGCGTCACTCAGCGGCTTGCGGGGATCTTCCTGCGAGATGATGTCGCGGATCTTGGCTTTCACCGCCTCGCTGGCCAGGTCCTCACCGCCCAGGTTGGTGATCGAGGAATTGAAAAAGTACTTCAGCTCAAACACCCCGCGCGGCGTGTGCACGTACTTTGAGCTCGTCACCCGGCTCACCGTGGACTCGTGCATCCCGATGTCCTCGGCCACATCGCGCAGCACCAGCGGCTTGAGATGCTCAACGCCCTTCTCAAAAAAGTCGCGCTGAAACTTGATGATGCTCTCGGTGACTTTGACGATGGTGTTCTGCCGTTGATGGATGCTCCGAATCAACCACAGCGCCCCGCGCAGCTTCTCCTGAATGTAGTCTTTAACCTCGTCGCGCTCCCCTTCGGCTTTTTTGCGCGCGAGCTCCTGACGATAAAAATTGGATATCCGCAACTTCGGCAGCCCATCCTCGTTGAGCACCGGGACCCACTCCCCGTCGAGCTTCCGAATATAAATATCCGGCGTGATGTAACGCGGCTCCACATCGGAGTACGCTCGCCCCGGGCGCGGCTCATACGTGGACAGAACCTTAGCCGCCTCCAGCACCTCGGCCTGAGTGACATGCTGTGCCCGGGCGATCTTGCCGTAGCTCTTGCGCTCCAGATCCGGGATATGCTCCTCGATGATGGTGTGTAAGAGCTTAAAGTCCGGGTGATGCAGACGCGCCTGAATCAGCAGGCACTCCCGAAGATCGCGCGCAGCCACCCCCACCGGATCAAAGGTCTGAATCAACGCCAGAATCGCCTCTACCCGATCCACCTCGGTCCCGGCCTCCTGGGCGATCTCCTCCAGACTTACCGAGGTCAAAAAACCGGCCTCGTTGAGATTGCCAATCAACAACGCGCCCACAAACTCATCTTCCGGGGCCAGATCCGCCAGGCGCAGCTGCTCCATCAAATGGTCGACCAACGACTCACTGGTCGAGAGCGTCTGCTCCACCCCGGGAAGCTCTTCCCCCCGCATCCCCGTGTAGTGGTTGCCCGGCCCCTCCGAGCCATCGAACTTCTCGGCATAGGCCTCCCAGTCCACCTCCCCCATATCCCGCTCATCGGCGCGAACCTCGGCCAACTCCTCCTGGCGCTGAGACTCTTGCTCCACCGGGCCCTCCGACTCATAGGGCTCCGGAATCTCCTCAAGCACCGGATTCTCGACCATCTCCTGACGCACCTCGGCGATCAGCTCCATGCGCGAGAGCTGCAAGAGCTTAATGGCCTGCTGCAACTGCGGGGTCATCCGCAGCTGCTGCGTCATCTTCACCTGTTGGCGCAGCTCCATCGCCATAGTCACTCTCCTGAGGCTCGAACAGCAATTATGGAGCGCTCTCTTCGGTCACGGCATCAACACTGCCCGCGAACCTTTTTAGTAGACCTGAATACCAGGCCCACCGGGCGCTCTCTCCATCCACATATGCTAGGAAAACGTGGCCCAGAATGCAAGCTCACGGATTCTTGGTACATCTTTTGCTTAAAAATACCCACATTACCTCCTTCACGAAGCATTCCCTCCTGAAATTTCCTTAAAACGTCTGGACTTCGCCCAACGATCACGGGCAATTAGAAACCCAGTTTTACTAAGCCACCTTGTGCGCTTCGCCGCCCCGCCCCCCCAGACGATGACCCTGATTGCATCCGCCCGGGCCTCTTCTTCCCCCTGCTGTAACGGAGATGACATGGAAACCAGGCACCTTCTCCGCCGATTGACTCCTCTGTTGTTTACTACCGCGCTTGTGGCCTGCGGATACGACGAAATCCCCCTCTTTAATGAGCCTGAGAACCTGCTGATCATCGAAGATCAGAGCCCCCCCTTAGCCACCGAGATTCAGATCTCCCGGGTCATCGCCGAGAGTGCCGGCTTCATCACGATTCATGACGCCGACGCCGACGGCACACCCGCGAACCTCCTGGGCACCCTTCCCGTCGACGCGGGCAGCGCCACCGACCTCACCGTCGAGCTCACCCGCCATCTGGTCGACCAGGAACTCCTCCTGGGAAGCCTCTACCTCAGCGACTCCGACCCCGAGTCCTTTGAGCCCGACGATCACCAGGTCGCCACCTCTCAGGGCGAACCACTTCAGGTGGCATTCACCGTAAGCCTGGAGGCCATCGCAATCACCCCGGCGCTCGACGTCGAAAATCAGATGGTCGATCCCCCCTACGAAGTCCTCATCTCACAGGTCGCCACCACCGAACCCGCCTGGCTGGTGATCCGCACCGACAACGAGGGCCAGCCCGGCGATGTGATCGGCAGCGCCTTACTCGCTCGCGGCATCTACCAGAATATGCGCGTCGCGCTCCATCGCGACGCCTTCGATCAGGAGCGCCTCCACGCCTCGCTCCATATCGACGCCCGCGCCGACGATGCGTTCGATCCGGCCTCAGACCTCCCGGTTGCCATCAATAACACTCCCCTGGAGCGCGCCTTTACCGTCGCCCTGCCCGAACGTGACCCGGCGGCCACCCTCACCGTCCAGGATCAGTCCGTCGACCTCAACAACGCCAGCCGCATCGTCATCGCCTCGGCCGAACTCATCGGGACCGCGGGCTGGCTCGTGATCTACAACGACAATGGGGGCCGGCCCGGCACCGTGCTCGCCAGCAAACTTCTGGACGCCGGCGTCCATCAGAATGTGGCGTTCGAACTCAACGAAGCTCTCACCGACGACACCACTCTCTACGCCCGCATCCACCAGGAGAATCCCGCCGACGGCAACTTCACCTACGACGGCCAGAACGGCGAAGACCCGGTCGTCATGGTCGATCAAAAACCGGTAGTTGCCCGGTTCAGCGTCACCCCCATCGACCCAAACACCCCCGCGATCATCGTCCGCGACCAGATCCTGGAGAGCCGCCCCCTCAACCAGATCCACATCGACGCCGTCGTCTACAACCAGCCGGGCCACCTGGTAGTTTTCGATCACAACGATGCCTTCCTGGGCACCCTTGAGTTGGGCGCCGAACCCGCCATCAAGTCCAACCTCACCCTCACTCTGAGCCGGGACATCGAGGGGATTGAATCGCTACGCGCCAGGCTCTACACCGACACCACCGCCGGCGACGCCTTCGACCGCGATCAGGATCCGCAGGTGACCGATGCCAACGGAGCCCCGGTGGAGGCGTCATTCACGGTCGACCTCCTCACCATGGCCCTGGAGACCCGAGACCTCCTCCTCGATCAGGTCTCCACCGAAGTGCGCATCGACCTCGTCCACGCGCGCCAGGACCTCACCCTGGAGATCGTCGCCGAAGACGACGACACGAAGCTCCTGGCCGAAGCCTCCCTGGACTACGGCATCCATGAAGACATCGCTCTGACCCTGGATCGCCCGCTTCTCGATGGCGAACGCCTGGTCGCGCAGCTCTTCATCCAAAATAACGAAGGCGTGCGCGTGCCGGCCCGCGACCCAAGTGGCGCCCCGCTCCGCGCCACCTTCGAGGTCAGCGTGCCCCCCGGCACCCCGGCCATCTTTCTGACCTTGAGCACCAGCGGCTCAAACTACCGCGTCACCCGGGTCCTCCCGGCAGGCTACGCCCACATCATCGACGGCGGCTACCAGGCCTCAGACCCCACCCTCACGCTCTACAAAGGCTGGCGCTACGGCATCAACAACACCGTCTTCGCCGACAACCCCTTAGAGTTTGGCAAACGCGTCGCGATCTCGTTTACCAGCCTCCTCTCCCAACGCGGCGACGGCGCCTACGATGGCGACTCCCGGGTCAACCGTCGGGTCGATGGCCAGCGCATCTGGTTCACGCTCAGCGACGACCTCGTCAACGCCGGCCTCAACCGCTACCGCTCCGCCACGGTTGGTTTTGGCATCGGGAGGCGCGGTGACCTTCGTATCAGCGACGCCCCAGGCCTGCGCCAGCGCTGAGGCTTAACCCTGACCCACTCGCCACCCACCCGGGCGGCGAGTGCGGCAAAGCCCCCACCTGGTGGGGGCTTTTTTCGTTTGGACACCTGCTCCCGCTTCGCTATCCTGTGGCCTGATCTTCATATCCCGGGAGCCCTCCATGAAGCCGTTCCGACTGCCAGCCATTTTACTGCTCTCCCTCGCGACTCTGGCGTGTCAGGAGCCCGAGCGGATCCGAGATATCAACACCGGATTTCCCGGCGGCTCCGGACTTCCGGCCACAAGCTCTCCCGGCAACCGTGACACCGGCGCGGATGCCGAAGCCGACGCATCCACGGATGCGTCGGCGGACACCGACACCACCGCCGACGCGGGCTGCAACCTCATCCCTGAGCAAGGCCCCACCCCTCACCAGCTCCCCTGTTGCTTCACCGATCAGGACTGCCACCGCACCGGTGTCTTCAACGCCAGCGCCATGCGCTGCTACGCAAGCTCCTGCAGTGAAGGCGGCGAGGGCGTCTGCCGGGTGCCCCCGGAGCAGGAGCAGGACTGCTGGACTCAGGCCGATTGCCCGGACAACCATCGCTGCATCGACGCCTTCATCGGCACCTGCGACTCCCCGCTTAGCAACGAAGTCCCCGGCGTCTGCCAGCCCCTCTGAGCCGCGTTCAACGTAGCGCGAGCCACCCGCGCTCTAAAACGCCCCCTCCTCAGCCTCGTGTTTCTCCGGGCTCGGGGCTCATCCCTCGGAGTCCCGACGCCGCCGGCGCGTACGCACCCGCCGACGCTTGCTCTCCCGCGTCTTCTTCGGCCGCGGAGGCTCCATCTTCTGCACCTTCGAGGGGTTCTCATACCAGGCCACCCCGGCCCGATCGGCCCGATCGAGCTCGGCGATCACCTGCGCCCCCAGCAACAGAATCACCGAGGCCACCTCCATGGAGAGGAGCACGATAATCACCGTGGCCAGCGACCCGTAGATCACGTTCACCAGCGAGATGCTCGTGAAGTACCAGACCATAATATGGCGTACGATCTCCCAGAGTACCGCCGCGGTCAGCCCCCCGATCAGCGCTCGCCGATACGAGATAAAGGGCAGCGGCAGCACCCGGTAAATCGCCCCGAAAAGCAGCGTCAGCCCCACCACCCCCGAGACATAGAGCGCCACGCTGGTCGCCGTATCCAGGCTGAACTCCCAGCCCACCAGGGGCAGCTCGAAGACCTCCCGTGGAATCGCATCGATCGCCGCCGTCACCGCGGTCAACGCCGTGATCGCGATCCCCATCACGCAGATAAAGAGGTAGGGCATCAGCACCGAAACCCACACCGAGCGCCGGGTCGGCTCCTCGGGCTGATCGAAGATCACGTTGAGCGCATTCTCCAGCACCCGAAAGGCAATCGAGCTGAAGAACAGCAGCACCAACAGCCCCACCACCCCGATGACCTCTTTCTGGGCCAGAAAGCCCTCCAGCGCTCGTACCAGCGCCTGGGCCTGCCCCGGGGCCACCAGCCCCAGCTCGACCTGAATCGTCGAGAGCAGAAGCCCCTCATCGATGAAGCTCGAAAAAAAGACCGCGATCAATGCAAAGAGCGGCACCACCGATAGCAGGGTGTTGTAGGAGACCGCTCCGGCCAGAATCAGCCCGTTTTTCTCGCCAAAAAAACGCACCAGCACACGCAGCGCAAAGCGCACCGTATGCCCGGGTACCCCGGGAAGGCCCCGGATCCAGCTGGCGATTTTCGAATTCAGTACGCGTCCTTCGTCGGTCAGGCATAGGAGAGTGACTCGCCGCTCAAGCCGGCATCGTCCCCTCGCCTCATAGCGCGATTGAAGCGCGCTGTCAGCATGTTCGCCTCCCCGACCGCAAACGCGCAAGAGACTTCCTGACCGCGCCCCTCCAGCCGCAGGCCAGGCCTTGTTCGGGCCCGACGCGTTATGCTAGCATCCTCTCCTAATCGATTCTCTGAGGGGCTCCGGCGCCTGTTCCTGGTGTCCGCCATCATTTTTATGGCGAGCAACAAGGGTAGTCTGATGTTTACGTACATACTCAAGACACTGGAGCGTCATCTGCTCAGCCCGGCACGACGCCTGTTTATCTACGAGCAGCTCGACACGATCGCCCGGGAGCACCAACTTCGCGCTCTGCATACCCGCATCGAAAAGGCCCGCCTGCTCGACTCCCTCAACGTCGATCGCTCCACCCGTTGGCGTCTGTGGAATCGCATGGAGCGCACCCACCCCGGACTGATCCTGCGTGCGCTGACCACCGAAGAGCTGCGCGAGGGATCGGAGCGCGGTCAGCAAGAACTTCTCACCCTGGTCTACTTCATCATTCACTCCCCGACGCTGGAGCAGCCCGAGCTGCGCACGCGCCTGCTCAATCCGCTTCTCCAACAGATGCGCCGCCTGGAGCATTACGCCGAGCGCGCGCCCACCCCCGCCGGGGCCGATGAGCCCACACAAAAGAACGCCCGCCCCTCAAAAAACGCCTCCCGGTCATCCAGACCCGCCAGAAAACCCGCTCTGACCCCGGGACCCTCCTCCCTGCACTAAAACGCTGACCGGCTCCGCTCTGTGGTGAGCACATCCACTCTCGCCCGGCAAACTTCCCCGGAGCAGCATCGAGAGTGCCCTTTTCGGTTGCACAAAGTTCAAAGGTTCTTAAACTTCGCACGATTATTTAAGCGGACTCAAACCGCAACGCGAAGTGACCCTCCATGCCGCAAACCGCCACCAAGCCCCTCGCCAGCGACTTCCTCACGCACTTTGAACACGCCCTTGATCAGGCGCTCAAAGACCCACGTCACGCCGGAAAAGAACCGGCCGTGCTGCTGGAGGCCTGCCGCCACCTCTCCTTTGCCTCGGGCGCCAAACGCATGCGCCCGCTCCTCGTCGATCACTTCGGCGCGGCGCTCAACCTGCCGCGAGAGGCCCGCATCGCCCTGGCGATCACCTCCGAACTCATCCACACCGCCAGCCTCCTCCACGACGATGTCGTCGACGAGGGCACCACGCGCCGCGGACTCCCCACCGCCAACGCCCAGTGGAACAACTCGGTGGCAGTACTCGGCGGCGATCTGATGCTCTGCATCGCCCTGGAGCAGCTCTACGACTTCCCCCGCGAAGTCACCTTTGAGGCGGTGACCCTGGTCGCCGAGATGACTCGCGCGGCCATGCGCGAGGTCGATGCTCGTCATGACTCCAGCTGGGGCCTGGATGAATGGGCCGCCATCGCCCACGGAAAAACCGGCGCCCTGCTGGCCTTCTGCGGCACCGCCTCGGCCCGGGTGGCCGGCCGCTCCGAACTCATCGAGCGTCTGGGCCTCTGCGGCCACCACCTGGGACTGGCCTTCCAGATCACCGACGATCTCATCGACGTGGTCGGCCATCCCATCGACATCGGCAAAGATCGCCTGGCTGACCTGCGCAACCGCAACCCTTCCTACCCCATCGCCCTGGCTCGCAGCTCCAACGCCGACTTCGCCCGCGCGCTGGAGCAGCTCTGGCAGCGCGACGACCTGGCCGAAGAAGACGTCCAGCGCTTTGGCGCCTGGATCGTCGAGCTGGGCTGCGCACAACAGACCCTGGCCACCGTCGAAGACCATCTCGATCGGGCCATGGACGCACTCGGTGAGTTTCAGCACGGCCCCGGCGGCGAACATATCGCCCAGTGGGCCACTCAGCTCCGGACCCAGGCTCGCTGGAGTCTGGAGAAACGATGAAGGGCTACAACTACCGCACCTCCGACAACCCTCCGACCACCTCGCTCCCGCTGTGGGAGGCGCTGGTCACCGATGCGGTAGGCGACGTCATCGAATTCTGGGGCTTTAAGCGCAACCACGGCCGGGTCTGGGCCCTGCTCTACCTGCGCCGCGTCCCCATGAACTCCTCCGAGATTCAGGATGCCCTGGAACTCTCCAAGGGGGCGGTCTCCATGATCACCCGGGACCTCGAACTGTGGAACGTGGTCCGAAGGGTGCGTCAGGCCTCCAGCTCCGCCTGGCACTTTGTTGCCGAGGTGGAGTTCATGCAGATGATCACCCAGGTCCTGGAGCAACGCGAAGGGCAGCTCATCTCCCGCGTGGCCACCGACCTCAAAGACGCCGGGCGCCTGGCCGCCGAACACCCGGATGTCGACGACGAGACCCTTGAGCGCATCGAACGCATGCGCCGCCTTGCTGCCATGATCCAGCAGGCTCTGGCGATCTTCGCCAAGACCGCCCGGCTCGACGTAAGCAACACCCGCGATCTGCTCTGAGCCCTGCGCGCCCCCCCGCCCAGAGAGGGCCGCGTACCTTGCGGGGAAGAGGGCCCCGCACCGGCCGGTGGTCAGGCCACACACCTTGCGCTATGAGTCTAAGGGAAGGAATGCATTGTCCCTGCGCGTTGTAAGGCACTCCTGGCGGCCCCTCGCCAGGGCGCCCGGCACCCTTTCGCCGTGACACACCGACCGACTGACCACTTGCGACGAGCACTCATGGCCACCGATCTCAACCCCGACGCCCTCGACCCCGCCCTCGACGACGAGCTCGCCGCGGTCGAACAGCTTGCCCAGGCCCGCGACGCCATCATCGCCCAGGTCCGAAAGCGTATCTTCGGACAGGATGAGCTCATTGAGCACCTGCTCATTGCCATCTTCGCCCGCGGCCACTGCCTGCTGATGGGGGTCCCCGGGCTGGCAAAGACCTACCTGATCGCCACCCTCTCCCAGGTGCTGGATCTGGACTTTAACCGCATCCAGTTCACCCCCGACCTGATGCCCGCCGACATCACCGGTACCGATATCCTGGAAGAAGATCAGGCCACCGGAAAGCGCGTCTTCAAGTTCTTGCAGGGCCCCGTCTTCACCAACCTGCTCCTGGCCGACGAGATCAACCGCACCCCGCCCAAGACCCAGGCCGCCCTCCTGCAGTCGATGGCCGAATACCGGGTCTCGGCAGGGGGCACCACCTACGAGCTGGATCTGCCCTTTCTGGTCTTTGCCACCCAGAACCCCATTGAGCAGGAAGGCACCTACCCCCTGCCCGAGGCTCAGCTCGACCGCTTTATGTTCCACCTCAAGGTCGACTACCCCGATCTCGAAGACGAACTGGCCATCGTCCGAAACACCACCACCAATCACAAACCACCCATTGAAAAGGTGCTCAACGCCGAGACCATCCTCCGCCTCCAGGAGCTGGTGCTCAAGGTCCCGGTCTCCGACGAGGTCGTGGCCTACGCCGTCAACCTGGTGCGCAAGACGCGCCCCAATGACCCCAGCGCTCCCGAGGTGGTTCAGCGCTACGTCAGCTTCGGGGCCGGCCCGCGCGCCGGTCAGGCGATCATCCTGGCCGGCAAAGCCCGCGCCCTCCTCGATGGCCGCCTCACCGTGTCCACCGAAGACATCGACTACCTGGCCCCCTCGATCCTTCGCCACCGCCTGCTGACCAACTTCCAGGCCGAGGCCCAGGGGCTGACCCCCGAGAAGATCATCGCCCAGATCGTGGCCGGCTGAGCGCGGCATCGGCTCTCCTCCCACGACTCACTCCCCCCGGATGGGCTCCGCTCCATGGTTGACGCGTTACGACAAACCTACCTGAACCCCGCCACCCTCGATCAGCTCGGCGACATGCACGTGCGTGCTCGCCAGCTGGCCCAGGGGGTGATCGCCGGTCTGCACCGCTCGCCACACCGCGGCGGCTCGGTGGAGTTCTCCGAGTACACCGAGTACTCCGCCGGTCAGGAACTGCGCCGGGTCGACTGGAAGGTCTACGGCAAAAGCGACAAATACTACGTCAAACAATTCGAAGATGAGACCAACCTTCAGGCCTTCCTGCTGATGGACGGCTCCGGCTCCATGGCCTTTCAGAGCGAACTGGGCCCGCTGAGCAAGCTCGATCACGCCCGCTACGTGGCCGCCACCCTGGCCTACCTTTTCATCCGACAGGGCGACGCCGTCGGCGCGCTGGGCTTTGCCGAAACCCCCGGGGCGTTTTTGCCGGCGGCCTCCCGCGGCAAGCACCTCGACGACATCTTCTACCTGCTCGACAACCTCCCGGCCTCCGGCCCGACCGCCCTGGACGCCAGCCTGCGCCAGATCGCCGAACGCGCCCGCCGACGCAGCCTGGTACTCATCTTCAGCGACCTCCTCGACGCCAGCGAGCGCACCGAAGAGCTGCTGCGAGTGCTCGCCAGCCGCAACTTCGATGTCGCCGTCTTCCAGGTGCTCGACCCCGCCGAACTCTCCCTGCCCTACGAAGGTTTAAGCCTCTTCGAGGGCCTGGAAGACGATGGCGAACTCCTGGCCGATCCCGACGACCTGCGAGACCGCTACATCCAGACGATGCGCGCCCATAATCAACGCCTCGAAGAGCTCTGCACCGGCGCCAACATCGCCTACCTGCGCTACGACACCACCCGGCCCATTGAGCGCGTCTGTCAGGACTTCTTAAGGGGGCGCGGATGAACTTCGTCCAACCTCTCTTTCTGGTGGGGCTGCTGGCCGCGGCGCTTCCGCTGCTTATCCACCTTTTTAATCGCCGCAAGGCCGTGCGCCGCCCCTTCCCGGCGCTGCGTCTGCTCCAGGCCTCCCACCAGCGCAGCGCGCGCAGCATCAAGGTGCGCCAGCGCGTCTTGCTGGCGCTGCGCATGGCCGCCGTCGCCGCCCTGGCCCTGGCCCTGGCCAAACCCTTCTTCCTGAGTTCCTCCGGCATGACCGCCGAGGAGCGCATGCCCACCGCCGTGGCCCTGGTCATCGAAGATGGTCTGGCCATGCAACACGAGGGCTGGATGAAACGGGCTCGCGAACAGGCCTCGGAGCTCGTCGACGACCTCCGCCCCTGGGATCAGGTCGTGCTGGTGCGCAGCAGCGGCCCCGACGAGGAACGCCTCACCGAAGATCACGGCCAGGTGAGCGAGCAGCTCGACGAGCTGCGCGCCTCCGACAACCCCGGCGATCTGGGCCACGCGCTCAGCCGCGCCTCCACGCTGCTCTCGGGCTCACAGCTGCCCAACCGCCGCCTGGTGGTCATCGGCTCACTCACCGAAGGAGCCTTTGCCCAAGACCCGGCTGAACTCGACATTGTTCACCCCCTCCAGCTCTTCTCCGTGCGTGATGAGGGCGACGAGCCCACCCCCAATCTGGCCATCACCGGGGTGCGCTACGAACAGGAAGGCAGCGGCGAACAGGGCGCCTGGAACATCACCGCCACCATTGCCAACTTCGGCCCCGACGACGCCACCGACGTGCAGGCCCAGCTGCGGGTGGGAGACTCGGTGGTCGGCGGCCAGCAGCTCTCGGTGCCCGCCGGCCAGGAGACCCGCGTGGCGTTCATGCACCGCCTGAGCGAACCCGCACTCACCGCCGCCCGGGTCGAATTGATCGACGCCGACGAACTCGCCGCCGACAACACCTGGCACTTTTTCATCCGCCCCCGCGAGCACGTGCGCGCGCTCCTGATCAACGGCAGCCCCAGCAACATCCCCTACGACGATGAACTCTTCTTTTTGACCCGGGCGCTACGCCCGGGGCTCACCTCCGAGAGCGCCATCGCTCCGACCACCGGGGCCCCGGAGCGCCTGGAGCGCGACGACCTCAACACCTTTGACGTCGTCGTGCTCGCCAACGTCGCCCGCCTCAACGCCACGCAGGCCGAGCGCCTCCGCACCTACGTCGAAGAAGGCGGCGGACTCTTCATCGCCATGGGAAATCAGGTCGACGTAGAGGCCTACAACCATCAGCTCGGCGAGCTCCTGCCACGCCCGCTTCGCGGCCTTAAACGCCTGGCCGAGCGCGATGATCCCGACGCGCCGATCAAGATCACTCGCCTGGGGCAGACGCGCCGCCAACACCCGATTTTCCGCGTCTTTAACCTCCCCGGCGGCAGCGCCATGCAGTCGGTGCAGGTCTACAGCTACATGCTCCTCGACCCGGCCCCGGCCGGCCAGCAAACCACGCTGGCCCTGGCCTACCAGGACAACGCCCCGGCGCTCCTGGAGCGCCAGGTCGGCCAGGGCCGGGTGCTCCTCTGGACCACCACCCTGGACCGCGAATGGACCGACCTCCCGGTGCGCACGGCCTACCTCCCGCTGATGCGTCGCTCGCTCACGCACCTGGCGCGCCGGGCCAGCTCCCTCCACGACACCGAACGATGGGTCGGAGCCCCCTTCAGCGTCGAGGTCGGCGATCTCGTACGCGAGCGTGCCATCGCCGTGGGCCCCGGCGGCGCCCGACAGGTCGCCGAACCCATCGACGGCGACATCACCCTGCTCGCGGAGCGCCCGGGCACCTACCTGCTCTATGCCGACGAAGCCTCGGAGGCCGGCCTGATCGAAGGACTGAGTTTTGCGGCCAACCTCGACCGCCGCGCCTCGCGCCTGACCCCGGTCCCCGACGCGGTCACCGCCGCCTGGCAAACCGACGCCGAGGGCCGCCCGCACAGCGCCAGCGCTCCCGAGGCCCGACGCCGGGTCAACCTGTGGAGCTGGCTGCTCTTTTTTGTGACCATGGCCCTTTTGGCCGAGAGCGTGCTCGGCGCGCGCCGCAGCGTGCTCATCGACGTGGGACGACGCATCCTGCGGGGCCGCTCAGGCCACACCTCACAGACCTGATACCGCCCTAAGTCGTCGAATCCACGCGGGATGCGGCCTCCATCGCCTCGATCAGGGCTCCTGCGCGCTTCACAAGCTCACCAAGCACCTCACCCTGTTCATCGAGGGTGAGCCCCGGGCTAAAGCCCTCAAAGGTGTCCCGGAGCTCCACAATGCGCCAGGCAAAGTCCGGGAAGTTCCGCCTTTGAATCACCTCCAACTCGTCGATCCCCCGCTTCCAGGCGACCCAGACCAGGGTCGCCTCCTCGATCGGCAGCGCATCCTCAGGACGCTCCACCCCGGGCGTCTCCTCCTCCTCCCCGGAGGACTCCCGGCCCGCGGCGGTCGATACGCCCGCCCCCCCCTCGACCTCGTCCTCAACCTCGTCCTCAACCTCGTCTTCGACGCGGCTCTCGGACGCGATGCCCGAGGAGCTTGAGGTGCCCGATGAGCCCGATGAGCCCGAAGCCTGGGCCGCCACGCCCCCGGCCACCGCGCTCAACTGGAGCGCCTCCAGGGCAAGCACCAGCGCCGACGTCGCCGCCCAGGCAAACCCGGCCGCATCCGCCCCCACCGCGGCCGCTTCCGGGCTTCCCCCCATCGCGCTGAGCGCCTCCCCCGGACTCAAATCTTCGAGATCTTCCAGCTCTTCGAGCGCCTCCCGGCCTTCGATATCTTCCAGCTCTTCGAGACGTTCGGCCCGCTCCTCCTCCTGAGCACTCCCGGTGCCCTCCGCGGCGGCAACCTCGCCATCCGGGGCCTCTACCTCACCCTCCCCGAGGCGTTCGCTCTCCAATGCCTGACGCTCCCGCTCCAGCTCCTCCTCCCGCGCCAGCACCTCCAGCTCGCGCTCCTCCTCCAGGGCCAGCGCCTCCAGCTCCAGCTCCTCCTCCAACGCCTCCAACTCCGCGGCGTTGAGCTCTCCCTCCGCATAGAGCGCCTCATCCTCCAGATCGATGCCCTCCTCAGCGGCCAACGCCTCCAACGTCTCCAGATCGTCGACGCCCTCCTCGTCAATCAACCGCTGAATCGCCTCGGCACCCTCGCCCGGCGCCTCCTCGTCAGGCGCGGCACCGGCCACCTCCTCATCGCGGCGTGCCGCCAGAACCGCCCGCGGCGACCGCTCACCGGCCGACTCCGCTGAAACCGAGGTTTCCTCCCTTGTCGCAAGCCTTGCCCGGGGGGCTTCGCTACTCTCCACGGCCTGCCCGGCGGCCTCGGTCAAACGCGCGATGCGTTCAGGGTCCACATTGCCACTCTCAGGAGGCGCCGGGGAGTCCGGACGTTGCTCCGCGTCCTGAAGTGCACGCGTCGAGGACTCCGGGCTCGCCACCTCGGCCTTCTCGCTCTCCCGGGCCCGCTGCGCCGCCGGCGAATCCTCCTCGCCAGGCCACGCCTGCGGCCCGGAACCGTGGGGAGGAGACTCACGATCGCTGCGACCGACCACCACCAGCACCAGCAGGAGCACCAGCGCCACCACTGCCGCCCAGCCGATCCACGTCTTTGAGCGAGGAGTTCGTCGTCGACTGACCATCGCACACCTCCAGGCTGGCCCTCGGTCACATCACCGATGGGATCCATCCCTAAAGATACGCACCCGAGATACGCCGGGGCGATTTGCCCTCGTCCACGCAGTGCCTACCATCCGGCGACACCCGTCGTAGAACCTCGCAGGTCTCGCAGCCTCCGCGGGCACCTGCACTCTTTGAAACGCATTGAACCCGGTGGGGGCGTGCACGTCGTCTGTGGTGGTCGCGCATCAACTCAATGTCGAGTTGAAGTCGTCAACCTCACCCTGAGCCTCTTTTTCCAAGGAAGGAGCACTCATGGCACCTCAGACCAACCGCCTTTCGCCTCACTGGCCCCTTGCCCCTCGCCTGTTAACCGCGCTCTTCTGCGCGTTTCTGATGTTCGGCGGCGCCTGCACCTGCGACGATGACGATGATCCCGACGACGGCAAGGAGCTCGACGCCGGCGCCGACGTCAGCGATGCCGATGTCGATGAAGGCGACGCCGACGTCGACGTCGACGTCGACGAGACTGATACCGCCGATGCCGACGCCGATGAGGGCGACACCGACGTCGGCGAGCCCGTGGAGATCCCGGAAGGGCAGTCCCGCATTCAGCTCATTCACAATGCCGCCGATCCGGACGCCGCGACGGTGGATGTCTATCTCAACGGAACTCTTTTCCTGGACGACTTCGAGTTCCGCACGACCACCCCCTTTGTCGACGTGGATGCTGGCGAAGACCAGACGATCGCCGTGGCTCCCGCCGACTCCACCAGCGATGCCGATGCCCTCGCTAGCTTCAGTTCGGTGAGCCTGCCCGAAGGGGAGCGCACCCTTGTGGTGATCTCGGGCGTACTCGTCACTGGAGACTTCACCGCGAACCCGGACGGGGAAGACACCGGACTCTCGCTCTATACCTTCTCCGATGCCCGGGAGCGCTCCAGCGACCCGAACTTCGACCAGCTGGTCATCTTCCACGGAACCACCGATCAGCCCGCCATTGACCTCGTGTTACCAGACGGCAGCGACGTCCTCACCGACCAGGTGTATGGCGAGTTCTCCGACACCTACCTGGCCTTGCCTCCCGGCGTATTGGCCTTTGACCTCAACGACAGCGACAGCGGCGATCGCATCGGGTCCTACCAGACCCCCGACCTTGTGGGCGGACGGGCCTATGTGGTGATCGCCAGCGGCTTTGCAGACAGCGCTCAGAACTCCGAGGCGGCCTTCGAAGTGCTTCTCTTTCCCTCGCGCTATGGCGGCAATCGCAGCACGGGCACCCCGCTCGAAAAAGCGGCCCGTCTGCAGCTGATTCATAACGCGCCGGACCCGGACGCCGCCTCGGCAGACCTCTACCTGGACGAGGAATTGACCTATCCGGCCGTCGCCTTCCGCGAGGCCACCACCTTCCGCACCGTCGCGGCCGGCCAGGACATCGAGCTCACGGTCACGCCGGCCGGAGACGCCGGCAGCGAAGTCCTCACCAGCACGCTGAATCTGGGCACCGGTCAAAGCGCCGTGGCCGTAATCGGCGGACTGGTCACCCCCGGCGACTTCTCGGCCAACCCCGATGGCGAGGACACCGCGTTGCGCGTCTTTTTGCGCTCCGATGCCCGAGAGGAGTCCGCCGACCCGACAGGCGTGGATCTGCTCTTCTTTCACGGTGTCCCCGACGCCCTCTCAGTCGCCGTCGTCGTCGACGAAGATGGCACCCCGACCACGCTTAGCGAGTCTCTGACCTATGGCGAGTTCGATGGCTACGTAGCCGTGGCAGCAGCCGCCATCGAGGCTCAAATCACCCCGGCCGCCGACACCTCCACCGCCCTCGCCACCTTCGATCTCCCGCTGGATACCCTGGCGGGCCAGGCGGTGACCGTACTCGCCAGTGGTCTGCTGGCCCCGCCCGAAGATGGTGAGAGCCTCGCGGTTCTGGTGGTGAGCGCCGATGGCACGCTCACGGTACTTGATCCCCTGGAGTAACCCCGGATCGCCAAAAGCCAGGCCGGGCGCAAAGCGCCCGGCCTGGCTTTTAGGAGTGCCGATGGTGACTCAATGCGTCAGCGGCACCCACCCGGTCTCGGCGGGAATCTCACCCGCCTCCTGCTCTTCAAAACTCATCTCACCAGGCGCATCACGCGCATCTTCTCGCAACACGTCGGCGCAGGCGCGTGCCCCCTCCGGCGCGCTCTCATCGTCGGCACACACCGCCAACTGCACGCCCCCAAGCGAGCTTCGATTCACCTCATCGAGTGCCGCGTGATACTGCGGCCAGGTCAACTGCTCCAGAAAGCGCATATTCACCAGCACTCGCCGCATCTTATCCTGCCGACTTGAGGGCAAATACCCGGCCTTGACCATCGCTCCGTAATGCGCCGGTCCCGGCAGAATCGCCCCTAACATCGCGCTCTGAGACAGGGTGAGCTGATCCGGATCACGCTCAAAGTAGTAACGCGACGCCTGGTAGAGCCCGTGAACGCCCGGCCCCCAATCGACAACATTGATATAGAGCTCCAGGATCTTCTCTTTGCTCAGCTCACTCTCCATCCGCCAGGTCAAAAAAGCCTCCTGGAGCTTGCGTGAGATGGTGCGATCATGAGTCAGAAAAAGGTTCTTGGCCAACTGCTGCGTGATGGTGCTTCCACCGCGCTCCAGTGCCCCCTCGCGCAGGTTATGGACCATCGCCATGCGCAGCCCCACCCAGTCCAGCCCCTCGTGCTGCAAAAATGTGGCGTCTTCCGCAGAGAGCAGCGCGGCGGGAACATGGTCCGGGAGTCGCGCCAGCCGCGCCCAGTGGTCCGGGTTCATCTGGCGGGCCGGATGAGCGTCGGAATCAAAGAAGGCACTCTCCTGCTCGCCCTCCGGAACATCGGCGCCGGCAGCGCGCATCGCACTCCAGCGCAGTGAATCCTTCACCGCGACATCGCCACTAAACCCCACGTCGAGCATCAGGCTTTCAGGGTAGGCGCTATGACCGGAGGTCCCCAGCTTCACACCGAAGCGACCGCTCATCTTAGTCTGGGCCAAAATCCCGGTCATCGCGTCGGGCAGCTCCGAGAGCACCTGGCTGGCGTCAAGGTCCTCACCGGCAAGCGTCCACCCAAAGGAAAACCCGCGTCCGGCATCGATCACATGACCCGACCAGCGCACCGGGTCGAGCGCTCCCAACTTCAGGCGGCCTTGCCCCACGCTGAGCGCTCGCGACGCCACATCAAAGGTCAACCCCAGCCCCATCTCCAGCCTGTCAAACACCAGCGTATCACTGGCGAGAAAAGGCGCTTCCACCCGCAGGTCGCTGACACCAAGTTCCCCGTTGAGGTCGGCAATACGCTGCGCCAGATCGAGTTCCCCGTGAAGCGTGCCTTCCAGCCGAGCACGGGTCACCCGTGACGATCCGGGCACCGGCCAGGGCGTGGTGCCATCCCAGGTAAACTCATGAAACCAGGCATTGATCCCGACCATCGCGCTGGGAAGATGCCATTGCGCCTCCACATTGAGATGGCCGCCCTCACCATCGAGCACCTCCGCCTGGAGACCGATTCCCGGCACATCGGCCCGGTAGCTCATGGCCACGTCACGCAGCCCGTAAGTCTTTTGCGCCCCTTCCACCTGCGCCCCCTCGGCATGCCAGCTCAGGGTGGGCCCTCGCCGCTCCAGGGTAGAACGTTCGGCTCGAAGCACCGCGTCTGCCCGCTCATTGACTCGCGCTTCCAGCCCCCGCAGCGTCACCAACATCGGGGCATCACTGCGGCCCGCGCTCTCCAGGAGACCTTCCAACTCCAGGTCCACGCGCTCCACCTTCAACGCTCCTGCCGGGGCGTGAAAGAGTTCCGGAAGATCGATCGCGCTACTTATCACGCTCAGGGTGCGGTCGTGCCCCTGCAGTCCGAAGCGCTGCCCCGCCACCCGGCCTTCCCCACGAAGCGATGCAATGCGTCGCCCGGGCACATCCAGCGTGATGCGCCCGGCATCTAACTCCACCGGTCCAATGCCCTGCTGCAGCCTCACCGGCCCTCCCGACCAGCTCACCTCCAGCTCCGAAGCCACAAAACGTTCCAGCGCTCCCACCTTTTCCCCCGAACCCGACGTTGAGACGCCGGGGCGGACCGAAGCCTCAAGCGACCGATCTATCTCGTCCTGCACCGGCGGCTTCAGCTCAACTTGAGGGACACGGACAACCCCGAACTCAAACGCCCCCAGCTCCATCCGGCCAAGTTTTGGTACGCCGCTCCGCAGCGTTTCGCCCCAATCCAGATAGAGGTCAACCCGCTCCAGCGACGTCTCAACGCGCTGTCCGCCACGGACCAGCCCCACCTGCACCTGATAGGCCCGCACCCCGGTCCACCCCGCTGGTCCCAGCGCGGCAACCTCCAGGTCTACCCCTTGCTGACGTGCCACTCGCGCAATCTTCGGAGCGATCAGCCGCCCAAGCACCGTCGGTGAACGCGCGAGTTCCCACAGAACTCCACACAAGACTCCGAAGAGCGCCAACAGGACCAGTGCCACGCTGATTCGGCGAGCCCCCTGGCGGCGCTCTTTCCCCTCCGTCTTCAACGCTCGCATGTCGGTTTGTATGTCGTTGGACTCCCCGTTCATACCGCCGGTTATAAGGCACGATGCCCCTCGGCGTCCAAAAATTTAGCGGGCCTTTCTTGCGGCTTACCGGCGCTACCGATCGCGTAAGTCCCTGAATAAAGCTTGATCTTTGGTCTCGGTCTCAAGATACTTACAACTTGTCACGTCCAAAGCAGGGTGGAAGCCTGGTTCCGATCTCTCAGGTCATCGTGTCCGCCGACGTGTCTGGCCGGCCATGTACTATGAGACGTTTGGCCGACGTCTCTTCCGACTTTTAACTCAGGGATTGGGTTGAAGATTAGCATCAAAAAGCGATGCATATCTCTGCCCGTAGTAACGAGGTACTTGCATGGCCGACACACGTATTAAAGCGGAAGGAACTTACAGCGGTGTCTCCGACAAGAATATGAACACGTTTCGCGACGATGTACTCGCGGAGATGACCTCCAAAAACGTCAGTGGCTTTGCAGTTTTGAATGAAGGAAATGCCTGGATTCAGCTGGAGGGCGATGAGTTCGACGTCACCGACGTCTGCGATTTCATCAACAACTACGGTATTCTGACCACGTTCGCTACGACCTCACTGGTCTCCATTACCAGCCGGCAACTCAATGAGTGTTACCTCTACTACAAGAACCTGACTCCAGTAACCTCATTGCCATAAGTCCGGCGTAGGCACCGGCTCAAGGTGCTGAGGGCATGCGCTCTAACATCTGCCCCAGCGCCTTGAGCTGAGCCCATTCTTCCCAGCGCTCTCCATCGGCGTGGACCGCCCGCGACGCCGCCAACAGCAGGGCACGCGCGTCATCATCTCCCAGAAAATGGGTTTCCTCGATCAACCGGATCGCCTCGGCACTGAGACGCTCCACCCGAGTGCGATGCCGCTCACTGAGCGCACTGACCAGGCAGCCGAGCACCGCGTAGATCAACAGCTGCGGGCGGCGCTGGCGACGCAAGCTCACCGCGGCGCGCTCAAAATAGGACTTGGCCCCGTCGACATCATCTTCAGCCAGGAGCATCAGCCCCAGGTTGAGCATCACGGCCATGCCATTCTGACTGTTAATGCGATTAAAATAGTGAAGCGCACGAGCCAGATCCGCGCGAGCCCCGGCCACCTCTCCCCGCGTACGTTGAATATCGGCGCGAAGATTTAAGACCTCGGCCAGTCCGATGTATTGCTCGGCGAGCTCACAGATGGCGATCAACTCGTCGAGCTCTTCCAGCGTGGGCACATCGCCGTGGCGGTACCGTGCAAAGAGCACGTCGTAGCGTACATTGGCCAGGAGCACGAGATCTCCAGATGCCTCCGCCTGAACTAACGCTTCATCCAGGAAGACAAAGACCTCATCCCACTGCCCTCGACGAGCCAGCAGACGCGCCAGCGACTTGCAGGCAATCACATGAAAGCGCCGATCGCCGTCTTGCACGCGCCAGTACGCGATCGCCCCCCTCAGCAGGTCTTCAGCTTCCTCGGCGCGACTGCCAACACTGAGTTGCAGACCCGCGATCGAACGCGCTTGAGCCAACAACGCGGAATCTCCAAATGCCTCGGCCAACTCCACCGCCCGCAGCGCCCAGACCTGAGCCAGGCGCACATGATAGGTGGCCCCGAACATCCAGGCACGGTCGCAGGCCAGCTCCACCCGAAGACGAGCGAGTTCGGCATTGAGGGGATTCGCCACATCATCCAGGGCTTGCCAGGCCTGATCGAGCAGGTAAGCGTTATAGTGCTGCTCGCCACGCAGCCGGCGCACCTCACTGGCCTTCAGAAAGCGACGCACCGCCTCAGCCGTCTGCCCGGACTCCTTGAGCATCACCGCCGAACGCTCCAGCGCCCCTTCTTCGCCCGCATCGACCCGGGGAGTCAGTGCCTTCGCACAGGCGGCATGAAGTTTCTGCCAACGTCCGGCCCCTCGAAGATGAACGAGCAGCGCTTCGCGCAGCAGGCTCTGCGAGAACGCGAGCTGACCGGAGCCGGCATCCACCAGGTGCCGACGCACCAGCAGTCTCTCGACCACCTGCGGATTCCACTCAATACCAGCCGCAGCACAGGCACGTTTCCAGTCCAGCAGCCCGAAGCGCGCGCCCAGCGCCGCGGCTACCTCCAGGGCAATCATCTGCTCGGGGCCAGACTCATCAACGATGGCCAGCGCTGGCGCCAGCCACAGCGAGCCGGCGTCATCCAGTGCCCGCTCCTCGGGGCTGCCCTCAAAGCGAAACCCGTCCAGAGTCGGTGTGAGCAACCCACGCTCGATCCAACGCTCCACAAAGGTCATCGCCACCAGCGGATTGCCCGCGCAGCGTTCGGCGACCTCACCGGCCAATCCCGGCTCCAGGAAGAGAAGCTCTTCGATAAAGGTCATGGTCGCCGCGGCTCCTAGCGGCGAGATACTGAGTTCACGAAAAGCGCCACTCTGACGCAGGGTCGCCAGCGCACGAATATGTTCGGCACTCAGCGCCATCAGATCGTCCCGGGCGCTCATCACCACCAGGATCGGCGCGCGCTCATCCTCCACCTGATGAAGCAGCAACTCGACCCAGCCCAGAGCCGTAACGCCCCACTGCACATCCTGCAGTCGCACAATCAGCGGCCCGGCCTGGGCCAGACGCCGCAAGAAGGCGGCCAGGACGCTGTGTCGCTGTGCCTGACTGCTTAACCTCAGCCCCCCGCCCTCGCCCACGGGAGTTGGCGAGAGCATTTCCGTCATCGATTGCCACTCGTAGGGGTCCTCGCCGCCACTGGCGCGCACCACCGCTTCAAGACGCGTGGCGACCTCGGCGCGGCTCAGCCCCTCCAGGCCAAGGTAGGCGATCAACGACTCTCGCACCGCATCGGTCACTTCTCCGGCAGCGCGGTAACGCACATGCAGCGTGTTCGCCGAACCGACCTCCCGGGCGCGTTCGACCAGCCAGGCCGCCAGGTGATCCTTGCCCACCCCCGAGGCCCCCTGGAGTAGCACCGCCCGGGATACGCCGCCCTCGATCACCTCACGCAAGGTCGACCAGAGCTGCTCACATTCGACCTCTCGGCCGACCGTGGGCAGACGGCGCAACCCGAAGAGCCCCAGCCCGGCGCCGGCCACCCGAATGTTGGTGCTTCGTCGGGGGCGCTGCCAATCCTGCGGCAGTGAGGTAAAGCGCTGCTCAACAGCCGGTGCCTCGTTCACAGGCAACGCATTCATCAGCGGAGTCAGCGCATGAAAGGGCAACATCTGCACCGAGGCGTGCTCCTCACCGCCGCGCTGCTCGCCAGACGCCACATTGGCCTGCAAGATGGCCTGCCACTGACGCTGATTGATGCGCCGGGTCCCCTCTCGGGCACAGATTCGTCTTAACTCGCGCGCCGCAATCGCCGCCGACGCCCATCGCGCCGTGGCATCTTTGGCCAGCATTCGTTGCATCCAGCCATCAAGCCCCTCGGGTACCTCGAGACGGGAGCTGAGCCTGGGCACAGGCTGATCCAGATGGGCACGGGCGATCTGCATGACATTATCGCCCCCAAAAGGCACCTCGCCGCAGATCATCTCGTAGATCACGCACCCCAGAGCGTAGAGGTCGGTGGCCGGACCGTACTCGCGCCACTTCCCCAACAATTGCTCCGGCGCCATATACTGCGGGGTACCCGCCACACGCTTGCTCTGCACCGCGCCTTCATCGGGCTGCAACGCGTAGGCCAGGCCAAAGTCGGTAAGCAGTACCCCGGGCCAGCCTTCCTCGACGCGGTCGAGAAGCACGTTCTGAGGCTTGATATCTCGGTGAATCACACCACGGGCGTGGCTATGAGCCAGCGCGTCCAGAATCGCAAAGAGCACCAGTTCGACCACCGGCCAGGGCTGCGGCTTGTCCATGAGGCCGGCCAGGGTGCCAAAGCGGCCATACTCCATCACCAGATAGGGGCTCCCCTGGCGGAGTTTATCCGGCAGGCGGGCTTCGGCCCCGGCGTCGATGACGCCGTAGTCATACAGGCGAACAATGCCCGGATGCTCCAGCGCTGCCACACTGCGCACCTCATGACCGAACGCACGTTGGTAGGCGCTATCACCGGCTCGCTCCTGCAAGATCACCTTAATGGCGACCTCCAGCCCCTGCTCTTCGTGGTACCCCCGGTAGACCGCGCCCATCGCCCCTTCGCCGATGCGCTCAAAAAGGTCGAACTTGCCCAGACGCACCCCGGCCAACACGTCGGTCAAGTCCCCCGACGGTGAAGTCGTTGATAAGGTCATGCCAGCTTTCTCGAGGCGCGAAAAAGGATCAGAACCCATGGTCGAATGCGCGCAGCATAGCGCCACACCGGCCCGAGCCCAAGCTTGAAATGGGATAGCTTACTCCGGCTGTGCCCGCTTCTCCATGCGTTGCTGCAGCCGGATCATCAGGTACTCCGAGAGATAATTGGGATCCTCGAGCAGCTGACAAGCCACAATTTCAACCCAGAGCATGGGCCCTTTGGAGGGATCGACACGTGAGGGAAAATCGCGTCGCGGCCAGATCACGTTATGCGTGCCCAGCTCGTAAAACTCGGTGTCGGCCGGAAGCAACGCCTGAAAGCTCAGCCCCTCGCCCTGACCACGGTACATCGCGGTGACATCGGCCACCGACAGACAGGTGCTCCCCGAGAGGTTGAGCAGCGCCGACGAGTCATCGATCGTGATATCAAAGCTCTTCCAGACGCTCTGGTCCTCCTGAAGGATATCGACCTTCGAGGTGCCCCCGATCAGCTCCACCATCTGAGCATTCTGGGCGAGCAGCGGCTCGGGCGCTCGCTCCTCCACGCGCACCTGACGCGTCTCCGGGGTCAGGTTTAACACGTAGAGTTCGCCCGAGCCGTAGAGGATCGAGCGGTAGCCCAGAAATCCCACGCCTGCCATCTGTGTGACCGCTCCCACAATCGCCACGATCACCACCAGGGCCACCAGCCCCAGCGCGACGCGCTTGCCGGTGGACATCCCCTCTTCGATTGCGAAGCCTTCCTGCTGCTCGGGCTCGGTGCCCATCTCATGCCTCATCTGCTGCGCCGTGCACAGGGCCTCCTTCTGCGGCCCTCCTGAAGACGCCCAGACTTACCACACTCGACGCTCAACGCGGAAGGAAGCGATCGCGACGGCCTTCTGAACCGTGTGCGTCACGACGCGCGCTGCCGCTGAGCACCGACCCGGCCGCCATCAACACAAAGACCGGTTTGGAGAGCAAAAAGAGCAGCACCACGTCAGTGGCCGACATCTGCGAGAGTCGAATGAAAATCTGCAAAAAGCTCGTGGTCAGAAAAAAGTTCTCGATCAGCTCCAGCATAATCAGCCCCCGGGGTTGGGCAGAAGTCGGCGAGGATTCAGCGCTACGACTCAAACCTGATCACCACCGGCGGCGCGTCCTGTGCGCTCCCCGAAAAATCCTCCCGAGTCGCCTGACCTAAGCGCTCACCCCTTCTCGGGGAGCAGCTCCGGATGACGCTGATACCACCAACGCTTCACCGCCGGCGCCGACCAGACCACGGGAGCCGGCGGCAGGCTGTTGAGGAAGTAACGCCCGTAACTCTTATGCGCCACCCGTGAGTCGAGAATCGCCACCACCCCCACATCGGACTTCGAGCGAATCAAACGACCAAAGCCCTGCTTCAATGAAATGGCCGCCGAAGGCAGCGAGATCTGCGCAAAACTGTTGCCGCCGCGCTCATCCACCAGGTCCAGACGAGCCCGGGTGAGCGGATCGGAGGGGTTGGCAAAGGGCAACTTGTCGATGATCACCATGCTCAACGCCTCTCCCTCCACGTCGACCCCTTCCCAGAACGAGCTGGTCGCGAAGAGCACGGCATTGGGCGTGGCGCGGAACTTCTCCAGAATCTCACGCTTGCTGGCCTGGCCCTGCAAGAGCACCGGATAATCGATCTTATCGACCAGCAGATCATGAACCGCATTCATATTCATGTAGCTCGTAAAGAGCACAAAGGCGCGGCCCTCGGTAATTTTTAAGAGGTAGTCGACGATCAGGGCGACATTGTCGCAGAAGTTCGGATCGTTGGGCGCCGGCAACTTGTTCGGCACGTAGAGCACGCACTGGTTGGGGTAGTCGAAGACCGGCTCCAGGATCAGTTCCTCCACCTTCACCGCTTTGACCGCCGGCCCCTCTTCGCGCTCAAACCCCAGCATGCCCATACGGCGCTTAAAGAACTCGAAGTTGCCCCCGGTGGCCAGCGTCGCCGAGGTGAACACCAGCGCGTCGTGGGTATCGAGCAGCTTTCGCCGCATCAGGCTGGCCAGGTCAATGGGCGCCGCCTGCAAAAATACCCCGCGGTCACGACGCTCCACGATGTAGGCATAGCGCGGGTTATCGCAGCGGATGACCTGCTTGAGTTCAAAGCTCAGTTCCTTGCAGCGCTGCGCCAGACGCTGCCCCGATTCGCCCAGGGCACTGACCGCGCGGATCGCCCCCTCCAGATCGTCGAGCCCGTCGTAGACCTCCTCCAGGGCCTCGTCGATGAGTTCGCGCTCGGGGATGTCATCGAGCACATCCAGTCCGTGACGCCCCTCGCGCAGCACGCCGAGCAGGCGATCGAAGAGCTGGCCGGCGGCCTTGGTCAGGTGCCGGGTGGTCTCCAACACATCGGCGGCCGCCTCCGCGCTGACCTCATCGGCATCCACCGCCCGCTCCACATCACCGGCCAACTCCCAGAAGCGGAAGTTGGATACCTGCAGCCCGAAGTACTCCGTGGCCACACTCTCCAGGTGGTGCGCCTCATCAAAGACCACCGCATCATAAGAGGGCAGAATCTCGGCGAACCCGGTCTGACGCAGTGCCAGGTCCGCAAAGAAGAGGTGGTGATTGACCACGATGACGTCGGCTTCCTGGGCGTCTTCGCGCACCCGGTTGACAAAACACTCATCGTAATAGGGGCACTTCGTGCCCAGGCAGCCTTCCGACCCCACCGAGAGTTCCTGCCAGGTGGGGTAGTTATCGGGCAGACCTTCGATCTCGGCGCGATCCCCGGTGGAGGTTTTACCCGCCCAGCTGCGAATCACCGGCCACAGGCGCACATCGTCGGCAGAACGAAACGCCGGCTTGCGCTCCATCTCCTCAAAACGCTGCTTGCACAGGTAGTTTCGACGCCCCTTGAGCAGCACCGCCTTGAAGTTACGGGGCAGATGTTCTTGCAGAAAGGGGATGTCCTTAAAGAAGAGCTGTTCCTGCAGCGCCTTGGTCCCGGTGCTGACCACCACCCGGCGGCGCGAGAGCAGCGCGGGGATCAGGTAGGCCAGGGTCTTGCCGGTACCGGTGGCGGCCTCCACGATCGCGGCATGACGGCCCTCCAGGGCGTCGGCGATCATTTTGGCCATCTGCACCTGCTGGGGGCGAAACTCGTAGCGTTCGAGCTTCTGATCGAGCAGACCGCCGGGTTCCAGAAATTGTTGTACCGGTAAGCTCATCGTACCACCTCGCCAAGAAGCTCGATCAGACGTCGCCAGTCATCGGGGTCGATAAAGGCCGGCGCATCAACTTCCTGATCGCTGAGCCGAGCCAGGCCGCCGGCATAAGCCACCGGCACGTCATCGAGAGTGAGTTCTGGGGCACAGATCCAGATGGCCTGGCGCTTATTTCCAGATCGCGGGCGCAATCCGGCGCACATTTTGTCGTCGCGGACTCGAAAGACCAGCTCTCGCCCGGGGCGATCCACGAGCACCCGGCGCAGCATGGTCTGCTCGTCATGAAGCTCCAGGCGTCGCCCGTCGAACACCACCTTTCCCGGCCGACGCACCGGGCGCTTTCGATCGGCCGCCAGCGTGCGCAAGCGATTATGAACGCTGCGTTTTTTAAGCTCCCGCACCGGCGCTACCAGGGCGACAAAGGCCACCAGTGCTCCCAGCGCGATCAGGGCAGCGCTGCCCCCGAAAATCATCGTTCCCACGCCCACCACCACCAGCATCACCTTGCCCTGGCGGGCGCGCTGACGCCCGGAGCGGGTGTTGCGGTAGGCGGGCAGATAACCCCAGAGGTAGTCGAGGGCCCGCCAGAGTTTTCGGGTGCGCGGGGAGTAAATCTCCGGGCGTTCCAACTCGGCGCGGATCTCCAGATGGGTGGGTGCGGACTCAGTCATTGGCCTCGGGAACGCTCATGTAAAGGGCGCGCAAGGGATCGGCCTCGTCGCCATAGATGTAGGCGGGCCCCAGCCCGATGGTCGCGCCACCCAGGGCATCGCCCAGCGACTCAAAGTCTCCCCCACCGCCGCGGTTGCGACCACGCCAGCCACTCATCTCGGCGGCCTGCTGTTGCTCCCACTGCGCCTGCAGCATCAGCAGCGCGTCGAGCTGCTCGGGCAAGCGGTCGGCAAAGGCGTAGAGCACATGCCCGGTGACGGTGGCGTCATGGGTGGCGCGGTGGGCCTCTTCGAGCGGAATCCCCAGAAGTTTACAGATCGCGCCCAGATTCTTGCGCGGATGATTCTTATAAAACTGGCGCGCAAAGATCAGCGGGTCGAGCGTGGGGGCATCGTCCGGCCAACCAAGCCCGCAACGCTCCAGCTCGTTGCGCATGAAGCTGCGGTCGAACGCCAGGTTGTAGGCCACAATGCCCACCCCCTGCAGGCGCTCGTGCACCTCTGCGGCGATCTCCTCAAAACGCGGCGCGTCTTTGACGTCGTCGTCGCTGATGCCGGTGATGCGGGTGGAATCTTCCGGGATCGGACATCCCGGGTGCACCAGCTTGCCGTACGTCTCGATCACCTCGCCACGCTCAAATCGAATGATGCCGACCTCGGTCACGCGATCGGTCTGCGGATCGAGACCGGTGGTCTCAACGTCGATCACCGCCAGGGTGAGATCTTTCCAGAGTTCGGGCCAGTTCGACATAAGGGGAAGGCTCCGTGTGGCGAGCAGTCAAAAAAGGGGGCCAATCAGCGGGCCCGGCGCCGCGCCAGAAAGTCGCGAGCCGGGGCGAGTAGCGCGTCTTCGTCGACGTGCCTGCGATCTTCAATCACCAGCTCGCCGGCCACAATGGTGTGGCGTACCGCGCTGGCACTCATACTTAAAACCATGTGGTCCAACAAGGTCTGAGGCTCGGCCCCCCACAGCCCCGGGTCGCCGAGATCGAGCGCCACGAAGTCCGCAGGCTCGCCGGCCTCAATGCAGCCGGAGAGCGCGCGGCCCAGGGCACGCCCGCCCCAGGTCGTCCCCATCGGCCAGAGCACCGCCGCGGTGCTCATCTGGGCCCCGGGCGCGTGCGCGGGGAGCACATTTCGCGCCTGCGCGCGCAGACGCTCGTGGTACTCCACCAGGCGTAGCTCTTCCCAGGGGTCGATCACCGTATGGCTGTCACTTCCCAGCGCCACCGGCACCGCGTCGGCAATCAGTCGCCGCGCGGGCAGAAAGCCATCGCCCAGATTGCGCTCGGTGGTCGGGCACGCGCACACCGTGGGGCGAGTCTCGGCCACAATGGCGTGTTCACGCTCGTTGAGGTGGGTGGCGTGGACAAGCGTCCAGCGCGCATCTAACCCGGCCCAGGCATGCAACGCCTCGACCGGTCCCATGCCATAGGCGCGCCGCGCGGCATCGATCTCAGCAGGCTGCTCGCACACATGGATATGGGTGACCAGATCACGCGACCGACAATGGTCGGCGATCGCCTCCACCCAGCTCCGATCGACCGCCCGAATACTATGCGGCGCCGCGCCCAGGCTGACCTTATCCACCTCTCCCCAACGCGCTTCCAGCGCGCTCAAACGCTCCAGGTAGGTCTGCACGTCGGGCTCAATGAAGCGACGCTGCCGCGGTGAGGCCGGCTGGCCGATATCGCCGCTGTGATAGGCCACGCGCAAGAGCGCGATGCGGATGCCCACGGCCTGCGCTGCCTGAATCACCCGATGCGCGAGCTCATTGGGATCCTCATACGCCTGACCATCGGGGCGATGATGCACATAATGAAACTCGCCGACCTGTGTGATGCCGGCGCGAGCCATCTCCCAAAAAGCCAGGCGGGCGGCAGCCTCCACTTCCTCCGCGCTCAAACTCAGCGCCAGCCCGTACATCGCCTCGCGCCAGGTCCAGAAGTTATCGTTGGGGCGCTCCGGGTCGCGTCGCTCCGCCGCCCCGCGCATCACCCGCTGAAACGCGTGGCTGTGCGCGTTGATCTGCCCGGGCACCAGCGCCACCTCCCCCAGGTCCACGCTGCGATAGCGCTCCGGCCGAGCCTCCAAGTCCCCGACCGCGATCACCTGCCCACCACGCACCCATACCGAGGCGCGCTCCTCCCATCCCCCGGCGCTCCACACGTAGCGCGCGCGGTACTCGGTCAGGTCCTGCTCAGGCCTTTGCTCTGCTGCACTGTGATTCATTTCATCCTCACCATCGCTCTTGCGGCCCCCACCTCGGGGCCTGCTCATCGCTGGCTCCTTTTAGCATGCTCCCCGCCAGGCCGCGCAATCCGCGCCTGAATTCACCGGGAGTTCCTGAGCTCCTCTCTCTTCCGGACTTTGATCGCCCGGCCTCAAGCCCCCCACTCTCGGCGCACCGAGTGACCAGGACCTCTCCCCTGTAGAGCAAAAAACGCGGCCCCAACGGGGCCGCGTTTCTTTAGCGTTTGCGCTGCCTGAAGGCAGCGCAAAGGCCCTCGCGCTCCGGGAGGCTCCTCACAGGGCCTCTCCCCCCTTTCCAGAGCGCTGCGAGTCAATGCACCGAAGGCCGAGTCTCCGGCACGCCGCCGACCTCAAAGACCAGCTCGTCATCCTGCACCCGCACCGCGATGGTCTCTCCCGGCGCAAATCGCCCGGCAAGCAGCTCCCGAGCCAGGGCGTTTTGGACATCCTTTTGGATCACCCGCTTGAGCGGGCGCGCGCCGTAGACCGGATCAAAGCCCCGGTCCGCCAGCAGCGTCATCGCCCCTTCGCTCACACTGAGGCCAAAACCACGGTCTTCCAGCAAGCGACGCAGACGACCGAGTTGAATCTCCACAATGCGATCCATCTCCTTCCGCGTTAGCGAGAGGAAGAGGATGATGTCGTCGATGCGGTTGAGAAACTCCGGCTTAAACATCTCCCGCATCTCCTCCATCACCAGCGTTTCGGCCTGAGCAGGATCGCTCTGACCGAGGTCCTGGATGTGGTGGCTTCCCACGTTGGAGGTCATGATGATGACGGTGTTGGTGAAGTCGACCGTGCGTCCCTTCCCATCGGTGAGACGCCCCTCATCCAGGATCTGCAGGAGGATGTTAAAGACGTCGGGGTGCGCCTTCTCAATCTCATCGAAGAGCACCACGGTGTAAGGCCGACGACGCACGTGCTCGGTCAGGTAGCCTCCCTCATCGTACCCCACATAACCGGGAGGCGCTCCGATCAGGCGAGCCACGGCGTGACGCTCCATGAACTCGCTCATGTCGAGACGCACCATGTTTTGCTCGTCATCGAAGAGGAAGGACGCCAGCGCACGCGCCAACTCGGTCTTACCCACGCCGGTCGGCCCCAGAAAGATAAACGAACCAATGGGGCGCTGCGGGTCCTGCAGACCGCTGCGCGCTCGCCGTACCGCGTCGCTGACCGCCTGCACCGCTTCATCCTGTCCGACCACCCGCTCGTGCAGGCGATCTTCCATGGTGAGCAGCTTACGCTGCTCGCTCTCCAGCATCTTCTGCACCGGAATGCCGGTCCACCGGCTCACAATCTGCGCGACATCCTCATCGGTGACCTCTTCACGCAGGAAGCTCCCCGACTGCTGCAACCCTTGAAGCTCTTCGTGGGTGCTCTCCAGCTCCTTCTCGGTGGCGGGAATGGTGCCAAAGCGAATCTCCGCCGCTCGCCCCAGATCGCCACCGCGCTCGGCCTGCTCATACTCCACGCGCAAGTCTTCGAGGCGCTGTTTGAGATCGCGAGCTTTCTGAATGACATCCTTCTCGCGCATCCAGGTGGCCTTCATGCCGCTGGCCTTCTCGCGCAACTCGGCGATCTCACTCTCCACCTCTTCCAGACGCTGCTGGCTGGGGGCGTCGTCTTCGCGCTTAAGTGCCTGACGTTCGATCTCCATGGAGGTGATGCGACGCTCCAGACGATCGATCTCCTCGGGCAGGCTCTCCAGCTGCATTTTGACACCGGCGGCGGCCTCATCGACCAGGTCGATAGCCTTGTCGGGAAGAAAACGATCGGTGACGTAGCGATGGCTCAGCTGCGCAGCGGCCACCAGGGCAGCATCCGAGATGCGAATGCCGTGATGCACCTCGTAGCGCTCTTTGAGACCGCGCAAAATGGTCACGCTGTCTTCGACCGTAGGCTCATCGACCTGAATGGGCTGGAAGCGACGCTCCAGAGCGGCATCCTTTTCGATGTACTTGCGATACTCCGAGATCGTGGTCGCGCCGATGCAGCGCAGCTCTCCGCGCGCCAACGCCGGCTTGAGCATATTGGAGGCATCCATCGAGCCCTCCGACGCGCCGGCGCCCACCAGGGTGTGGAGTTCATCGATAAAGAGCACAATCTCGCCGGCCGCCTGATCGATCTCCTGGAGCACGGCCTTGAGGCGATCTTCGAACTCCCCGCGGAACTTTGCACCGGCAATCAGCGAGCCCAGGTCCAGCGAGACCACCCGCTTGTTTTTGAGGCTCTCGGGCACATCGCCCGACGTGATGCGCTGAGCGATGCCCTCGGCGATTGCGGTCTTGCCGACGCCGGGCTCCCCGATGAGCACCGGGTTGTTTTTGGTGCGACGGCTCAAGACCTGCAGCGCGCGGCGGATCTCTTCATCGCGGCCGATCACCGGGTCGAGCTTGCCGCTCTGGGCCATCGCGGTCAGATCGCGGGTGTACTTCTCCAGCGCCTGATACTTGTTCTCGGGGTTGACGTCGGTCACGCGCTGATTGCCGCGCACCTCGGTCATGGCAGCGAGCACCCGGTCGCGGGTCACCCCCACCGAGCGCAGCACCTGCCCGCCCTCATCTTTGGACTCACTCAAGGCGAGCAAAAGGTGCTCGGTGGAGACGTACTCATCGCGTAGCCCGTCGGCTTCTTTCTGAGCCAGACGAAGCACCTCGGCAAAGGCGTTGGAGACCGATGGCGAAGCCCCCTCAACCCGGGGCATCCGACCGAGCGCGTCTTTGACGGAACGACGCAGACGGTCACCGCTGGCACCGAGCTTATTGATGATTGGCGAAACGATGCCCTCATCCTGCTCCAGCAGGGCATCGAGCAGGTGAATGGTACGCACCTCGGGGTGCTGCGCCTCGGCAGCACGGTCCTGGGCTTCGGAGAGGGCCTCGCGCGACTTGATGGTGAACTTCTCAATACGCATCGCTTCACTCCATCGTAGATCACCGCCCTGGCGGGAAGTCAGGTTGCGAGCGCAGGAGCGCGCGCCAGGCTTGCACACAAGCCCACCTCTTCTTCACCCCCTATGAGGCGACGGTCCATCTTCTGTGGCAATTGTCTGGGTCAAGGCCCCCGGCCTGCAAAGCGGCCGGGAGTCCTGCGGTCGAGTGCCAACCTAGGCACCCCTGAACGAGCGTCAAGCAATTGGCCCTTAGCGGCCCTCGGCCTCGGGCTCCAGCACCGTCAACACCTCCTGCAAGGCCGCCTCCCAGTGCGGCAGGATCTGGCCGCTGACGCCGTTGGTCTCTTCATAATGGGAGCCCGGCGCGCGGGTGGTTCCGGTGGGCCCTTCAAAGTCGTACTCCGGCACCATGTACCCCACAAAATCGCCGCCCAGACCGATGAAAAAGGGCAGACGCTCCTGGCCAACCCACTCATAGATATAGGGGCCTTCGGGAGCCTGCTCAAAGTCCGGCGGGTTCTCCTGGTCGGCGCGCACCACACAGGGATGGCTCCCCGAGGTGCCCTCCGCAGGGGGCATCCCGTCGGGACCACAGGCCAGCTCGGCGCGCCTCCCTTCCACATCGCCAATCACCGGATCCCACACCGCATAGCGACCCGGGTAGCCGCCCACCAGGCTCTCGGGAAAGACCTCCCCAGGGGCCGTGAAAAAGACGATTGAGCCCAGGGCCACAGCGCTTGTCTCGCTGAGAATCTGCGGCGCCTGCGGATAGAACTGCGTCGGACTCAATAGCGCTGTGTTGTAGATGTCCCGCTCCAGGATCCTGGCGGCAAAGGCCGCCAGCTGGAAGAGCGTGTTTTCAATCGGCGTGAGAAACTCCACGGTCCGAAACGCCAGCCTCGGAGCCGCGATCTCCTCCAGCGCATCGCCGTGATGCGCCCGGAGCACATGCGCGGCCAGCTGCTGGCCCACCGCATCGGCGGCGGCAAAGGTGTGACGCTGCTCATCCTCAAAGGACTCGTCAGCGTAGTTTTTGGCGCCGCCTCGCCCCGGGTTGATCAGCCCGCCGACGGCCCCGGCAAAAAAGGCGGTGACCCCGCCCAGGCCGGCAAGCGCCGGCTTAAGCTCCTGCCCCTCGCCATCGAGCACCGCCGCTAACCCCTGCTCCACGTAGTGGCGCACAAAATGAGGATAGTCCGCGGTAATGAGCTGATTCTCCGACCAGAGCACCTCGGGGTGATTCCCGAAGCTGATCAGGGTGGCGATGGTGTCGCCGCTATCCCGGGAGCTCAGGCGAACCACCGGCAGATTATCGTCAAAAATATAGGGCGGACGGCTGTCACTGATGGCCAGGCCATCCACCCCGGTCTGGAGTACCGCCGCCTGAACGCGCGCCGGCTTAAGCTCGGCCACCGCCTGCTCCAGCCCGACCACGGTCTGGGCGATGATGCGCTCGATAAAGGCCTCCGATCGCCCGCTGCGGGTGGGAATCGGCGAGCCGGGACCCCACTGCCCGGCGGTATCGGGAGCCTCGTGGTTGTGGGTGGAGGCCACGATCAGATGATCGATCTGAAGCGCCTCCGGGATGCGCGCGCGGATGGCCTCAATGTCGGTATGAAAGAATCCCACCACGTCCAGCGCCACAAACGCCACGGTGGTCTGATCCTGACGCAACACCACAACCTGACTCTTCAGATCATCGTGGGCATACCGGGAGACGCAGCACTCCGGCTGTGCACAACCGATGCGCTCCTCGGGGCAGTACATCGCCGCTCGCCCCGGCGAAAATCCGGCGAGCCACATGGCCTGGTCTTGCCAGCCCGGATCTTCTGCGCCGGGCGCTGGCGGCGCTTTGAAAAACTCCGGCGTGATGACCATGCTCGCCGCGCCGGCCAGAAGTTCCTCGCCAGGGCCCGGCTCACACCCCGGGGCCCCGGGGCACGCGCGGGCCGCAGCCGGCTCAAAGATGCAGACCCGGGGGCGCCCCTCTTCGATCAGCTCGCAGCTCTCCTCGGGGCGACACTCCTCATCCCGGGTGCAACGTCGGTCCATGTTGGAGACGCACTGGCAATTCACCACGCGCTGAGAATCATCGCATTGCGGCAGCGCCTGACAGGCCGGCGGCTCCAGCGCGTCGGCATCGGCGCCGACGTCGCCCGGCGCATCTTCGGAGACATCAGATGCCCCCACATCCTCGGCGGCCGGACCGGCACTGCATCCCCACACCACACATATCGCCCACACCCACACCCAGCCCAAACGCCTGTGCACGCGCACCATCACCACCTCCACGGGTTGACCACCATACGATGCGCCTACGATAACACTCCGGCGAAGTGCACCGCCACCACCTCTGACCCTCACCGGAAGCTGTATGATGCGTTCCCTTCTCAAACGCGCCCGGGGCGCGCTCACCCAACGCATGGACCTGGTACTCAACCTCTACCCGCCCTACCTGGGGGCGGGCGTCCGCGTGCGACACATCTCCGACGACTACCGCCACATCTGCGTGGAAATGCCACTGAAGCTGAGCAATCAGAACTACGTGGGCACCCACTTCGGCGGCTCGCTCTACTCGATGGTCGACCCCTTTTATATGTTGATGTTCCTAAAGAATCTGGGCCCCGAGGTCGTGGTCTGGGACAAGGCGGCCAGCATCCGCTTTAAACGTCCGGGGCGCGGCCGGGTGCGCGCGGAGTTTCGACTCGACCAGGACGATATCGACGCCGTCTGGGAGGCGCTGGCGCAGCAACGGGTCTACGAGCCGGTCTTTGAGGTGGAGATTTTCGACGATGAGGGCCAGGTCGTGGCCCAGGTCCAGAAGACCCTCTACATCCGTAAAAAAGAGCGCTGAGCGCCACCAACCCCGCCGCCATAAAAAGCCCCGGCCGAGCTTTTGCTCGGCCGGGGCTTTTTTGCATCACCGCAAGCGCCTCACCCCCTATCACGCCCGCACCTTCAGGCCGCCTCAGCGCTGCGGGGCTCTCGGCGCTCCGCGGGCCGCAACAGCGCCTGCTTCCAGCCCTCGCGCCAAAAGCGCAGGGCCAGCACGATCGAGAGCATCAACATCTCCACGACCATCCCCATCCAGGCGCCCACCGCCCCCCAGTCCAGCACATAACCAAAGAGGTAGGCGAAGGGCACCAGCATGAACCACGCCCCGGCAATACCCGCCAGCATGGTGAAGCGCGTGTCGCCGGTCCCGTTGAGCGTGCCGGCGGTCACGATCACCGTGGCGTCGAAGAGCTGGAAGACCGCCGCCACCATCAAGAGCTTACCGGCCAGCGCCACCGTGGCCATATCGCTGGTGAACACCCCGGCGATCGAGTCGTGGAAGAGCCAGAAGCTCAACCCGAAGAGCCCCATCAAGAGCCAGGTCAGCGCCAGCGCCGCCTTATACGAGGTGGCCACCTCGGAGTAGGCCCGCGCGCCCACGTGCTGTCCGGCCAGAATCGTCGCCGCCTGGCCGATGCCCTTGCCCGGCAGGAAACTCACGCTGACGACCTTGAGCGCGATCTGATGCGCGGCCAACTCCACGGTGCCCATCCGCGCCAGCAGCGCGGTGAAGAGGGTAAAAGCGCCGATACCCAGCACATAATGCACCCCCATCGGCAGTCCCAACCGGGCGATCGAGCGCACGACTTCGGCGGGCACCCGGCGCACCAGACCACTCTTGCTCACAAAGTGCGCCAGCACCGCCACCAACCCGATGCCCTGCGCGATGACCGTGGCGATCGCCGCCCCTTCAATCCCCATCGCCGGAATCGGGCCCACCCCGAAGATCAAGATCGGGTCGAGGACCACGTTGACCACGTTGGCGGCGATGTTGATCTTCATCGGCGTGCGCGTATCTCCCACCCCCTGATAGTAGTTGCTCAACGCCAACATGACGTACCAGAGTCCGGCGCCCAACGCCCGAATCCCGAAGTACTCGCGTGCCATCGCCTGAACGTGGGCCTCGCCGCCGAGCGCCTGGAAGATCCACACGTCGAGCAGGCTCAGGCCGACCACCAGCAAGCCAAAGGGGATGGCCAGGAGCACCCCGGCCGACGCGCTCTGCAGCGCGCGCTCCTTGAGGTTGGCCCCGGTGGCCTGACTGGCCACCACGCTCACCCCCTGGAGCGTCCCCATAAAGAAGCCGTTGATCAGCATCGTGGCCGTCGTCGCCAGCCCCACAGCAGCGAGTTCGGCGGTCCCCAGCCAGCCGACAAAGAGGGTGTCGGCCAGCTCCATCGCGGTAAATGAGAGCATGCTCACCACGATCGGCCACGACAATCCGGCGACCTTCGGGATGCGCGCTGCGATGTTTTTTCGACCCTCTTGCATACGTTGGCGGGTCATCTCTTACCTCGTCTGAGCCAAAGAACTCCTGCGACCTGCCAAGAAATCAAAAGGCCGCAGGAAGGGATTCCTGCGGCACTGAAAAATTACAATATTTCTGTAATCCTACACCTTCTGCTCCGCAGGGGACGCGGCACAAAAGCCGCCTGTCCGGACGCCGGTCTGCCCCGTCCGGGGGCACTCAGCGTTATGAAACATGAAAAAGGACATGGACATCCTACCAGGAAGGAACGGAAGCGAGGGAGTACAGGGTCTGGGCCACCCCATCATGGGGTGGCGAGTCCAGGGTTCAATCAGAATCCGTGGGGCAAGTCAAACTCTGGCCGATTCGGTCTGCGAGGCCTGCTCCGGCTCAGCCAGCAGCGGCGCGGCACCCTCTTGCCCCTGCGGGGCGAAGGCCGGGTAGCCAAAGATCTCCCGGGCCGAGCGGGCGCTGAAACACTCGTCGATAATTTCGAAGTGATCCAGATTGACCTGGGAGGGATGAGCCACCCCGACGGCGCGGGTGAGCCACATCACCTCTTTGCGCAGCGTGACCATGTAATTGGCCATACGCGCCGACTTGTCGGTGGGATCAAGGCCACGCATCAACCACCGGTTCTGCGTGGCGACACCGGCCGGGCAGTGACCCGTGTGGCAGTTCTGAGCCTGGATGCAGCCGATGGCCAGCATCGCCTCGCGGGCCACACCGACCATGTCGACGCCCATGGCGAAAGCGAGCAATGCATTCTCCGGGAAGCCCAGCCGCCCGGTGCCCATGAACACGACCTTCTCGTGGAGATTGCGCTCCGAGAAGATCTTATAAACCCTTGAAAAGGCTAACTTAAAGGGAAGCGCCACATTATCAGCAAAGACCAGCGGCGCGGCCCCTGTCCCCCCTTCACCACCGTCGATCGCGATGAAGTCAACCCCTCGTTCGCCGGGCACCATCTTGTCGGCCAGCTCAATCCAGAAGGACAGATCGCCCACGGCCGACTTGATGCCCACCGGCAAGCCGGTGGCATCGGCGATGGTCTCCACAAAATCAAGAAGTTCATCCACCGTGCTAAAGGCGGAGTGGCTCGACGGGCTGATGCAATCTTTGCCCATCGGGATGCCGCGAATCTGAGCGATCTCTGCGGTGATCTTCTCAGCCGGAAGCACCCCGCCGCGCCCGGGCTTGGCGCCCTGACTGAGCTTGATCTCGATGGCGCTGACCTTGTGCTCCTGAACCCGCACGATCAACTCCTCCAGCGAGAACTTGCCGTCCTTATCGCGCGCCCCGAAGTACCCGGTGCCCAGCTGCCAGATCAGCGAACCGCCATGGTCGTGATGCCGGGAGATGCTCCCCTCGCCAGTGTTCTGCAACGACTTGGAGAGCGCGCAGCCGCGGTTGAGCGCCTCGACCGCCGGACCGCTGAGCGAGCCGTAACTCATCCCCGAGACGTAAAACACCGAGTCGGGACGGAAGGCTTTTTTGCGCCCCCGCGCCCCACCCAGCACCTTGGCGCAGGCGATATTATGGTGCGAATCGTAGTCCTCATCACCGGGCAGCGGCTCACGGTAGGGAAAGACCGCCGGCTTGATGATCAGGTAGTTCGGCGCGGTCTCCAGGTCGTTGCCGGTCCCGAAGCCAAAGTAGTTGTTCTGTCGTTTGGCCGAGGCATACACCCATCGGCGCTGATCACGGGAGAAGGGACGCTCTTCTGCGTTGTTGGTCACGATGTACTGCCGCAACTCCGGCCCCACCGACTCCAGGATGTAGCGAAAATGTCCGATGATGGGGAAGTTGCGCAAAATCGCGTGCCTGCGCTGGGTAACATCGTAGAGCACGACCAGCGCCAGAAAGAGCAGCACACCGCCGAGGATGGTCCAGAGCATTGCTAAACCTCACGAGCTCGCCAGCGAACGCAACGAGCAGAAAAGATGGCCAGAGGTGAAGGGAACTGCAGGTCTTCCGCGCGCACGCTAACACAGGCCGGGCGGCTGGCCAAAGGAGCAGCACTGCTCTATCCTCGCCCTCTCTCAAACTGCTTGAACCCCAGCGCTGGCGCCGAATTGCCGCGCTTTTATGCGAAGGAAATAACCATGCGTTCACATTTTTTTTTGGCGCCTCTAACAGTCGGCGCCCTGCTCTGTACGGGCTGCGAACGTCAGGAGGCGCCCCCCTTTTCCCCGGAGGCTGACGCGCCCGCCTTTCCCGAGGCCTTCCGGGAGGCGCTGCCCGACGAGAGCAAACTCACAGCGCTGGCGTCTGTTCCCGGCGCCGGACCGGCCTATCAACTTGAGGAACTCAACGCCTGCCCGCTGCGCTACGGGTTTATCGCCGATATCATCATCCGCTCTCCGGCCGGATATAGCCCCTCGGGCCGTGAGCTGGAGCTTCGCACCTCGCACCAAGGCTCGTTTGAGGCTCGGGTAAACCAGGGCCGCTGGGAATTACACGCGGGCAATATTGAGCGCGTTGAGTACGTCGACGACGCCCCCATACGCCACCCCGGAATTGCCGCCGACGCTCTGGCGCCGGTGTTGTTAAGCCCCCGGGAGCAGCAGCTCCAGGAAGAAGAGGGTCCCTCCACGCTGTGGTCGGCGATGGGCGAGTTCCCGGGCCTGACGATCTTCTTCCCGGCGCTGCCGACGCTGGCGAGTCCGGGGTCCACGGCGCCGTGGACCCCGCGCATTCATCAGCGCGGAAGCTCTCTGGCCGTGGAAACCACCCGCGGCAAAGCCCAGGCACCTCCCGGCTACACCCCTCCCAAGCCCCAGGGCACCACCCACCAGGCCGAGGTGGAGCTCAAACACTGGGCAGCACTCGAGGGCACCCCGGTGGCACTGTTGGAGAGCGACTGGTCGACCGGCCCCTATAAGGAATACATGCGCTCACGCGCCGGCGCGCTTCCCGAGCCCGTGGAGCTGACCCTGGAGAACCGCGATGAGTACTCGGGCCGCTACGTCGCCAGCGAGTCCGGACGCCTGCTCTTTGCCAGCGTGCAATCCATGCGAGAGCAGCAGATCACCGGCAGCGGCAACTACCCGGAGCAGCGTTTTACCATCGCGCTCAAAGCCCAGATGAACCTGCTTCAAAGCTGCGAGAGCCCCGTGCTCAACCCGGTTTCCGAGGGCTCCGATCTGGGCATCGATAACGCCACCCGGGCCGTAAATCGCTTTGTCACCGCCGTCAAACGCAACGATCTGGACCAGGTCCACGAACTCCTCAGCCCGGCACTGCGAGAGAAGCCGGGCAGCCAGAAGATTCTGGAGACGCTGCGCACCCATCTCGACACCCACGGCCCGGCGGCTCTCGGCCTGGCGGAGCGTCCCCTTGAGCTCATGGAGATGGACCAGGGCCATCGCGTGGAACTCGCCGGCAAATCCACATCGCTGGGCGACGACGAAGAAAACGTGCTGGTGACCGTGTATTATACCGAAGTCATCGATGGACAGGCCCGCATCACCGGCCTGGGTGCTGATACCAGCTCTCGCGACATGCTCTGGGAAGAGCTCGAAATCACCGAGAAGCGCTTCTTCGCCCGAGAGCCCCGCTGAGGGGCTCTCAGGACGCCAGGGCCGGCAGAGAACCTGAATCCTCGTCGGCTCCGCTGCGCCCTGGCTCCCGCCAGGGCGCAGCTCACGCCTTCTGCCGGCGTACGAGCCCGGGCCCTCCTTCCTACTCTTTGTCCCCGCTCCAGCCCGCCCCCGTCGCCCGACCCAAGCGTAGGTCCGTGCTCAGCTGCGGCGAGCAGAAACTGAAAACTCTCACAGGTAAAATAGTATCAGTGTCCCCGTTGCCACCGCCTCACCGGTGGTCACAATCGCCGGGGTCACTCATCTGAACTTGTGTTGAGGTACCTATGTTGTTTGCCCCTTTGCTGGCGTTGATGCTCGGGCTTCCGATGCTCCAGGCCGCCCCCGCTCCTCCGAACACCGAACGCACCTCCCCTCGTCAGGCGCTGCCCTCGCCAGCCCTGGTCACCGTCAGAGATCCCTCCCCGACGAGCCCGCCCCGCGCCTTTCCCAACCTTGAGGGCCGCTACGCGCAGAAGGTCGTCACGACCACCCGCGCCAGAGTCATGGGAATCGGGCGAGTCGACACCCTGACCACCGGCTACCTCCTCGCTGATATCACCCAGGATGGCCCTCGCCTGGAACTGGAGTCCACCGTCTGCCACGCCGAGCTCAGCGGCTCCAACGTCGTCCGTACCCTCATCCCCCGCGCCTTCATCAACAGCCTCCCCACGCGCACCCGCCAGGGGTCTCTGAGCCCCCTTGATCAGGGCTGGCAACTTCACGTCGAGCGCGACTGGGACATTCGCGGGGTGCGCCTGCGCGACCCGGCCAACGAAGCACTCCCCGACGATCCCGATGACCCGCGCATCGTCGACCAAGATGGCGACGGCCATCCGGGGCTCACGGTACGGGTCGAAGGTCTGGTCGACGGCGAGGTCCGCGTCATTCAGCGAGGCTGGGATGCCTACACCTTTGTGGTGGAAGACCCCGCGCACCTGCGCGGTCAGGTCGACTGGAACTCCGAGCAAAACGTCATCGATGCCACCAGCCGTCTGCTGCGGGGCGGCCCCGAGTCGCGCCCGCTGCGTGGCAAAGATCACAACCGGGTCGAACTCAAACGCGTGGCCCCCTCCACCACCTGCGCCACGTTGCGGGCCAACCCCGGCGCGATCTTCGGTGATTAACCCCGGGTCACGCTCCCCTCAAGATGGGTCTTGCTCAGGTCCGGGCTCTTACAACAGAGCTCCAGACCTTCACCATCGGCGGCCTCCCGCACACCGATCCAGATCCGAGAAGGGAGCATCACCGGCTTTCGAAAACGCGCCTGCAAGCGCAGCTCACCCTCGGTCTGGAGCAAGGGCTGCGCCTCGGCCCACACCCGCGAGAGCGTCCACATCCCGTGGGCGATCGCCCGCGGAAACCCAAACGCCCGGGCCGTCAGGGCGTGCAGATGGATCGGATTGTAGTCGCCGGAGACTCCGGCGTAGCGTCGCCCCTGCGCCTCGGGGACATCGACCATCACCGAAACCCGGGTGCCGGGCGCTTCGCCCGACGGTGGCGCTTCGCCCTTCTTCGTTGCGCGCTTTTTGCCCCGGCGAACCGGCGAGAGCGCCGTCAACTCGCTCTCCCAGACCAGCTCCTGTCCCACCCGGGCCTCGCTCCCCAGGGTCACGATGTACCCCAGGCGCTCATCCCAGCGCCCCTCCAGCACCCGGGCACTCAACGCGATCGCCTCCTCGGGGTGCAGGGCCCGATGCTGCACCATCGTATTCTCCAGGTGCACCAGCCCCAGCGCCGGCAACGCAAAGTCGGCGTGGGCGATGATCGCCGCGTGCAGCGGCGCGGCAAGCACCTGGAGGTAAGGCAGCGGTACGGTCCCGGTGTCGGCGATGCCGCAAACCCGGCGATAGGCCTGAAGCTCCTCCGGGTTCACGTGCACGCGGTCCACGCCGGCACTCAGGGCCTCTAAGCCCGTCTCCGCGCACGGGGTGCGGCGGCGCCGCGTCGCCGCCCGTACGTAGAGCGGCCCCAGCGCGGGCAACGCGTCAAAGTGCATCGTCTCTGGCTTACTCATCACTCCACCTCCCATACCACCTGCGCTCGCCAGCTCTCGGGCCAACGCGCTCCCTGATTGCCGGGGATTCCACGCCCCTGAGGATCTCGCACAAAATTACCCACATCACCAAAGGCCCGCTCCGCGTTGACCTTCTCGCCATGCTTTCGCATCGGACGGAGCTCGCCGTCCAGCTTGACCTTGATGATGTCATGCGGACCGGGGCGAAGATCGACCAGCTTGCCCTGGCGGCGCGGGTTCATCAGCTGCTCCTCATTGCCGATGGGGTCGGCCACGGTCTTGGCCTTGAGCGTCCATACCAGCAATGAGGTTGGATCGCGCCCCTCAAAGGTCTTCGCCAGCAGATCCTCCTGGCCGTAAAACGCCTTGCCGATATCGTTCTGATTGACCGGCCCGGCCATCAGGCAGAGCCCCGCCAGAAGATCGCACTCCGGGGGCAGCTCCATCACCCCCATCAGCTCGGCAACCAGCCCGCTGCGGGAGGCGCTGGCACCGATGGCGCGCACGCACTGATCCCAGTCCAGCCCCTGAGCGGCGACCTCCTGGCGGGAGAGCCCACCGATGTAGATGCGCTGGCCGGCCAGCCCAAACGCCTTGCGACCCCGCTGGGCGTTGCGGCTAAACGCTCGCCCCACCGGCAGATCCGCCCACTTTGGCAGCGTCGCCAGAACCCGGTCGGTCACCTGATTGAGTCCCTCTTGCACCTCGGCGATCCGGGCCTGTCCGGCGGGTTTAAGCACGTCGATGCGCTCAAGCATCATCAGCTCTTTGGCGCGCTCGCGCTCGCATCCCGTCCAGTGCGCAAAGGCGTTGTAGGCCGCGCGGCCGGCCATCACCGTCAGGGCTTCGGGCACCTCCATGCCCTGGTCCTCTTGATACTCCGCGGGCGCACTGGCGTCGGCGTTGCTCCCGGGCTGAATGCGCTCGCTGCGAAACGCCATGAGGTTCGCCCCGAGCTTTCGGCAGAGGTCGCGATCCAGATCGACCTCTTCGCCCTCCACCGCCTGCCCGACCTGCGCCACCAGCGCCACGCGCCAGCCCTGCGCACGCTCCGCCGCGCTCACCCCGCACATCTCCTCGATCGCCCGCAACATCGGGCGATTCTCCCGGCGGCGAGGCTCACTGCAGAAGGGAGCCGAGAAGACCTGCGCGCGGCGCCGGCCACAGGAAGCCACCACGGCCGCGCGCTCCATGGCGTCGGCCAGAATCCCCACGTGAAGCTGCTGCAAGTACCCCACCGAGGGGATATCATCGTGGTGCCACACCTGCTTGCGCAGCGCTCGCCAGGGCACCGTCACCAGGCTCTGCACCGGCCGGTGCCCGATCAAAGTCAGCAGGAGCGTAAAGGGCGTGCGATAGGGCCGACTCAGCACCACGTGGGTGTACGAAGCCCCTTCCAACACCGGCGCATCCAGGTGCCCCAGGCTTCGTAGCAGATGCCCGAGGCGCTCGGAATCCTCCGGCCCGAAGGTCACCTGGCGGTGCCCCCGAAAATTGGTCGACTGACGCGCACTCAGCACCCCGAGCGCGCACTCCTCAAAGAGCTCGCCTTCCGGCACCGCCACCACCTCGCCAAAGCCGCCGGGGCGCTCCAACGAGAGCAACGCCAGGGCCTTCTGCGCCTGGGCCCGGGAGAGCGCCACCCGCTGGCGATACCCCACTGGCGAGGCGCTATCGAGTTCAGCGGGCAACGAGTAGCGCGTCTTGCGCTCGCCAGGCTCCGCAAAGCGCGCCATACGTCGGCGCGGCGTCGCTGGCGGCTCAATCGCCACCGCCTCCACGGGTTTTTGCTGCCGGGAACCTTCGTCGGCGGGTTGACGCCGCACATCAGACGACACTTCGGGCTCTGCGCTCATCATGCGCCTCCCAGAATGAGGGTTTACTGTTGGAGAACATGGCAAACCCTGACCCGACCGGGCAACTTTTTCAAGCCGCCACGGCCGGCGATCCCCCCAAGACGCCTTGATGCCCCCCCGGGACGGTTCGCCATAGCCCCCCGCTTCGCGCCAGTGGTCGAACCCGACGAAAATATGCCGGCGCTATGTCGCTGGGTGGTCGAGGCCCTTAAAGAGGGTCACTCCTGAAGGGATTTGAGGCGTCGGGAAGTCCGGAGCGCGTCATTCGCCCGGAAGGGCAAACTCAGCGCTCGAAAAGCCGGCCCAGCGTCTCTTTGAGCTCCGGATGCTCAAACACATACCCGCCCTCCTCCAGGCGCGCGGGGCGTACGCGCTGGCCCTGCAGGAGCATCTCCCGGGCCATCTCCCCGCCCAGCGCCAGCTTGAGCGCGGCCCCCGGTGTCGGTACCACCGCGGGGCGGTGCAGGGCCTGCCCCAGCGCCCGGGTGAACTCGGCGTTGGTCACCGGCTGCGGGCTCACCAGGTTGAGGGGCCCCTCAACCCCGGGCTGCTCCAGGGCCCAGATCAGCGCCCCGACCACATCGCTCAACGCGATCCAGCTCATGTACTGCTGACCGCTGCCCAGGCGCCCGCCCACCCCGAGTTTAAAGGGCCGCCGCATCGCCGGGAGCGCCCCGCCCTCCCTGGCAAGCACCACCCCCAGGCGAGTGTTCACCACGCGGATACCGGCCTTTCGCGCGGGGTCGCAGGCCGCCTCCCAGGCCACGCAAACCTCCGCCAGAAACCCCTCGCCGGGGGGAGCCTCCTCGTCGACCCACCGATCTCCGGTGTCACCATAGTAGCCCACCGCCGAGGCGCAGATCAGGGTTCGGGGGCCCGCTTCCATCTCGGCCATCGCTCCAGCGATCAACGCGCTTCCAGAAACCCGACTCGCGTAGATCGCCTCCTTGCGCGCCCGGGTCCACCGCCCCGAAGCCAGGCTTTCGCCGGCCAGGTGCACCACCGCGTCAACCCCGGCCAGCGCCTCGGCATCGATCTCAGCCCGGGGCACCGACCAGTAGATGCCCTCCTGCTCTGGCGAGCGCACCATAGGCACCACCGCCACGCCCTGCGCGCGCAGCCGCGCGCTCAGGGCACTCCCCACCAATCCGCTCGCGCCACTTATCGCTACTTTTTTGATCGCACTCATCTTGACTCCCGACCTCATCCATCGCATCAACCGACTTCCTACGTTAGGGCGACCCGAAGTTAGAACCTTCTTTCCTGACATCAAGCGCGCACGAACGAAGATCTCCGCTTCTTAAAAACACATGTTCCTGCCGCATCGCCCCCACAGTTCGCCATCCCCCCGTAGCGCTCCGCTCAGAGGCGCCGCTCTTTCTCCTGTCCTCCTACCTGAAGTGCGCTTTCCCCGGAGCGATGATGAGCACGTCCCGGGCGACCTCGTGTCTGCCCTCACCACAGCAGCCCTCCCGTGCGTTCGGGCTTCTCCTGGGCTTGCTCCTGGGCCTGGTTCTGCCCCTGCTCGTCCCTCCGAACGCCGACGCTCACGCTCTGGCTCCCTTGAACCTGAACGCGCAAGAGAGCCTCTCGCTGGCGGGCCGCGTTCACGTCATCGCCGACCCCGAACACCGCTTCACCCCCGCCGATCTCCCCACCCTGTGGCAGATGGCTCAGACGCGCCAGGACGCCCCTCGCCTCTCCTATGAGGTGGGCCGCCACGTGCTGCTCTTTGAGGTGATCAACACCGCGCCAGATCCGCACTACGTGCTCTCATTTCTGTTGCCCACGCTCCAGCGCGTCGAGCTCATCGCCCGCCCGCTGCACGGAGGGACGCCGCAGATGCACTCCTCCGGACGCAGCATTCACGCCCACGAGCGCGCGCTGCCGGTGATCGGCCACAACCTCCCCCTGGTCCTGAACCCCGGCGAGCCTTATCGCGTGGCGCTCTTTATCGAGTCGCCTCAACCGCCCTCGATCAACCTCCGTGAAATCGAGATCCAATCGCTCCCGAGCTTCAACCGGCACGTCCTGCGCCTGCAGATCGTGCTGCTCCTCTCCCTGGGCGCGCTGCTGGCCCTGGCTCTGCACAGCCTCTCGCTGTGGACCCGCGTGCGTGAGCGAATCTACCTGTACTTCGCCGGGTATACGCTGGCATCCACGCTGCTGTGGCTGACCCAATACGAGGTGTTGCGCCTCCTGTGGTTGCCGGCCACCAACACCGACCAGCTCAACCTGAGCGCGAACAACGCGATGGTGCTCTGCGTGCTCCTCTTCTCCCGGGAGTTCTTGCACCTGCATCAGGTCGCGCCGCGCCTGGGTCGCATCTTTGACATCGCGGCGATCGTGGTGGCACTGCTCCTGGCGCTCAACCCGCTGGTCGACTACGCCACCGCCTACCACCTGCAGGCCTCGGCGGCCGGGATGGCGCTGGCGCTGATGGCGCTGGGCACCTGGCAGTCCTGGCGCGCCGGCGTCCTGGCCGCGCGCCTCTTCACGCTGGCGTTCTCGCTGCTCTTTATCAGCGCCTCGCTGACCATCGTCGACCCGCTCCTGCCGGCGCTGCCCACGGCCACACTGCGTCTGGCCACCCTGACCTCCACCGCCATGGGCATGTTGATCATGGCCTACGCGGTGGCTGAGCGCATGCACCAGCTGCAGGGACGCGCCTCCTGGGCCGAACGCCTCGCGCGCACCGATGGCCTTACCGGCCTGCGAAATCGCGCCGCCTTCGACGCGGACATCGCCGCGCTCATCGCCGACGAGCGCCCGCGCGACCTGCTGGTGGTCTTCTGCGACGTAGACGGCCTCAAGCGTATCAACGATGACCTGGGGCACCGGCGCGGCGACGAGCTCCTGGAGGGCTTCGCCCGTGAGCTACGCCGGGGCTTTCGCGAGGTCGATCATATCTACCGCATCGGCGGCGATGAGTTTGTATTGCTGCTCTTTGTGGCGAGCGCCCCCGACCCGCAGGGCTGGCTCCAGGAGCGCCTCGCCAGCGCCCTGCAGAACCTGCGCGCTGCGGGGTTTGCGTCGGCCGACGTCAGCGTCGGGGTGGCCCACCTGCACGAAGTCGATGGCAACCCGGCCGATGCGCTGGCGCTGGCCGACAGCCGCATGTACCACGCCAAGAAAAGTAAAAAGCGCGCCGACTCAACGCCGGCGCGCCTCCCGGTATGACGCGCCCTTGCGGCCGCGCGCCCCTTACTCCTCGATGGAGACCTCCAGGCGATACGCCCCCTCACTGAGGAGCTCGCCATCGACGATGATGTAACGCGTCTCCCCGCCGGGAACCTCAAAGCTCAGCGTCTCCGACTGGCCCGGCCCGTTGAACACGGTGCCCGCCTCACAGACCTGAGTGCTGCAATCGGTGCGTACGTAAATCATCGGATCAAAGCTCACATCGAGCGGCTCCACGTGCACCCGGTAGGCGGTGTCCGCGGCTGGCGAGACCCGGTAGATCATCTCCGGACCAGAGAGCCGGCCGCTGGGGCAGGTACCGTCATCGGCGTCCTGAGCCTCGGGCCCGCCCACCGTGGTCTGCTCCTCAAGCACAATGCCCTGGCTTACATCGAAGGCCGTCTCGCAGCTTCGCCCATCCCCTTGCGGCAGCTCATCGGCATCCTCTTCCACGTCGCTGCCCCCGTCGGCATCCCCCTCGTCGCCGCCGTCGGCATCCCCCTCGTCGCCGCTGTCAGCGTCACCCTCGACATCGGCATCGCTGCTACCATCGGTGTCCGCGTCGGCGTCATCCCCGGCATCCGGCGTCTCGTCGATATCCGCCCCGACATCCTCCGGGTCGGGCTCCGGACCTTCGGCGCCACAGCCCAGGGCGCCGCTCAGCGCCACCACCATCACCGCCGCCGCAAGCCTCATCGACATCTTTCTCACGCGTTCCATCCTCTCACTCCCTGTCATTTCATCGGACTCAGGCACCCGGCGAGCACATACACGCATTCGGGCTCGTCTCCCGGGTGGCTTCAGTGCTACCATCGACCTTCTTGAATATCACCTTCGCGTCGGGGACGCACCCTTTGCTCGTCGCTATGAGCAAGCAGAAGCGCGGCCCGCTGGAGCCTCCTCCCGCGGTGCTTAAGCTCTTCTCTTGTGCCCCGACCTTAGTCTCTTGGCTCTGGATTGACCCGCGCGCTTGCTTCTCTGGCCGTCTTGCCGCGTCGCTTCACGGAGGAAGCCCCCCGATGGCTCTGACCCCGGATTCCTTTCGCAAAAGTCCGCATCTGCAAGCAACCCTGATGATCTGCAGCGCGCTCCTGGCCATCCTCCTACTGGCCGCCTGGGCGCACTGGGGAGGCTGGGGGAACTGCTGCTGAGGCCCACGCTTCCCTCCCCTTAGCTCCGACTCAGCTCGGCGAACCCAACGCCCGCCGCAGGGCTCCGTAGAGCTCATCCGCCCCGCGATGAAAGAGGCTGACCTTCTCCACATGGATGTAGGCCAGGCGCCCGTCCTTTCCGACCAAAAAGTTCGCCCGGTGTGCTCGCCCTCCCGAGAGCAGGCCGATGCCCGCGTAGCACTCAATCACCTCGCGTCGGGGGTCGGCCAACAGCCGAAAAGGAAAGTGACGCTCCTCTTTGAAGCGCCGGTGCTTAGCGATAGTGTCGTCGCTGATGCCGAGGAGGTTTACCCCCAGCTCTGCAAAGCGATCGTAACTATCGCGATAGCTGCAGAGCTGGCGGGTGCATACCGGCGAAAAATCCCCCGGATAAAACACCAGAAGCACCGGACCCTTCTCCAACTCCTGACTCAGACGCACCGCGCGTCCGCGCTCATCGGGAAGCTCAAACTCCGGGGCTAGATCGCCCACCTCTAACTTCGCCATCACCCGGCCTTTGTTTGGGCGACGCCCAGGCGTCGCAATGGTACAGCACGCCCCCCACTGCCCTGGAGTCATGATGACGTTCACCGGACTGCCTGACAAATCTTCCGTGGAGATCCCCGAGCTCCCCACCAGCGACCACCTGACCCTGGACCCGACCACCACCGCCCTGCTCGTCGTCGATATGCAGAACGATTTCGTCGACCCGCGGGGCGCCCTCTCAGTAGAAGCCGCCGAACTCACCGTGCAGCCGATCTCAGAGCTGGTGGAACGGGCGCGTCAGGCCGATGTGCAAGTGATCTTTACTCAGGATACCCACCAGAGCAGTGACCGGGAGTTTGAGATCTGGCCGGTCCACTGCGTGGAGGGTACCTGGGGCTGGGAGTTCCTCCCTCGCCTCAACCCTCAGAGCGGTGACCACGTGGTACGCAAGGCCCGCTATGACGCCTTCTACGGCACCAATCTGGAGCACTACCTCTCGCGGATCTGGAAGATCGAGACACTGATCATCGTAGGCACCGTCGCCAACATCTGCGTGGCCCAGACCGCGGCCTCGGCCGGCCTGCGCTGGTTTAGGGTGGTGGTGCCCGCCGACGGCATCAGCGCGCTGACCGACTTTGATCAGGCCGGCGCCCTGCGCCAGATCTCCTCGCTCTACAACGGCCAGGTGCTGGCCCGGGGCGCCGACCTCGACTTTAAGCGTTGAACGCGCCAGGACTCAGGCGCGGCCCGGATTAAAGGAGGGCGGATCGCTGGCCGGAAACGACTCCCAGGCGGCCTCTTCGAGGCGCTCCTCCTCCCCGGCGCGCCCCGGGGCTTCTTCAGAAGCCCCCGGCGCCGAGGTGATCGCCGGGGGCCGCTCGATCTCCACAGCTTCCAGCTCGTTACAGATCCGGGTCAGGCGTCGGTGAAGCTCGGCCTCTTCGCGTTCCACGGAGACCAGCGCCCGGTGCAACAGGCGCTCTGCGCCCAGCGCCTCATTCCGATCAATGGCATGCGCACGCACCCAGAGTGCGTCTTCGACGGCGTGTTCGCGCTCGCGCAGCTTCACGTCGATCTGCGCCAGCAGCGCCCGGATCTTGCGGTGCTCACTCTTCCAGGCACCCACCTCGCGGATCCAGTGATTGAGATCCATAACCTCTTTCTTTTGCGTGCTCATAGGACTCCTCGGCTTACGGCCCAAGACTTAATCTTGCCCGGCTGAATCTGCCCACGAGCCCCCGGATCTCAAGCACGGCGCCCTCTCCCGGCGCGCCCAACCTTCGTGCCTACCTTCCTTACCAGGAGCTCCCGCCGCCCCCTGTCGTAAGGAGTTGTCATGGCCCCCGCCTCCTCTCGCCGCGCCGTGCTCGTCTACGCCTTCGTGCTTGCCAGCGGCATCTGGCTTGTGCTTTCGCCCTACCTGTTGGGCTTTGCCTGGGACCCCAGCGCCTGGTGGAACGCCCTGGTCATTGGCAGCGCGCTGACCCTGATCGCGCTGCTGCGCTTTGCCAACCCCAACCGCTTCCTCGGTCTGCGTTGGACCACCCTGGTCCTGGCCCTCTGGCTGATGCTCAGCCCCTTTGTCGCCAACTACTACGACGTGCGCCCCGCCTTCTGGAGCGCATTCATCGTGGGCGCGTTGCTGCTCCTGGTTGCCAGCGGCGAAGCTGCCGGACGCCCGATGAGAGCCACCGGAGGCGTGTAGCCGACCAGCCTCATTCCGGGCCCCGTAGCAGGCGGCTGGCCCGCTCCCGAGTCCCGCTCTCAGGTCAGGGCCGGGAGCCGAAGGTGCCCCTGAGCTGCATAAACACCCAGTGGGCCGGGCGTTCGCCGCGGGGCGCGCCGGACTCGGTGGCCGCCTCCCCCGGGAAAAAGACCCCGTAGCCGGCATCCAGAGTCAACCCCTTGTAGAGCCCCCAGGCCACCAGGCTGTCGACTTCTACGCCGATGATCCCGGCGTTGCCCTCCACCCGCTCCAGCAGATGCGCCCGCTCGACCAGCGACACCGGCCCCAGGCTCACATCAAAGCCCAACCGGTACTCGCGCAGGTTGGTGCGGCGCACAAAGTCCATCTTCCCGTGAAAACTATGCGTGGAGCCGAAGAGCTGGCGATAATTCCCGTCGACCGCCGTGCCCGGATCGTCGCCGCTGGCAAAGGCATGGCCGACCACCACATCAAAGTCGCTCAGGATCGGCAGGTCCACCGAGAGCTCGGTGTCATAGAAATACCCCCGCACGTCACGTCGATCGCCGGCGCATTGCGACTCGGTGGCCACATCCACCGGGCAGGCCCGTCCAAACTGGCCAGCTCCCTCCGCCTCCAGCTCCACCGGCCCGGCCGAGAGCACCACCCGCGCCCCCACCGTGCTCAGACGCTCGGTCACCTCCCCCTCGGCCCCGCCGCCCTGCCGCCAATCGTGGAGCGCGTACACATCGGCCCGACGCACCAGCCCCTGGTCGACCTGATACCAGCCGTAAGTGCCGATGAGGTAGTCGTCGCCGGCCAGGGGTTGCCCGCTGACCTGGGAGTCGCCCCCGTCGCGGTACTGCCCGGCAAAGGTGTCGATGCGCAACGTGGCATGCGGAAAGAGCTTCATGCGCACCGCATCCCAGGTCCGGGGCAGCTGGTTCCACGACGACCCGGAGAGCACGCGCCCCTCCCCGTAGGAGATCGGAAAGCGCCCCACTTTCAGCGAAAGCGCCTCCATCGGACGCATCTCCGCCCACCCCTCATAAAGCGAGAGCCCCACCTCATCGCTCACCGTCAGGCCGGAGCGCCCCCAGATCGACACCGCGATCAGCGCCACACGCGCCGCCCACATCTCCTGCTCAAAGGTCACCCCCAGGCGACTTCGCTGGCTGATCCGGTCGTAATCCCCCCGGCGAGTGATCGCCAGGTCGTCAGGCTCGCCCCCCAGGTTGCTGTGGAGCCGAAACTCCAACCGGGGGCGAACCTCGCCATCGACATACACCCCATAGGTTGACTCGGGGGGGCTCTCCTGCGCCGCCCCCTCGCCAGCCCCCATCATCAGCGCCAGCGCGCTCAGCGCTGATGCCCAGATCACGCCTGCCTTCCCTGATGACATCATCCAACCTGTTTCTGGCAGCCGGGCCCCTGGCCCGAAAATTCTCTTCAAGGAGGTGTCGGACGCGTCAACACAATGGGCTCACCCCGGGTGATGATCATGGTGTGCTCAAACTGCGCCACCAGCCCCCGGTTCTCGGTGAGCAAGGTCCATCCGTCGTCGCTGTCCTCGACCTCTTTGGCCCCCATCGCCAGAAAGGGCTCCAGGGTGAGCACCATGCCCTCCTTGAAGCGCCGCTTCTCGTTGCGGTCATAAAAATGCGGAATGAAGCTCGGCTTCTCATGAAGGCTGCGGCCGATCCCATGCCCTCCGAGGTTCCGAATCACGGTAAATCCCCGCTTGCGGGCCATTGTCTCCACCACGCGCCCCACCATCTGAATCGGCCGGCCATGGCGAGCCATGCTCATCGCCTTCTCCAGGGCCTCGCGCGTCGCCGTGAGCAACGCCTCCTGCTCCTCGGTGATCGTCCCCACGCCAAACGAGGCGCCGCTGTCGCCATAGAAACCGTCGAGTTCGGCGGAGACATCGATGTTGACCAGGTCCCCATCCTCGATCACCAGATCGCCCGGGATACCGTGCGCCGCGCGGTGGTTCACGCTGATGCAGGTCGCCCCCGGAAAGTTATAGGTAAGCTCGGGGGCGGAGCGCGCGCCATGCTTATCCAGATAAGCGCGCCCGATATCATCGAGCTCCCCGGTGGTGATGCCCGGTGCGAGATGCGAGCGCATCTCCTGAATGGTGTCGGCAACGATGCTTCCGATACGTCGCAACTTCGTCAGATCAGCTTCGGCAATCGACATATACGATCCATGGGGGGCCAAAAGGTCGACCAACATACCGCGCCCGGCAGCTTAGACGACCTTTATGTCACAGTGATGTAACAAAACTCAAAACGATTTCTTCCCACGACCTCCGCTCGCCCGGAGCGACCCGAGAGGCCCGGGTGGCGAGCAGTGTCATCGCAGGCGCCCGGCTGTCAACCCGCAGCGTGACCGGATGCCCGGCGGTTTTGCGCCCGGTGCCCCGGACCTAACTTTGATCTGAGCGCCGGAGGCTCCAGGCCTCGGGCCCCGCTGACTTGCCATCGTAGCCCAGGAAGCGCCTATGGAACGCCAGCAGCCGCAACGCCTGCGCCCGCCGCCCCGCGAGCGCTTCGCCGAAGACCTGACCACCCTGGATCTGGCCCGGGTCTTCGACGCCCTCGACACCGAGCCGCACCCCTCGGTCGACGGCCACCGTCAGATCACTCTCTTTAAGCATGGCACCTTCACGCTGATGGCGCTGAGCTTTGACGCCGGAGCCACCTGGCCGCGCCATATCACCGACGGCGTCATCACCCTGGAACTTCTCAAAGGCCGTCTCAACATCTTCTCCAACGAGGGCCGCCACACCCTGCTGCACCCGGGCATGTCCATCATCCAGCCCCAGGTCGCCCTCTCCATGCACGCCCCCGAAGATGCTCACGTGTTAATGAGCGTCATCCTGGCTCCCGACGCTTAAATCCCCCGGTCGTGCCGCACCTTTATCTCCCCCACGCAACGCTCCGGAGCGCAGGTGCCCCACCCGGGCCCTCCGGCCCCCTTAAGAGGCGCCTGTGCTCCCACCGCCCCTGCCTGCGAGGAGACCATGGCTCAGCGCTTTGTCTGCAACGCCACGCTCAAACCCTTCGATCACGCCCGCGCGCTGGAGCGCCTCGAAGCCCTCTACCACGCCCGTGCCGAGCTTCCCCACGCTTCCCTCGCCGCGCTCCGAGAGACCCTTGTTCGCGCCGCCGACTGCACCTGCGCCCAGGTCGAACACGCCCTCATCGCCCTGGCGCGCCATCCCGACCCGGCCGCCGACGCCCTGCTCCACCACCCCCGGCTTCGTTTCGACGAGCCCCGGCGCGCGTTCGCGCTGCACATCGCCCGCAGAGTGCGCGCGCGCCGCCGGCAACGATCCTCTGACCATCGTCCCGGGCGGCGCGCGGCCTGAACCCATCCCCCCCTGGAAGTCACTCCCCGGCGAGCTCCTGCTCCAACATCTGACGCACCTTCACCGCGTCGGCCGCCCCGCCGGTGGCCTTCATCACCTGCCCGATGAAGAAGCCCAGCAGCGTGGTCTTACCCTCGCGATAGCGCGTCACATTGTCGGGGTGACGGGCCATCACCTCGGCGATGACCGGCTTCAGCGACTCCGCGTCACTGACCTTCTCCAGGCCCCGCTCCCGGACGATCGTCTCCGGGTCGCCCTCGCTGGCGAGCACCGCCGCCAGCACCTCGCGGCTGACCGCGGTGGTGATGCGATCGTCGTCAACCATCTTCACCAGCGTCGCCACATCGGTCGGTGACACGCTCAACGAGGCCACCGTCTGCTCCTCGGCCACCAGGGGCAACACCTCGTTGACGATCCAGGGCGCCACCACCTGGGGTCGGTCGTACGCCTGGAGCGCCGCCTCAAAGAAGCTCGACACGTCGCGATCGCCACTGAGCAGGTCGGCATCGTCCTCACTCAACCCGAGCTCTTCGGCGTAGCGCACCTGGCAGGCGGCCAGCTGCGGATCGGCCGCCCGGGCCTGATCCCGCTCATAGGAGGCCGGCCGCTTATTCGGGCGATCCTCGCCAGCCGCGCCCTTCTCTCCCTGGCCCTTGGACGCCTTCACCGCCGCGGGCTTAGGAGCGGCTTTCTTCGACGCTGCGGGCTTGGGAGCCTCCTTCTTCTGCTGCTTGGCCCAGGAGTCGCGCAGGCCCACAATCCGGTTAAACACCAGCGCGTCATCCTGGGAGCTCTCATCGCGCCAGAAGTAGCCCTGACGCTCAAACTGGTAGCGGACGTCGGCCGCATCCTCGGCCACGCTCGGCTCCACAAAGCCCCGGGCCACCACCAACGAATCCGGGTTGAGGTACTCCTGAAAATCCACCTCGGCATCGCCGTCGGGACGCTCCACCGTAAACAGGCGATCGTAGAGGTTAAACGTAGCCGCTTTCGCGTGCGTGGCGCTCACCCAGTGGATCGTCCCACGCACCTTGCGCTCATCCGGGGTCGAGCCGCCCCGCGACTCCGGATCGTAGGTGCACAAAAGCTCCTGGAGCTCCCCATCTTCCCCGTAAATCGCCTCGGTGCAGGTGATGTAATAGCCGTAGCGCAGGCGCACCTCGGCCCCGGGCTTGAGCCGGTACCACTTCTTGGGGGCATCCTCGAGGTAGTCGTCGCGCTCAATGTAGAGCTCCCGGCTAAAGGGCACCTTGCGCGTGCCTTCCAGGGGCACATCATGCGGGAAGTAATCCGCATCCAGCCAGTCGACCTCCCCCTCGGGGAAGTTGGTGATCGTGACCTTCACCGGGTCGATCACCGCCATCACCCGCGGCGCCTTCATGTTGAGCTCATCGCGAATCGTATACTCCAGCAACTGAATGTCGACGGTGCTGTTGGCCTTGGCCACCCCGATCAGCTGACAGAAGTTGCGCAGCGCCTCCGGCGGCACCCCGCGCCGGCGCATTCCGGCGATCGTCGGCATCCGCGGGTCATCCCAGCCCTCCACCTCTTCATCGCGCACCAGCTGCAGGAGCTTGCGCTTGCTCATCACCGTGTAGCCCAAATTCAGCCGGGCAAACTCGTACTGATGAGGCTCGCTCTCCACCGGCGAGTTGGCGATCACCCAGTCGTAAAGCTCGCGATTGTTCTCAAACTCCAGGGTGCAGATCGAGTGCGTCACACTCTCAAAGGCATCTTCCAGCGCGTGGGCGAAGTCGTACATCGGGTAGATGCACCAGGCGTCACCGGTGTTGTGGTGGGTCGCGTGGCGAATCCGGTAGAGCAGCGGATCGCGCATGAGCATGTTGGGATTGCTCATGTCGATTTTGGCGCGCAGCACGTGCTCCCCATCGCCAAACTCCCCGGCGCGCATCTTCTCCAGAAGCTCCAGGTTCTCCGCCACGCTGCGCTCCCGATAGGGACTGGGCTGGCCGGCCCGGGTCAGCGTGCCGCGCATCTCCCGGATCTCCTCCTGACTCTGGCTGTCGACGTAGGCCTTGCCCTCTTTGACCAGATGCACCGCGCAGGCGTACATCTTCTCAAAATAATTCGAGGCAAAATAGAGGTGCTCATCCCAGTCGTAGCCCAGCCAGCGCACGTCATTCTGGATCGAGGCCACGTACTCCTCATCTTCGGTCAGCGGGTTGGTATCATCAAAGCGCAGATGACACTCACCGCCGTACTTCTGGGCGATACCGAAGTTGAGCACGATCGATTTGGCGTGACCAATATGCAGGTAGCCGTTGGGCTCCGGCGGAAATCGCGTCACCACCTTCTGTACGCGCCCCGCCTCCAGGTCGGCGTCGATGATATCGTGGATGAAGTTCGAGGGCGTGGGGGCATCAGAGGAGTTTGTCATCGTCTCAAAGCGTCAATAGGGGGTTGAGTCCGACTCCCGGCCCGCCCGGGCGCGGGGGCGTCTGTCGAGTAACCTATGCCAAAGATGGCGGCGCGCCAACACCTTCGCCACCTCCGAATGATTTGAAAGCCCGCAGGCGTGCGTCTATGGTGTGGTTTGCCTCACCAACAGCCACCTGCCGGAGCTCCCCGATGGATCGTAGCCTCTTTCAAACCACCTGGTCCCACGCGCCCGCGCGCGCGGTGATTCACTGCGTCGGCGGCGCCGCGCTGGCCCTGGGACTGAGCGCGTTGGTGAGTGCCGGCACCTTTGTGTCCATCAGCTTCGCTCTCACCAGCGTCTTCGGGCTCCTGCTGCTCGACTGGGTGGTCCATCGTCACGGCGAAACCTTTGACCCGGCGGCGGTCTTTGCCAGCTTTCTGGGCGTGAGCCTGCTCGGACGCTGTCTGCTGAGCGTCTTCTTTATCGACACGATGGCCGGCCCCTTCGCCCACCCGCAGGTCCTCTGGACCCTGCCCAACATGCTGGCCAACGCCGCGTTCGGGCTCTTTATCGCGGTTTTAGCCGGAGCCCTGGTCGGGCTGACCTACCGCACGGCGCTGGGCACCCTGCGGGAGAGCACGCTCAAGCGCGGTCTGCGCGCGGCGGCGCTGGTGCTTCCGGGTCTTTTCTTTCTGAACCTCCTGGAGCGCGTCTTCCACAGCATGAGCTTCTAGCGCTCCCCCGCCAGGCTCCCCCATGGATCGCCGCCGATTCTTAAAGCACCTGGCCGCCACGGCAGCACTCGGCATCACCGGCGCCTGGGGATGCGCGGCCTCCCCCGGCCTCTCGCACCTGAAGGCGCTGGCGCCGGGCTCTTCCCCCCCGGAGCCGCGCGTGCCCGCCCCCGCCACGGTGGTGCTGGTCACCGACACCGATCGCGGCCGCGCCCTGCGGCGCCTCTTGCACACCCTGGAGTTCAGCGGCCACGAGCACAGCATCTTCGTCCAGCCCACCCTCCACGATGCGACCCCCTCGCCACGCTCCACCCACACCGCCCTGCTCGCCAGCCTGGCGCGCCACTGTCGCAGCCAGGCCTGCGACAGCCTCCACGTGGGCACGCGCCATCTCTCCCGGCCCACCGCGCCCCTCTTTCGCGCCAAACAGCTCCCCACCATGGCCCACGAGCTCGGTTTTGACCTGCTAGCCCTCGATGAGCTTCCCTCCCATCACTGGCGCATCATCTCCCCCGAGCCCGCGCCCTGGCAGCAGGGATTTGCCCTGCCGCGTCAGGTCACCGATGCGCACACCTACATCCAGCTCGCCACGCTCCTGGCCTCCCCAAGCGCCCCCGGGCTCCACGCCGCACTCAGCGGAGCCTGCGGCCTGCTGCCCACCCGCCACCCCGGCACCGATCATCACCTGCTCAACGAACTCGCCGCCTGCGAAGACCCCGGCCCACGTATGCTCGCGGTGGTCCACGCTCGCCAGCCCGATCTGATCATCCTCGATGCCTTCGAGATCGCCCCCGATGAGCATCGCACCGAACACTGCGGGGTCATGCTCGCCAGCACCAACCCGGTGGCCATCGACGCGGTGGGCCTCGCGCTGCTGAGGCGCCATCAACCGCCCCCGGAGCTGGCCCGGGGCCCGGTCCACGAGTTCCCGCTGCTGGCCCACGCTTCGGAATTCCCCCGCATTGAGCTGAGCACCGACGCGCGCGACCGCCCGCTGGCCGACGCGCTACAGGCTCTGCTCAGGACCTGAAGCCTCGCGCTCCGCCCGGGCCTTAGCTTCCTCCTCCCGCACACCGGAGCGCGCACGCCTCAGCACCGTGAAGAGTGCGGCCAGTACCACCACCGCCAGCACCTTCGCGCCCCACTCCACGGCCACCGACTCCAGCCCCCGGGCCACGGTCAGCCCCACATAGAGCACCCCGAAACTCACCAGAACCGCCCCGATCTCCAGCACCCTGAAGATCATCCGACGCTGCCTCGCATCCATCTCACTCACGTCCACTCCAACTCCTCGCTCAACTCGCCTGGCAGACCCTCCCGTCTTCGGTACACTCACCGGCTCCGAGGTCTACCCTGAGAAGAGATCGCATGAGCTGCCCCAACCCACAACCTTTTGGGCGTCCTCACCGCCGCCAATCCCCGGCCGGCCCGGGCGCTCCGCTTCCCCGGCGCCTGCTCACCCTCCTCACGCTCGCCAGCATCCTGGCCGCCTGCCACCTGGTGGAGCCGCCGGCCCCGGACGACTCCCCGGCTCCGGCGACCACCCGGCTCTCCCTGACCCACGAGCTGGACCGCCTCCACGCCCAGAACCTCCCGGCCCTCTTCGACGCCATCGGCCAGAGCTCCGATCCGCCGCACGATCTGCGCATCCTCCAGGCCCGCGACGAGGCCGCCGCCGGGCTCTCGCCACGGCTGAGCTCCCTGCTCGGCGCGGTCATCTCTCGCTTTGATGGCCCCCACGTCACCGCCGACGCCCCCTGGCTCCACGACTTCATCCACGACTGGAACGCAGAAATGGCCGCGCTCCACCAGCCCTACCGCCTGGTGCACGGGCTGCGCGAGCACCACGGCCTCTACAGCTTCGCCCCACAGTTCTACCGCATCGTCGGCGTCCAGGAAGTCCGTATCGAGGGGCAACCCTACCCGGTCGAATGGCTCCAACGCCTCGACTCCAGCAGCCGGGCCACCCCGGCCAGCTTCTTTGACCATGCCCACCCCGGGGCCCGCGTCTTTGTCGATCGCGCGCTCCACACGATCTGGAACCACCTGGGACCGGCCCTGCTCGCCACGAGCTCCGAACACTCCCCGGCGGCCCGCCAGGCGCTGCGCGACGAGCTCCACGCCTTCCTGGGAGCCGACCTCGACGCGCTCCTAAAGGGCATCACCACCTACCAGAGCATGACCCGCCACCGCGCCGACCTCGACCGCCTCGCCAGGCGCTGCGGCCTCCCCACGCCGCTCCCTCCCCTCTCGCCAGCCGGCTATCCGGCGTCCACGCTTCACCGCCTCCAGGAGCGCCTGGCCCCCTGCCCCGGGCTCCCCGACGATGCCTTCACGCGCCTTAAACGCCTTAACCACGCGCTCCAACACGATCCCCACCTCCAGCGCGCGCTCCAACGCCTCCTCCAGGGCCTCCTCTCCCAGCAGGCCCGCGCCGCCGCGACCCAGGCGCACCTCCACGCCCGCTACACCGCCACCGGCCAGCGCTGCCAGGCCCCGGGCTGCGACGCCCTCCGCGCCGACCAGGCCGCCGAGGTCGGCGCCTACCTCGTCGCCACCACCTCCGGAGCGCTGCCCCTGACCATGCTCTGGATGCTCTTAGAAGATCACCGCTACGCCAGCGCCGCGGCCGCCTCCCACTGGTTGCGCGCCCTGCGCGACGCCGACATCACCCTGAATGCCCCCCGGCCCACCCGGCTACGCGCGCTGGCCACCGCACACCTGGGGCCCCTCCCCCCGATCACCGCCGGCTCACCACCCGCGCTCCGGGAGCTCCCCCCGCCGCGCCCCCGCTAAGCCCTCACCGCGTCCCCTTACTCCGCAACCAACCCGCGCTCCGCGACCATCTCCCGGGCGATGCGCGCGGCCTCTTCGTACGACGACTTGATGTTTTCGGAGAGCTTGCCCTCCATCTTCTTGCCCACCAGCGGAATGCGGATCGAAATCTCCCCTTCAATCGTGCGCACGCAGCCCGTCCCCTCGCTCTGCACCCGGGTCACGCCCTGCGCCTCCACCCGATCGGCCAGCACCGCCGGCTTCACCTTCCAGGCCAGCTCGCCACGCTGGCGATCCAGCGCGTTGGCCTGCTCAAACTCAAAGCTCTCGGTCCCCAGAGCCTTGGCCATCATCGCCGGCATCTCTTTGAGCGACACGCAACGCAGCAGCTTATGCTCCACCGCCCCCTCGGTGGAACTCTGCAGCACCTCGCGGCGCACGCCGGTGGCCTCCTCCAGGCGACGGTCAAACTCCGGATCGTCAAAAATATCCCAGAGTTGCTCGGCAGGGCACTCAAAGCGGTGGGTCATCGTAAACTTCATCGCACTCTCATCTCATGTCGGTTGAACATCGCATGGCAAAGCTCGCCATAAGGCCACAGACAAGCCATATACCCTGACCCGGGGGCTCTTGCACAGCCATCGGCGAGGCCCATCAGGCCGGCGGACTGCTCGGCGGCGCGCTTCCCCCGGCACCGGTCCCCCGCGCGGCCTCCGACTCCGAGGACGTCTCCAGGAGCTCATCCTCCAAAACCTCCACCAGCCGGCCGGTGGCCTTGACCAGGCGCTCATAGCGGGGCGGCGCCTGCTCCAGCGCGGCGTCTTTGCCCATCATCTCCAACTGCTCGGCCAGCTGGCTGACCGGACGCGCCCCAAAGATCAGCGCGCTCCCTTTGATGGTGTGGGCCAGGCGACGCACCTCCCGGGCGTCTTTATGCGCGATGGCAGCCTGCAAATCGCGCAGCCAGTGGCTCGACTCCTCGACAAAAACGCTGGCCAGCTCGCGCAACAGCGTCTCATCATCGCCGGTCGAGGTGTGGGCAATCTCGGGATCCCAGATCCCATTACTCGGGGTGTCCATGGTGTCCTCCTCGGGTTCGCTGCCGCCCTTGGGCGGCGTCTCGTCACTCTCCGGGGTTGCTTCCTTCGCCGCGCCCTCGCCACGAGGCTCCGGCGCCGCACCTTCCTCCCGGGCCTCCCCGGGCGACTCGCCAGACGGGGGCGACTCGCCCTCCTCCACCGGACGCCACTTACTGATAACCCGCATCAACTCCTCGGGCTGAATCGGCTTGGCCAGGTAATCATCCATGCCCGCGCGTAACATGCGCTCGCGGTCCCCTTTCATCGCGTGGGCCGTCAGAGCCACAATCGGCAGCGGGCGCTCGCGGGGGCCCTCGCGCTCCAGCTCACGAATCGCCCGAGTCGCTTCAAAGCCATCCATCCGCGGCATCTGAATGTCCATCAACACCAGGTCAAATCGCTGCGGGTCGGCGCCAAAGATCTCCACGGCCTCCTGCCCGTCGCGGGCGAGCTCCACGCGGTGTTCCCCACGCGCCAGCAGCCCCCGGGCCACCTTCTGGTTGACCGGACTGTCTTCGACCAGCAGCACGCAGATGCCCTCTTCCTCGCCACTCCCCTCCAGCAGCGCGCCGGACTCGGTGGCGCGATGCCCCTCGACCACACAATCGCTGAGCGCATCGTAAAGATCCGAGGGCTTGACCGGCTTGGAAAGCCACACGCACAGACGCTCGCCATAATCGGTGGAGAACGCATCAAACTCACTGCTGGAGACCGCCCCCACCGACGACATCAGCATGACCGCCGGCAACTTTTGTTTTTGGGAATCCCGCTGCTCAAACACCTCGCGCGCCAGCTCCAGCCCGGGCTCTCCGGGCATGATCGCGTCGATCAACACCACATCAAAGGGCTCCTCCTGCCCGGCCAGAATCTCACGGGCCGACGCCACATCCGCGGCCACCTCCACCTCCATCTTCCAGATCGTCAGCACCACCCGCAGCAGCCGGCGATTGACCGGGTTATCATCGACCACCAACGCCCGGCGGCTGGCCAGCTGATGCTCCTGCTCCTCACGCCAGCGCTGACTCAGCTCCAGAAGCACCGTAAAGGTCACCTCGGTGCCCTCGCCCTCCTCACTCTCCAGCTCGATATGGCCACCCATCAGATCCACCAGTTGGGCCGAAATCGAGAGCCCCAGCCCCGTGCCCTCATGCTGACGCCGGGACGAGGAGTCCACCTGGCGAAAGGCCTCAAAGATCCGAGCCTGCTCTTTCTTCGGAATCCCCACCCCGGTGTCGCGCACCACCATCGTGATCTCCACCTCCTCGTCTCCCTGCAGCTCAAAGCCCATCTCAATTTCCACCTGCCCGGTGTCGGTGAACTTGATGGCGTTGCCCACCAGGTTGATCAGCACCTGGCGCAGACGATCCGGATCGCCGATGACCGCAAAGGGGAAGTCGGCCTCAATGCTGTACACAAGCTCCAGCCCCTTCTGGGAGGCCCGCGTCGCCAGCACCTGCAGGGTCTCGGCCACCGTGTCGATGGGACGAAACTCGCGATGATCGAGCTCCAGCTGCCCGGCCTCAATCTTGGAAAAGTCCAGAATGTCGTTGAGCAGCGCCAGCAGCCCCCGCGCCGAACGATCGAGCAGGGTGAGGTACTCGTGCTGCTTGCCGTTGAGCTGCGTCTCCTGGAGGAGCTCCGCCATGCCGATCACGCCGTTCATCGGGGTGCGAATCTCGTGGCTCATATTAGCCAGAAAGCTGCTCTTGGCCCGGGTCGCCTCCACGGCCTCCTGACGGGCGCGGGCCATCTCAATGGCAATGGTGCGCAGCTTCTCGCGGTGCTCTCTCAGCGAGGCGGTGCGCTCATCGACCAGACGCTCCACCCGACGGGTACGCCCCACGGTGGTGTTGACGTAGAGCACGCCGATCAGGGTCACCAACAAACCGCTGATCAAAAAGACTGTGGTGCTCCGATCGACCCGCTCGCTCACATAGGCCTCGGTCGGACGCGCCACCAGCGCCCAGCTCGGTCCGGGCAGGTTGAGCGGGCGATGAAAGACCAACCCCTGCTCCGCCGCCGAGCGCCCCCGCCAGACCTCCGACTCCGCATCGCTCTGCCCCTCGGGTGTCGACGCTTCCTCCCCGGCGCCTGACCAGGCATACACCGTCCGGGGCTCCCCGGGATCGCTCTCATCGACCAGCTCAAACTCAATGTCGATGGCCGGACGCACCTGCATCGCCTCGGCGATGACCTCCTGCATATGCAAGACCCCGATCAACCACCCCGCAAAATGCTCCTCCGGGGTGCCCTCCTCCCGCGAGACGGCCGCCACAAAGCCGTAAAGTACCGAAGACTCACTGGACCCGGGCAAATCGATGGGCCCGGTCATCACCACCTCGCCAGTCTCCCGGGCCTGCCTCAGGGCGTTGGCCACCCGCGGGATCGCCAGCCAGTTAAAGCCGGGCTTCGCCGAAATTTTGGCCTGCCACACATGCAAGGTCGGCGCGTAATCGGGCCGCGGGCGCGCGGCCATCAGCTCCACATTCTGTCCGGGCTCGACGATCTCGTAATCCTCTCCCAGCTCCCGGCTGGCGCTGGCCTCAAACGCCGAACGCGCCGATTCGCTGACGTAGGGCACCCAGGCCAGCAACGCGATCTGACTGCGGCCCTCCAGATAGGTCTCCACAAAGGTGCGAAACTCATCGGCCTCCACCACATCAGAGCCCCGGTAAAACGCCAGCATCGCCAGCATGTTGAGACGCTTCTCCAGCAGGCGTCGCTCCACGCTGCTGGCGTAGAGCTGCGCGTCGCGCTGGAACTGCCCGCGGACGTGGTCGGCCTCCCGCTGCCGCAACCACCACCACCCGCCCAGACTGGCCGCCACCCCGACCACCAGCACCAGCACCACCAGCCAGCGCCCGGTGCCCCGGCGGCGCGGCTGCTCGCCGGCGCTTTCGGAGTCTTCAAAGTTGAAGAATTTCACGGAAAGAGCCCCCGCATCAGCTTGGCCTGCGACACCCGCTCCACCCCGGCGATGAGCGCCGCTGTGCGCAGATCGATCTTATGATCCTCCGCCTGAGCACTCACCCGACGGTAGGCCTGGGTCAGGAGCTTGCGCAGCCGCTCGTTGACCTCGGACATCGACCACATGGTGTTCTGAAGCCCCTGCACCCACTCAAAATACGACACCGTCACCCCGCCGGCGTTGGCCAGCAGGTCGGGAAGCACGAGGATCCCACGCTCGCCAAGGATCTCATCGGCCTCGGTGCTGGTCGGGCCGTTGGCCCCCTCGGCGACCATCTTGCACTGCAGGCGCCCGGCATTGGCCGCGGTGATCTGGTTCTCCACCGCCGCCGGTACCAGCACATCGCATTTGAGTTCCAGCAACTCGGCGTTGCTGACCCGATCACCCTGGGCGTAGCCCTCCAACGTCCCGACCTCGGCCACATGACGGTCCAGACGCTCAAAATCGATCCCCCCCGGATCAAAACAGCCCCCGGTATGGTCGCTGACGCCCACCACCGTGACCCCGAGCTCATCGAGGTAGCGTGCCGCGTGGCTGCCCACGTTGCCGTAGCCCTGCACCACCGCGGTCTTCTCATCCAGGCGCCAGCCCTGGTCTCGGGCCGCCTCCTCAATCACAAAGACCACCCCCCGACCGGTGGCCTCCTTGCGCCCCCGCGAGCCCCCCAGCACCACCGGCTTACCCGTGACCACCGTGGGCACCGCGTGGCCCACCTGCTCGGAGTAGGTGTCCATCATCCAGGCCATCGTCCGCTCGTTGGTCCCCAGATCCGGCGCCGGGATGTCTTTATCGGGCCCGATCATATCGATGATCTCCGAGGTGTAGCGCCGGGTCAGACGCTGCAACTCCCGCGGCGAGAGCGTCTCCGGTCGCACCCGAACCCCGCCCTTGGCCCCGCCAAAGGGCAGGTGCATCAGCGCACACTTCCAGGTCATCCACATCGCCAGCGCCGTGACCTCCCCCAGATTCACATCGTGGTGGTAACGCACCCCGCCCTTGGTCGGCCCCATCGTCAACACATGCTGGACCCGGTAGCCAAAGACCGTCTCCACCTGCTCATACTCATCGCGCCGAAAGGGCAGCGTAACCACCTGGGAGCGCTGCGGAAAGAGCAGGCGCTGGCGCACATTATCGTCGAGCCCCATCAGCTGCGCGGCCTTTAAAAACTGCTGGTGCGCCAGGCGCAGCATCGGCGATTTCCACTCCCCGGCCCGCGCCCGGGCCCGCTCCAGGGCGTAGCGCACCGAACGACTTAAGAGCTCCCCATTAATCTGGCTCTTGACTAAATAGTCCTGAGCCCCAGATTCCACCGCCCTTACCGCAAGCTGCATGTCGTCGAGCCCGGTCAAAATCACGATCGGCGTGGGGTCGACCCGTCCCTTAACCCTGGTGAACGTATCAAACCCCTCACTGTCCGGAAGCATCAGGTCGAGCAATACCACGTCGGCAGGCTTCTCCTCATAAAGAGCCAGCCCCTGGTCGACGCGATCGGCGATGCGTACGTTGAACCGCAATTCCAGCCCCCGTTTGAGCAGGCTCTCAATCAGGCGCATATGCACCGGATTGTCTTCGATCACCAGCACCTCCACCCGATCGCTCATCGGCACCTCCGCGTTGAACCCTCGCCGGCAACCCCTGCCCGACGCTGTGTGAGCCCAAAGCTAAACACCGCCCCCGGTCCCCGCGTACCCGCACACCCGAACGGGGTAAAGCCAGCGCCGCAAAAATTCGGTTATACTAACGTGTTAGCACCGCCCATCGGTGCTGCGGGCCGTGTGCGACACTCCTTCACAGGCCCCTTGCGGGGGCAAGGGACACCGCACGCGACTCTCCCCTTCGCAACCTAAGGAGCCCGCGCTATGACTCGCGATATCGTCACTTCTTCTGCCCCTGTACAACCCGAGGGCGCAGCGACTCAGCTCCGGCTGGAGGCACTCAAACTGCTTCGAGACCGCGCCGACGCTGACGCCGCCGTTTTCTTCGACGCCCGAGAAGTCGAAGGCCACCTCTATCTCGGCACCAGCCTCATCATCGGCGCCCCCTCGCTGCGCACCCCGCTGGTCGAGCTTCATGATCGCCCATTGCCCTCGTTGCTCGAGTCGGTCATCAGAGGACCGACCGCCGAGGAACGCACCCAGTTTATCTCGGCGCGGCAGCGCCGAGATTTGCATTTTGTGGGCCCCGACGGTGAACTCCTGGATATGGCCGACTGGCCCAAACGCCTGGGAGCCAGCGACTGGATCGGCCTGGTGGTTTACTCGGGAGCCCGCTTCGTAGGCTGGATTGGTCTGTGGCGCCTGGCCCCACGCTCGCCCTTCTCGCCAACGGCCATCCACCAGGTCTCACCACTGGTCCCCACCCTTCAGGACATCCTCATTCGCGCCCATCGCGCCGAGCTGGAGGACGATACCCAGAGCACCATCTATGTCCTGATGAGCCCGGATGGCGAGCTCCTCCATGCCAGCCCCTCGGCCCAGCCCTGGTACCTCTCGGAGTACCGGGAGGAACTCTACAAGCTCACCCTGAACCCCACCGACGCCCCGCGCTACTTTGCCGGCATGAGCGCCGTGGTCACGCCGATGCATGGTCTGGGATGCCCGCGGGCCTACCTGATCACGCTCGACCCGGCCAACTACCCGCGCATCGTGCCCGAACTCGTGCTCACCCCCACCCAGATCGAGGTGGCTCGCCACGCCACCAGCGGCGCGACGGTCGACGAGATCGCCCGACTTCTCGACCGCAGTCCCCACACCATTAAAACCCACCTCAAGCACATCTATCGCCGCCTCGACATCTCCACCCGCGTGGAACTCGTCGAGCTGATGGGCGCGCTCCCCCCGCATCTGGCCGACGATCTCTGACCGCTTCATTCCAACATAACGACTAATACTCAGGGGACCCCACGCAGGTTGCGGCACATCTAAGCTCGGCAACGACACACTCGACCCGTATGCGGGACACCTCTCGGTTGGCAGACCTGGCTCCGGCTCGCCCACCGCAGAGAGTTTCATCCCGCAGCCGGGAGCGTCATCATCGCTCCCTCAACTCGCCACTCACCGGAAGCCCCGTCGACGCCTGCCTCATCAGGCGTCCTCCCGGCGTAGTGCGCGGCCCCACGGCTTTTTTGAGGCGATGATGATGAATGTTTCCCCCTGGCTCGTTCGCCGGCTGGCCATCGGCCTGTCCGCAAGCCTTGTGCTGGCGGCCTGCTCCGACCCTGACGCCCCCCCCGGGCAGGCCGACACCGAGGATGTCGGAGACGACGCCCCCCCGGTCATCAACGATGGCGGCGATCCAGATGGCGGTGGTACCAATGGCGGCGGCGAGGACTCCCTCGCTGACTTTGAATGGGCACAAACGTCGCTCAACATCGAGATCGCACCGCCTGCCGAAAGCGAAAACGGTAACGACGCTCTGGCTCCCGACTCCCTCGCCTACACGCTGCGGGCCGAAGTCACGGCCCGGCGCAACGAGGACGCCGAGCAGGAGGTCCCCATCACCACCGCCCGGGTAGGCATGGGCGATACCGACGCCGCCGATGACGCCGATTTCACCTGGGTCGATCTGACGCACCAGGGCGAGGGCATCTACACGGCCGAGGTCACCGGCCTGGCGGTGAATTATCGAGCCCGCTTTGAAGGCCCGATCTTCGGCACCCGCGTCCACGACCTGGAAGACGTCACCCCCCACATCATCACGTCCCCGACTCAAGGGCGGAGCTACTCGGACTCCAGCGACCTGTCCGTGAGTTACGAGCCGATAGAGATCAATTACTTCGCCATCCTCTCGCTCAACGGCACCGAGTTAACCCGCACCTCGCGCCGGGAAGAAAAGATGGCACTGGCCGTGCCCGCCAGCGAACTCAGCCCGGGCTCCCACCAGGTCGAGCTAACCCGGATGAAGTTTCGCGGCACCGTGGGCGGCGACACCGGGGGCGGTGGCATCATCTTGACGCTCACCCGCACCGTCAGCGTCGAAATCCAATAGACCCGGCCGGGCGTCCCCTCCCAACTGCAACCAGGCGCCCCCGGGCCCCTCACACAAACAAGCGCGCCTTTACCGGCGCGCTTGTTTGTGTCGCACAGCCACCGCAGCCGACCGGGTTTCAGCGCGCCTCAATCCAGTCCAGTAGCGCGTCGACCACCTGAGGGTCGAGACGACGCGAAGCCTCGTTGTAGAGCAGCGCGTGCTGCGCGGTGAGCTCCTCGCGAGGCGTCTCCTGGGCCTTGAGCACGTGATCGGCCAGCGGTATCAGACTCAGCGTGACATCGAGCCCGGCGCCGCGCGCAGCCTCGGCCAACGCGCGCGCATCGAGCTGGGGATCGACCTGAAGGTCACGCTCCCCGCTGAGCACCAACACCGGCATCGACGCATCAAGCCCGGCCAGCGCCGCAGTGGGCTCCCACAGCAGGATCTCCGCGGAGAACGCCCGGCCCTCCTCCGCCTGCAGCGCCTGCACCAGCTGCACCACCCCGGGGTAAGGACTCACCTGCGCGGCCCTCACCCGCTGACCTGCCGCGATCGTACGCAGCGCCTGATCAAGGCGCCCCAGTTGCGCCCTCACCCGGGACGCCTCCACCCCTGCATCCAAGAGCTGAGCCTCGAGCTGCCACTGGATCAATTCCCCCAGCGAGCGGCCCGAACTCGAGAGCAAGATCAGCCCGGCCGGCGCCACGCGCCCCTCCTCCACCGCCCGCAACGCATGCGCGCCCCCCTCGCTATGCCCGGCAATGAACACGCGCCCGGCGTCGACCTCCTCGCGTCCCGCCAGCACAGCTGCCGCTCCGGCGAGCTCCTCCTGATAGTCCGACCAGCTCAAGGCGCCGGGGAGCGCGGTCTGGCCGGTGGCTCGTTTATCGTAGCGCAACGACGCCACCCCGCGCTCAGCCAACGCCTCGGCCAGGAGCCTGGCCGAACCATTTTCTCCGGGCAAAAGCGGGCTCTCCCAGTTGCGATCGGTGGGGCCGCTCCCGGCCACCAGCACCAGCGCAGCCACCGGTCGCTCCACCACCGGGAGTACCAGCGTTCCATGCACCTGAGTCCCGGCCGCCTCAAAACTCACCTCTTCGGAGCGCACCTCATACACCTGCCCCTCCTCCCGCGACGCCTCCACCGATGCTTCGTCCGCGGCCACCTGCGGCCCGGCTCCCGAGGCGCACCCCACCAGCGCTCCCAGGGCCACGATCAGCGCGCCCTGCTTAAGTTTTTCTCTCCTCATGCACGACCTCTCCGTGAAAACACCAACACCACCTCGGCCCCGACGAGCATCGACCGGCACTGCCCCCACCGATGACGAGCTCGCCACGCATCTAGGCCACCGCTACCCCAGACGCGCCGCCAACTCCAGTCGACTGGCCACGCCGAGCCGTTCATAGGCGTGTTTGAGATGGGTCTTGATGGTGTGAGGACTCCGCTCCATCGCCCGGGCAATCTCGGCGATGGTCGCCCCGGAACACGCGTACTCGGCGACGCGACGCTGCATCGGGGTCAGCGCAAAATCCGGCGCGCGCTCCGCTCGTCGGGCCGGCGCCACCTCCACCAACCTCCCCGCGCCCGACGCCCCCGCCAGCAGCCGAACCCGCAACACCCAGCCCCCGCGCACCACCCGGCTCGCCACCGGCTCGCCATGCCGGACCATACGTTCCAGATCGGCGACACGCAGCGAAGGCGGCAGCGCCTGGGTCTGATAGAGAAGCCGGCCATCCGAGGCGTAAATAAGACTCAAACCGTCGTAGCCGGCCTGAGCCTGGTCCACCGCCCATCCGTACGCCCGCACGACATCCCCCACCTGCCCGACCCACTCCGAGAGCGCCGCCAGCTCCGCCGCCGCGTAGGTCCCCACGTGGCGCAAGAGTCCCAGCCAGCCCACCAACGCGTTCTCCCGATAAACGAGCAGCCCCGCCATATCTGACGCCCCGGACAACGCCGCGATCCACTCCGGATGCACCTCCCCCCGATCGCAGCGTCCGGTAAAGCGGCAAAAATCCCGCTCCGCCGGGCATTGAATCTCCTGCGCCAGCTCCTCGCCTACACTCTCCCCATCGATCCGAGACTCCCACCCACCGGCCCCACAGCTCACCGGCCGAGCCCAGTGCAGCGCTCCCTCCACCTGACGCACCTCCGCAAAGATACCCCCCGCAGCGCCCACGCTCGCTTGCAGCTCCTCGATCAGCGCCACCAGGTGCTGCCTCGCATCCTCTTCTCTTGCCGCCAGGATCTGAGTCGCCTCATTCATCGTCGCGCTCCGGAGCAGGGGTGGGGGGGGAGTTGCTTTACAAAAGGTAACACTCACACTCCCATCCCGGCCAGCGCGATCCCTGAGCCTCCTGCACTCGATACAACGCCTGCCCACCCCGGAGTCGGTCGCGAGGCCCCCAACAAAAGGCAAGAAATGAAAAAGCCCGCCGGCAATGGCGGGCTACGGGCGTGTTGGAGGGGCTGAGCAGGCAAGCTTTTCACCTACCCCGAGAATCACACCCCACATCGCTCTGCTCGGGCACCGCTGGCACAACGTCACGAGTGTGCTGAGGCTATTTCTGTTGCGCCTCAATCAACCTCTCTTCCCCAGCCTCGCTGGCCATTTCTATACCTGCCAACATGCCCATAAACCCCAGAAACACCAAAATCACCACCCAGATCAACAACACCCAACCGCTGGCAGTCATGATCGAGTGATGTGACTTTCCACAGTCATCAAACTCATCTTGGTTCATATCATTAGATTGATTCGACCCTTGTAGTTCCATAACACCACCTATCGGCTCGAGCCGCCATCCGGGCACGAGATTAAATCGCTCGAAACGCTCCCGCGACATTCGCCACGGGAAGTCAACGCCACCCGGGCTCTCTCGGCGATGTTCGCCCCTCTCCAGGTTGGACGAAAGTCAACGTGCATCCTTACCAGACTCCGCGCATCATGTCACGACACGCCCTGAAAGGGGGCTGTGTGAAGCTAGTGAGCGAACCCGAAGAAGGGATGAGAGTTCTTCTACAGGTGTGGTGGCAAGTGCTCGTAAGCGAAGCATCGCGGGACCTACTCAACAGCAGGGAACATGCGCGCGCCCTGGCGGATTGTCGGTCGTCAAAAAGGGAGGCGCTCGGGTTCGCCTCTCTTACCCATATGTATCAACCTCATCCCAAAAACGCTGATTCGGCATGATTGCGCGCGCAAATCACCGGCCTGCTCGCCACGATATAGACATCGCAGGATGACTCCCCCGATTCAGCATCTCAAAATAACTCGAAGCCAGACTGGTTCGCGCGCGGCTCCTTGCGCAGCCCGGCAAGCTTCTCCTGCTTGCGCTCAATACACCTTTATCCGGGACGCGGCCCACGGCAAACCACTTCCCACGATCAAGCGAAGCCTGAATGTACCTCCCAGGAGGGTTTGCCTCGATACCCCCATCATCAACATCAAGGGTCTTGGCTTCCAGGAAATTGAACCTCGCCGCGGGAACCTCGACGGGGTGGTCTGCGCGATGACCGGCTCGCCCAACTGCCGGCCGACCGAGGCCCCCGTCGACAACGACAGTGGGCAGCCCGACGATAACCACAACCAGCCCACCGGCCTGCCAGGGCTACGAGTTCTGCGAAAGCGACGACGGAGTCTGCCGCCCCTACGCCGAGTGCCTGACGACCTGCAGCTTCAACTGCGTGATAAGTGACGATGGATGCTCTGGCGGCCTCAACCCGACCGCCTGCAACATCCGCCCCCTGGGCTGCCTCGACAGCCGCGGAGTCGACCAGGCCTGCCATAACGCCGCCACTGCCCTGGCCTCCTGCGAGGAAGACGCCGGCTGCAGCGAAATCGCAGATGACGACGCCGCGAACAGCTGCACCGAATCCAGCTGCTGCACTGAACTCCAGGCCGTGTACTGAGGAACCATCACCGCGCGCACGTCAGCCCCCCGTGGCGAAGACATTGAATCAAAGCTCAAAAGCCGACCCCACCCGAGGTCGGCTTTTCGCGCATCAGATCGACGTAAAACATCACACTCGTCGATCGCGCCCCCCATCACCCGCTTCAGAACGGGACGTCGTGCGACTACCGGTAGGTCGTCGCCAAACCGACAAAGTTCCGCTTTCCCCCATGATCACTTCCCCTGAATCGACTCCCGATCGATGCAATACGACTACCGGCCCCTCGGCCTCCGCGTCACCCTCAACTCTCGATACCCCGCATGAACACACACTCTTGCGTAATCCCCAATCAACTTTTATGCTCCTGCCCCCCATAAACATGTACTCTTGCGTATCCCCCGGTTGGTTTTTATGTGTTGAGATGCTTGGCGGTGGTACTGGCCGCAGCCACGGTGCGTTGGAGCTTGCTCCGACCAGTCGCTAAACTCGCTGTGCGGCGCCCTGTCTGGTGATCTCCTCCGCCGAATACAATGTCTGTTAGTGAGAGGATACGATGGTCGTCCGACACGCTGCGCTCAAAACATTAGGGTTCGCTATCACCGGTGCGTGGTTGCTCGCCGGATGCTCGTCCGAGCCGGAGGACGACCCAGTCTCTGAGGAGAGAACACCACCGATGCTGGAATGCGAAGCGCTCGGCTACCCCTGCAGCCTGGCTGAAGAGGGTGTTGAGCGGCGAGCGCAAAGCGAGGCCATTGGCCACCAGATCATCGAGAGGCAGCGCGAGGGACAGTCCACTCAGGAGATCCTCGATTGGCTCGTGGACGAGGTCGATGTCGCTGAGGCGGTGGCTGGCCCGACTAGCCTCTGGTTTCGACTCCCGGAGGGACGCCGTACCTGGGTGATGAATTCGCTCCACAATCCAACGGCCATCCGAGCATTACCTGATTCGGAAGAAACTCTGGAGATGTCCCTCTCTCAGGCCCGCCAGAGCTTGTTGAGTGATCGGGAAGACGTGGTCCATCGCGATCGGATGGCCCCCTATCCCAAACGGGCGCGTATCGTATCGCCTTATGGGCTGGCTTCTGCCCAGCCTGCCGTTGACGTGCTCAAACAGCTCGAAGACTACGAGGTCGTGGAGTATCTGGTGGGCCCTCAACCTTCTCTGCAAAATTTTCTGGGATGGAGCCGGTACGACCTGATCCAGGTTTCGACGCATGGAGACGTCATTTGTGTGGGGGAGGACGGCGTGTTGGTGGGGCGCCTTGACCAACGCGAGGTGGTAGTAGGAGGTTTCGGCGAGGATGACGACGATATCTCTTTGGCCGACGCCCGGTGCTCTGCCATCATTTCTACGGGGCTGCGTCTCAATGAGCCCCCGGATTTGCAATGGGAAGTCGTATCCGGTGGCGAGCACGCCCCGACACTCACGCTCCACGGGATGAAGGCGAGATTTCAATCCGATGTAGCTTCAAGGTTCACCCTTGAGGCAAAACTCACCGACGCCTCCGGGCCTTGCATGACCGTGGAGCGGCGCGTCTGGGTCGCGGAGACACGACCTTCGATCATGGAGGAGGGCGATCTGTGGACGAGACCCGGCGTGCCCATCACCCTGAGCATTCCGGGTATCACGCCGCCTTTAGCTACGGCGCCCCGAGACGACATTAAGTCCTTACCCGGGGTAGAAATTGCGCTGATTCCACCAGGGTTAGGAGGCGAATCCAACTGTCTCGCTGAGGATAAATGCGCGACCGACCGAGTCGTGATGCTGACCCCGGACTTCTTTCGCCAGCAGTATCCCCAGGGCACGTTGGAGAATAAGTTCATCTTCTTTTCGGGCTGCAAAACCTTTCGACATCAAGGAGGGTTCGCCTTTCCCTTTGCCGACGGAAACAACACGGTTCTCGGGTACGACGACTTTGCCTCGACCAATTCAGGGGTCGAGATCTCAACCAGGCTCTACGCAGCGCTAGGAACAGAGGGTCTTCCCTCCTCGGTGGCCGTGGACCGAGCCCAGAATGGGCCGGATCGTGCGCTTTATTGCGTGAATGCTGACGGTACCGAAGAGTACACAAATACCACGTTGTTAGCCGCCGGAGGCACCGATCAACGCATTCGCGAGATCGTCAAACTGCACGATGCCCACACCGGGGAGGCGTTTGGCCGCACGGTCGACTATGGCCGCATTCGCGACGGCAACGACTTGCGTGTGAACGTCGTCGTGGATGGCATTCCCGAAGATGAAGAGCGTCTTGACGAATTCGTGCTGACGCTTGAACTGGATGGCCGATCCATCCCGACACGTTGGACGCTGGTGGAAGACGCCGAGAAAGTGTCCCCGACAAGCTATCGCTTCGCGCTGACAACACCTCTTACAGGGGGGTTCGATGAGCTCTCGTACGAAGCCGCCCTTATTGTGCACCTGGCCCTTCCCGGCGGAGATGGTAAGAGCATCGCCCGGGTCAAAGTGTTGAGTGAAGCAAGAGTCTGTGATGGGCAGGGCTACGCAGAGATGTCCGGGTCCTATCTGCACGTGCCGGTTTACGAAGGGCAGCCGGTGTCCGGCGCGGGGGAGGCGGCGGGTTGCGGCACGACGGTCGACCCGATGGGCCAGGATGGGAGCCTGGTGATTCGTGTGGGGCCGCAGGAGAGCTGCGCCACGCTCACCATTCTTAACTACCAGGGACCGGGAACCTATACGGGAGACCAGGTGCGCCTCAAGCTCACACGTCTGGGCGATGATAATGAGCTTTATATGTCGGATTATGGAATTTGCCCCGGCTCTAAGTCGGTCACGATTCAAGCGTCCGACTCCGGCGACTATTTCACCGGCCACTTCTCCGCCACGACCGATCTTGCAGCCGGGGATTGCTGCGGGATTCCAGAGGGCTGTGGATCCTATGTCAACTCGCTCCGAGGCAGCTTTGAAGGGCCTATGAGGAATTTTACTTATAATGAATGGGGATGCGAATGATGGAGCGGCGTAAGAGTCGCGGTAGCGTCGCAGGGTACTCAAAATAAGAGCGCCCCCAGGCTTGCCGTCCGTGGGCTCTCATTTTTATACCCGCGCGCAAAGGCTTCGAACGCCTCAAGGCCCCGACGATAGGGTTGGACCATCACGCACCACTCAAAACGGCGCTCCCCGCTAACATGACTTGGGTTGGGTTGGTCCGTCTCTCAGTCGGCATTTCCCCCTGGGTATTCATGGCAGGGGGATGAATGCGCGACGAGGCTCAGGAATGCCTGAGGATGTCCGTGTCTCGGACGGTATGCAACGCAAAAACGTGGGGGGGTAAATGGGCGTTGAATGCGCCGGCGTAAACCACCATGATCCGTGGAGAAGGACCCCGGCCTTTCACCTCAATGACTGGAGTTAGCGCATGACCCGCAAGCCCAAAGCGTTTTTCGATATCCCGGATGCGTTGCCGCGCAATGACGAGTTTTTTGAGACGCTGGCCCTTGGAGAGGGGCTGCGCGTGGAGCGGATCATCTCCCACGGACACCGCACACCCGAGGGCGCGTGGTACGACCAGGAGCTCGATGAGTGGGTGTTGCTTATGCAGGGCGAAGCCACGCTGGAGTGGGAGGACGGCACGCAGACACAACTGGTGGCGGGGAGTGCGGTATTCATTGAGGCGCATCGACGCCATCGGGTGGTGGCGACAAGCAGCGAACCGCCCTGTGTGTGGCTGGCGGTGCACGGCAAGATGAAGCCGGCTTAAGGGCTGAGGATGGTGGGGGTGACGGGGAGGAGGGATGTGCCGACGAACCTCATGCTGAAAGGGCGACGTCGATGTCTCGGACGGACATGAGAGGCGATTTTTTTGCGAAAGCCCGACGACCTACCGGTCACGAGGTGGCCGGTGGTCGTCGGGAGCGTCTGGTGTGATGCGCGGCTGCTTATTCGGGCGGATCGACCTGCTTGAGCCACCTTTTGACAAGACCACCCGGCGCAGTGCGCAGTCTCACACGGTGCTGATTGCGCACGATACCAGCGAGTTGTTGTTTGCACTTCACGACGAACTCGCGCGCGAAAATCTCTCACATCTTCGAGCCAATCAGCAGGGGTTTTGCGGGTACGCTTCAGTTAAATAATCGAAGTCCACACGCACCGTTGAGCTCTCGGCGCGCCCTAAACACAAGGCCCACACGTCTCACCGAGCGCGTCGTCTTCGGAGCGCGCGTTTCAAGATCCGCGCCCCCCGAATCGAGCTTCGCTGTCCCGAGCACCTGCCCGCGGCCAATTCTCCCGTGCGCTTCGACGTCAATGTCGTCGAAGTCTGCGAGGTCCGCACGCCAAAAGGCAAAGCTCCGGTACGCTGGCTGCCCGTCACCGCCCGCGCGATCGACACCGACGAGAACTGCGGTCACATCGTCGACCTGGACCGCGCCCGCTGGCAAATTAAGGAGTATTTTAAGTCACTTAAGACCGGTTCAACCTACTTAAATTCGCAGCATCGAAGCGCCCATACTCGGCTTGCCACATTGAGCGTAAAGGCGATGGTCGCCTGGAATCTGTTTGTGATCCGCTACCTGGTCGCAACCACGAAGACGTCGAAGGCTGCGGCTGGATCACACCCACACAACTTACGATTCTGAGGATGAAACGCCCCAAAATTATGAAGCGAAAAGCCACCGCCGGACGCATCGTGGCCGCGGTCGCCTCGCTCGGCGGGTACATCAAAAACAACGTCCCGGCATGCTGACAGGCGCTGGACTTATCTGCTGGAGTTGGAAGAGTTTTTTTTGATCGCGAGGCAGATGATGAAGGAGATATGATCAATCATGAGGGGCGCCCTCCCCACGCCGGCATCACCAACCCAAACGCCCCCCACCTGCTCTCCAACACCGCCGGCCAGTGCGCATCGACCAGCCCCCCCCGGGGACGTGCGCGGTCGACCAGATGCCGCCTAATCACCAGGACGATGCCTTCACCCATCCCAAACAAGGGCAGGATCTCCAGGATTAGTTGCAGTAAAATGTACTTTCATAAGCCCCGACTGATCGCGCTAAAAATCAACAGCATCTCGATCAATCACACGCCCGAATCTCATCCAACCTCTGAAGTGTGTAATCAGGAGAACGCAAATGCCCCCTCAGCTTAGGTTGTATTTCCCCAGAAAACACAACACAATCCCCACGCTCTAAATCCCTGAGTGCTTGATACGCTTGACTATCTGCCGGAATTCCGTCGGACAAACGCAAAAGCGACAACCCCGCCCGAAACTCCATCTGATAAGCACCAATTCTTCGGCCATCATCGGCACCAATTATGACTGACGCATCTTCTGCACCTCCAGATATACGCTGAACTACACCTTTCCACCCCTCCACCCTATTATTACGTTTAGACCAAAACTGCTCAGACCACTTCTCTGCACTCTGAACCACTTCCGCCTTACGAAGCTGATTATCCTCTTTCTTCCAAACATTAAACCTAATTTGATGTTGACGGATAAACAACCTTTGCTCATCGGGGCCGGGAAAACGATTCAGCAACTCCTGTTGGTACTCCTCCCATCGTTCTTCCTGGCTCGATCCAGTGCTCTGGTCAGCCTGCTTCGCCAGGGTCGACTGCCCCTCTTCACCATCTGCGGGTGGAGCAACAAGCTGGCCCACAACGCCGCACACCATGCACGAAGAAAACGCAACCGCAAGACCAATCAGAACATTCCTTTTCACGGACTTCTTTTCCACATTACTCTCCATAAAAATATTAACTTTAAGGCATCACCAACCGAAACACCCACCCTACTGCCCCCACCCACTTGCTCTCCAACACCGCCGGGCCGCGCTCATCCACCAGCTTACCGGGCAGGTTCGCGTCGTCGTTCAGCTGCTGGCGCCTGACCAGGGCGCTGCCTTCGTCTTTCCTGAACAAAGGCAGGATCGCCAGAATAAGGTGCAGGTACGGGTTCATCGGAGAGCCCCAACTTATCACGCCACGCGTTCACCTCGCTAGCAGTGGGTTGGTCCGGCGCTCCTCTTCGAGCGGCGCCCGACCAGACCCCGGCGTCGCTGCCTGCTCGCCCACCAGGTCGTCGACTTCGACGCCGAAGGCTTCGGTGAGCTCGGCCAGGCAAGCTCGGGGCCCTCACCATAACGCTCCCAACGCAACACCGAGAGAAGTGAACGCCAGACGTCTCCGCCAACTCCTTCTGCGTTTGCGCTGCACGCTAACGCGGAGAGTTCCGCTTTGCTCCATCCAAGCACTGGCTCCCCTGACAAACACCTGCATTAGGCCGGCAGATGATCAGAAGCCTAACGCACTTGTAAGAATTTTCATTATTCCCCTCAAAACTCGCGACAGCTCACGCAGACCTGCAAGACGCCGGGCATCCCACGTATCACGCCTCACGATATGCGGCGTACCTTCAACACCCTGATGCTCGAAGCCGGTGTGGAAAAGCACGTGCTCCAGGCGATGACCGGGCACTCGACCGACGAGATGACGATCCACTACTCGCACATCTCACTCGACTACAAGTCGGGCGCCCTCAACCGGATGATCGAGCATTTAGGGCAAACGCCGGGGTAAACATTACCCCCCAAACGAAAAAAGGCCCCACCGGAGTGAGGCCTCTTATCGCTAGCTATAGCGCTGAATTGTTGCTATGGGCGTACCTGGATTCGAACCAGGGACTTCTTCCGTGTGAGGGAAGCACTCTCCCGCTGAGTTATACGCCCCGCGTCGGGCATTCTGAGTAACACGACCCCTGAAACCCGACAAGCCCTTTTTCTTCTTTTTCTGAAAAAAAATCGAGGCCCCATGCCCCCCACCAGACTCCTGATCGTCGGCGCCGGCTACACCGGACTGGAAATCGCCAGACAAGCCAACCACTTAGGCTTCGAACTCCACACCACCACCTCGAATCCGCAGCGCCAGCGGGATTTGCAAGACCTGGGCGCCACGGTGTTGGAATGGGATGCTCTCGGCGATCCGAGCGCACTTCTCCCTCACATCGACGCCGACACCGCGCTGATCTACTCGGTGCCCCCCCTCTTTAAAGAGCATCAGCCCGCTACATCCCCCGAGCCCGCCCGACATGTCGCCCCGGTGCTCAACCTGCTCCAGGCCGCCAAAGACCAAGGCTGCACCCGCTTTGTGTACCTCTCCTCCACCTCGGTCTACGGCGACTACCAGGGGGCCTGGATCGACGAAGCCGCCGACCTGCACCCCAACCGCGACCAGGGAAAGATGCGCCGGGACATCGAAGAGGCCCTGCTAAAGGCGCCCGGGGTCACCACCAGCACGCTGCGCATCGTCGGCATCTATGGTCCCGGCCGCACGATCCTCACCCGCCTCAAGAGCGGGCGCTACGCCCTGGTCGACGGGGGCAAAAAGATCACCAACCGCATCCACGTCGAAGATCTTGCCCAGGCCGCACTGGCCGCCGCTACCCGTCACACCCATAACTCGCGAGCCTACAACGTGAGCGACGGCGAGCCCTTTGCGGTCCATGAGCTGGTGAGCTTTGTCTGTGAGGCCACCGGTCTCCCCATGCCCGAGAGCATCAGCCTTGAAGACTACGCCCTCACCGCCTCCCCCCTGGCCGTGGGCTTCTGGACTCACAGCGCCCGCGTCGACAACACGCGTCTCACCGAAGAGCTCGGGGTAAAACTGCGCTACCCCAACGTATTTGCCGGCTATCGCCCGCTTCTCGAGGCGTTCAATCAGGCCCCGGACCTCCCCTGACTCGCACGCAGCCACTCTCGTAAGGAGGGGGCCGCGACAGGTCGGCAGAAGTTGGAGAAGCCCCCCTCGGTGTTCATTTTTTCTCTGGGAGCGGTCACCGGTCGCGAGCCAGCTTCAGCCGCGTGCGTTTCGCCGCGGCGGCACCATCCTCCGATCTCCTCGCCGGTTTTCCCACACTGTGGGAAAAGCGGGCCCAGAGCGTCGCAGGTCGCCCTGGCCGGTGACTCCTCCCTCGACCGAGTTCCCCGGAGTCCTTATGAGCCTGTGGCAACGCCTTCGCGACTGGCTTCACACCGACACCCAGCCCGACTCCACGCCCACGCCGGCGCCCGACTCCGCACCGCCCTCGTCTCCCCCCTCCGCTACGCATAACCGCCGCTTTACCGCCTCGCTGCGCACCCACACGCCAGCGCAGAGCCTCCGACGCACCCGTAGCGCCCGCCTCAAGCGCCACGGGCTCCCGCTCTGGCGCAACGACCAGGCCCTGGCTGCCGATCTTGACCTGAGCACGCCCGAACTCTACCACTTTGCCTGCCACCGCCTGGCCGATCCCCACCGCCACTACATCAGCTTCAACATCCCCCGACGCAGCGGCGCCTCCCGCGCGATCCTCGCCCCCCTGCCCCGCCTCAAAGCCCTGCAACGCCGCCTGCTGGCCCTGGCGCTCCACCGGCTCCCGGTGCATGACGCCGCCCACGCCTTTGTCCCCGGGCGCTCCATCGCCACCAACGCCCGCCCCCACCTGGGCAAGGCCTTTGTGCTGAGCCTGGATCTCAAGGACTTCTTCGGCAGCCTCCACCTGGGCCGCGTGCGCGGCTACCTGCTGGCGATGGGCTATGGCTGGGAGGTGGCCTCCACCCTGGCGCTCTTATGCACCGAGGCCCCTCGCCAGCCGGTGCAGGTCCAGGGCGAAGTGCGCTGGGCCCCGGTAGGCTCGCGCACCCTGCCCCAGGGGGCGCCGACCAGTCCGGCGCTGGCCAACGCCATCGCCTACCGCCTGGACCGCCGCCTCAACGGGCTGGCCCGCAGCCTCAACCTCACCTACACCCGCTACGCCGACGACCTGAGTTTCTCAGGCGACGATCCGCAGGTGCTCGGCTCACTGCTGCGCCTGACCCACCAAATCGTCGTCGAAGAAGGCTTCGAACTCGCCAGCCACAAAACCCGGGTGCAGCGCCAGGGCCAACGCCAACAGGTCGCCGGCGTGATCGTCAACCAGGTGCTCGGGCGCTCCCGCCAGGAGCGGCGGCGGCTCCGCGCCGCCATCCATCGCTATGCCCGAGCCCAAGCCCGAGGCGAATCCCACCCGGCCTGGCGCCTGGAACTGGAGGGCCGCCTGGCCTTCCTCCACATGCTCAACCCCGCGCAGGCCCGGGCCCTGTCCAGTGGGCTGCCTGATGAGCCGCCCGGGGCCAGCGCTCGCTGAGAATCGCGATCAGACGCACCAGCTCCCCATCGACGCGCCCCCCCAGGGTTTCGGTCTCCAGCACCGCCTGAGCCACCCAGATGGCATCGCGGGCGCTCTCCGCATCGGCCACCCCGCGAGCAACGGCCCGCGCCGCCCAGCGGCGCTCAGCCCGGTGACGCCCTCCCAGCCCCGGCATCGCCTGACGCACACACTGGCGCGCGCGACGCCCGGCCAACTGCTCTTCCCCCAAACAGAGCGCCTCACAGGCCGCCCGACGCACGTACCACGCCGGCGCGCGCAGCAGGGCCCCAATCCAGGCCTCATCCAGCAGGTAGGCCGGCAACGCCTCCACCAGAAAGAGGCGCGCCAGCGGGTTCTTCTCCAGCAGGCGCCCCGGACGCCAGCGCACCTCCGCGTCGAGCCCACTCAAGATACGCACAGCCCGCTTTGCAAACGCTCGTGGCGCGTCGAGCTCCCCGCGATAATACTGCGTCAGACGCTCCATCGTGCGCACCACCTCCACCACCCCAAAGCGCGGGGTCTCGGTGAGCTGGCGAGCCGCCATGCGATCGATGAGCTCCCGATCATTGGCCTCCATCGCCCGGGCCAGCAACCGGGAGTACCCCTGCACCGCTGTAGGCATCACCCGCTCGGCAAACACACCGCGAACCAACCCGGGGTAGCGATCGTAGAGCGCCACCGCCGTCGCATCACTCAAGGGGTGAACCTCCGCCTCATCCCCCACTCGCCCCAGCAGCTGCAGACGGCGGCGACGCGAGCGGTCGGCGAGTTCGTGATCGTGGAGTAGCCCAACCACTTCGCGTTCGTAGGCGGGCTGGGAACTCCACTGCCTCAGCACCTGTGCCCACACTCCCCACCAATTCCGACGGGCCATCTCATCGAGAAACGCCCGCATCACCGCCGCACTCCCCACCCCACGAAAGACCTCTCCCAGGTGGCGACGCACGTAGGGCATCACATCGACCTGACGGGTTCGCACCAGCATCAAAAAGACCTCCCCCTTCTCCTCAAACATCCCCTGCGGATGATGCTCCTCCAGCCAGCCCACCAGCTCCGAGGGATCGCCCACATGGTGGGCCATCGCCTCCACATCCCGGCGCCACTGCGCCGGAGAGACCTGCAAGCGGTAGAGTTCCCGGGCAAAGGGCCAGTCTCCGCGTCGCCGGGCCTCGCGCCGCATCTGAATCCAGAGGCGACGCCGATGCACCGGCACCCTGGCGAGCCGGGCGGCGATGTAATCACGGGCCGCTTCGGCGTCGGCCTCATAGAGGCAACGCGCGCTGGCCTCATTGAGTTCAAAGGGCTGATCGTAGCGCTCAAGCACGCGCAGCCGCGCCCCCCGCCCACGGGCATCCACAAAGTGCGCGCAGAGCTCGCCACGCCAGCGCCCCACCGCCCGGGGCCCGATGGGCTCGCCATCACTCAGACGCCAGCGGTAGAGCCGACGAAACATCTCGGCATCTTCCAGGCTCTCCGCCAGCTGAAGCCAGCGCTCCAGCTCCTCCTCGTACTCTCCATGCCAGGGAGCGCTTCGCCAGGCGCCCCTTCCCGGGTCGTAACCCGCGCTGCGAAAGCGCCGTAAAATAAATCCGCGAAAGAGCGCTCGGTGACGTCGGTAGAGCGCCGGCCCCCACAGCCCGGTCAGCAGCCCAAAGGCCGGCTGACGCTCGGCCAGCGCCTCCATCGTTGCCAAAAGCCCGATGTCATCGAGGTCCTCGCGGGCCAACTCCGCCTCCAGCTCCCGGGCCAGCCGTCGAGAGCTCAACCTCCTCCCGGGGTCTTTCTTCCTTTGCTCCGCTCCTTGTCGCGCCATGGACTGCGCCTCCTGCGCTCGCATCGGATCTGCCCCGCCGCCCCCCAAAAAAAGAAACGGGGCGGCCTCATCGGCCGCCCCGCTCCTCTCGTGATGCTGCGCGTCGCGCTTACTGGTCGGCCAGGTAACGCTCAAGACCGCGGTTGGCCTGGGTGAGGTTGGGGGTAATCAACTTCACCACAAAGCTCTCCACCGCGCTCCCGATGGCGCCCGCCCCCAGACGCGGCACCCCGGGGATCTTTCTGGCATCGACGGTCAACTCCCCATCGATCACCACCTCGGTGCGGCCATTGCCCTTATCCACATAGGTCGTGATGCCCTTGCAGGTCACCGCTTCCGGCAAAAAGCCCACCTCCATCACCCACTCCACCTTCCATTCATCCAGGTGCCAGGTGGCGTTATCGGTCCACTCCAGCATCTCCGGCTTAATGAACTTCTGAGCCAACTTCGGCACTTCATCGGCGTTGGCCTTCCAGAAGTTAACCACCTTGAGCGTGCTGTCGTCGATCTCCTGACGATCCTTGACCTCAATGGTCTGAATATCCGGCAGGTAGGGCACCAGCTCCACCATCTGGTCTTTGAAGGTCTCGTACACCTTCGCCCGGTCGTGGGCGACCTCATCAACAATATGAATCTTCGACATCGGCAAAGCTCCCGGAGCGCCGCTCCCGCCTGCAGCGGTACGCCACTCTCATCAAGAGGTTATCTGGGGCAAAGGCGGCATCCACGCACCTGAGAAAAAGCCCGTCGCTTCAGCTCCGTATACGGGCGATGCGGCGGGCCTCTCTAGGACAAGCGCGAGTGCTCAGCCCTGGAAATACTCGGCGTTCTTCTCGGTGAACTCCGACCACTTCGAGGGGAGCTCATCTTCTTCAAAGATCGCCTCCACCGGGCACTCCGGCTCACAGGCGCCGCAATCGATGCAGATATCTGGATCGATGTAGAGCTGAATCTTGGCCAGCTGAGCTTCTTCGCCCGCCGCCTTCAATTCCTGAATCTCTTCAACCGGCATCGGCCCGTGGATGCAATCCACCGGGCAGACCTCCACGCACGAGGTATCGCAGTAGCCGACGCAAGGTTCGGCGATAATGAACGCCATAAATAACTCCTTCTTACAGCCATGAGGATGGTGAGCGGGCGCTCCTCTGCGCCTACATCGGCCCCTATGATGACCACTCTCAACCGTAGGTCAACCGATTTTAAACGCCTCCACCGGCGAAGTTGTCGCACGCCTGTGTCGCACTCGCCACACAGCCATCCAACCGACCACCAGAAGCACCCCACCGAAGTTCCCCGGAGCCCCGGAACTCGCGCATCCACAGCCCTCTTGCTCCCCGTCCTCGTCGCCCGCGCCACCGCCCGAGTCCGGCGGCGTGCCACCGCTGCCATCATCCGAACAGCGCTCGGTGGCATCCGGCGTCGACTCCCCATCGCACTGCCCTGACCACCAGCCCTGCTCACAGCGCTCCACCCCACGCTCACAGGCAGCCCCTTCCAACGTTGCCTCGCGCCCTGAGTAACAGGGGCGCTCATCGCCCTCCTGACAGCCGAGCGCCGGCTCCAGACACGCCAGCGAAGGCCGCGCCGGGCTCCAGATCGGGCAGGCCTCCGTATTGACGAGCACCGCCCCATCCGGGCCCACCTCCGCGCCCAGCGAGCCGTAGGTCGGGTAGGTATGCCCCACCCCATAGGTATCCGTGGCCGCAAACACATAGCGATGACAACCCGGTTCCCGCGCCACATCCAGGCGCAGCTGCCCGCCCACAAAGGGGTTCTCGGCATCGCGCCCCGTCCACGCCCCCGGCGTGGTCAGGCTCATCGCCTGGCATCCCTCTTCAAACACCACCGCGCTGGACGACGGCGGGCCGTTAGGCTCGACGTAGAGCATCGAGAAGGTCGCCTGCCCCGGGGGCGTGGCCGCCCCAAAGGGAGAGCTGCCACCGCCCCCAAACACCATGTGAATCCCGTCGACGATCGCCGGCAACCCACGCGCCGACTCCCCTCCGACCCAGCCCACGTAGTTCTCCTGGCCACGGCGCACCAACGCCGCACCCATCATCGAATGCTCCCCGGCGATCACCCCGAGCTCGGCACGCACCACACTCAGCGCCAGCGCCTCCAACTCAGCGGCCCCCACCGCCTCGGCGCTCTCGCTGCGCAGCCCCACCTCGTCATGAGGTACGCCGCTGGCCAGCCCAAAGAGTCGCCAGCGCTCCTCGGCCTCGCTCGTACCCGAGGACTCCTCACAGCTGACCACCTCGCCAAAACACGCCACCTCCCCGTCGACAAGCCCCACCTCGCAACAACTCTTCGCCGGCGGCAGCTCCTCCTCCTCACTCGGGCACACACAATCGCTCTCCAGAGTATGGCGCCCCTGCCAGCGCGCCATCTCCGTAAAATAGGGGTCCACCAGCGCCGGAAGCTCCCCCAACGGCCCCAGCACCCCGGCGGCTCCCGGATCCCGACGCGCCAGGTTCCAGACGTGAGCCAGTCCCCGCTCCTCATACGAGGGCATGCTCTGAGAGCTCTCCCCACCAAAATAATACGCCGGAGTCGACTCCCCCAGAGTCTGCTCCACACGCCCCACGCTTGAGTCCTCGGCCCCTCCACATCCCTGACTCGCCACCAGCGCCGCCACCAACGCCACCTTCCTCGACGTCTTCATCTTCACGCTCCTCTCCTCAACCCGGGTTGAGATCGATGCCCATCTCTCGAAATTGCGCCTCGGCCTGCGCCGCCCAGCCACGGTTGGCCATCGGACTCGCCGGACTCGGATGGAGCACTCGACCAATCGAGCCCTGATACTCGCTCCCCTTAAGCGCGCGCTTGATGCTCTTCTCGGCAAAGGTGCCCACCCCGATCACCCACTGCGGCTCAAAATACGCCACCAGCTCACGCAGCGCCCGATCACAGGGCGGCAACACCTGCGCCTTCTCCGCCTTTCGCAGCTGCGGCGGCGTGCGGTTTTTCCCGTCTTCATCCAGGATCAGCAGGGGGCAGTAGTTATGCACAAAAAAGGTCTCGAAGAAGCGCTCCGCACTGCCAAAACGATCCTGCGCCCAGCCCCACAGACGGCTCCCGCTGACCTCACTGCGCGTACACTCAAAGCCATCCACCGGACGCTTCGGATGAAGATCATCCGGACGCCCCACCGGCGCCTCCACCCCCATCCAATCCCGCACGTAATCCACTGCCCCAAAGGGCACCCCCACCTGGGCCATCCCCCAGGGCCCCGGGTTCATCCCCACCAACATCACCGGACGCGGCCTACGCTGTCCGTAGCGCTCCAGATAGAGCTTATGCGGCTCCCAGGCGTACTCCAGCGGCTGATAGGCATGACTGATCGGCGGCTCAAACTCCACGCCGCGCAGCTCTTCGACCAAACGCTCACTGATCGCGATGGGGTTCATTCGACCTCCCGGGACATCTCCAAAATCAACTCAAAATGCTCCCGACTCACCGGCATCACCGATAAGCGGGGGCGCTTCACCAACACCATCTCCTGCAGCGCCTCGGTGGCTTTGATTCGGTCCAGCCCCACCCGATTGCGAAGATGGCGCACGTAGACCAGATCCACCGCCACCCACCGGGGAGCATCAGCCCGCGACTTCGCATCAAAATAGGGACTCCCCACATCGAACTGACTCGGATCAGCGTAGGGACCGCTGGCCACCTCAGCCACTCCCACCACCCCGGGCGGCCTCTCCCGCGAATGGTAAAAGAGCACTCGGTCCCCCACCGCCATCTCGTCGCGCATAAAGTTGCGCGCCTGGTAGTTGCGAACCCCCTCCCACGACGTCTTTTTCAGCTCTTTTAAGTTGTCGAGCGAGAACTCATCGGGCTCACTCTTGACCAGCCAGTACCGCATCATCGCTCCCACAGAACCCTCTCGGAGAACTCACACCGCGCTGGCGCTCGCTATAACACGGCCTAAGTGCCGCTTCCACCTCCCTGTTTCCCCCTGAATTGACATGCTCTCGGCCCTGCGCCTACACTCCGGGCGCCGTCTCTCCATCGCCCCCTTTCGGGCGCTCTGGTCCGACTAACGGTGCGGGATCGGTGCCTGATGGTTCCGACATCCCGAACCTCTCTGTCCCCTTATTGCCTTTTTAAACTCGTTTTTTTTTGCCTCGGCCTTCCCGAGGGCCCGCTCCTAAAAAGGAGGGCGTCTTGCGCACCATCAAGATTCTTATCATCGACGATGATAAAGACATCTGCGAATACATGCACCTGTTGCTCAGCCAGAGTGGCTACCACGTTGAAACCGAGACCAGCCCCGGACGCGCGCTGGAACTCCTACGCGAAGAACCCTTCCATGTCGTCGTCCTCGACATCATGATGCCCGAACTCAACGGCATGGAAGTCCTGGAGGAAATTCGCAAGTTCGACAGTGATATCGCCATCATTATCTTCACCGGTTACCCCTCGGTCGACACCGCGGTAACCTCCATGAAGTACAATGTCAGCGACTACATCAAAAAGCCCTTCGACGTCGACGAGTTCAACCAGACCCTGGAGAACATCCTCCGCGACAAGGGCCTGCTCATCGACCCCGAAGAGCAACTCCTGGTGACCATCGGCCAGAACATTCGGGCCGCCCGCAAAGATCGCAGCCTCACCCTCAAACAGATGTCTCGTCGCACCGGACTCTCGGTGAGCCTCCTCTCGCAGATCGAGCGCGCCGAATCCAGCGCCTCTGTCTCCAGCCTCTTTAAGCTGGCCCGAGCCCTGGACTGCTCGCTCACCGAGTTTTTTGGCAACTACTGACATCCCCACACCCGAGCACCCGATGAGCCGCGGCGACGACGACACCATTCGCCTGGAGGCCGCACAACTGACCGACGTGCTTCCTCTTCGCACCCGGGTGCTCCGCCCGCACCTCCCTCCCGGGACACTCGCACACTTTCCCGGCGATGACCTCCCCCAGACCCGGCACTTCGCCGCCTGGTCCGGCGAGGAGGTCATCGCCGTGGCTTCGTTCTATTTGAACACCCTGCCTGACTCCCCTCAGGAAGCCTGGCAGCTGCGCGGTATGGCCGTGGCCCCCCATTTCCAGGGCCGCGGCTTCGGCGGCCGACTCCTCCAGGTGGCCCTGACCCACCTGGCACTGGCTCGCCACCAGACCCACCACGTCTGGTGCAACGCACGCCAGAGTGCGCAGGCCTTCTATCAACGCCACGGCTTCCAGGTCATCTCCGCGCCCTTCACCATCGAAGGCGTCGGCCCCCACGTCAAAATGTCCCGCACTCTGCCGACGCTCTTGGCCTGACCCCTCTCCCCTGACGCGTCAGCGACGCCCCCCATCACACGCTCAACAGCGTAATCTCCACCCGCGTCCCCAGCCCCGCCTCACTGCTCAACGTGAGCGTCCCGCCAAAGCTCTGCACCAGGCGCAATGAAATCGGGAGCCCCAGCCCCGTCCCCTTCTCCGGCCCCTTGGTCGTAAAAAAGAGCTCAAACACACGCGACAGCGCCTCCGGCCCCATCCCCACACCGGTGTCTTCCACCTCCAGGGCCACCCGTCCCTCATCGGCCTCGCCACGCACCTGCACACGACGGGGCCCCGACTCCCGGGCCATCACCGCGTGGATCGCGTTAAGCAGCAAATTTAGGAGCACCTGGGTCAGTCCCGACCGGGTCGCGCGCACACGAATTCCCTTCGCCACGCGAACCTCTAGCTCGACGCAGCCCTCCGCATACATACGCGCCATGCGAAGCGCCAGCTCCAGACTCTCATCGAGCCACACCACGTCCAGCGCCTCCTTCTGCCCCTCCCCCCGCGAAAGCGCACCCAGATCCCGCACGATATCCCGCATACGTAACGCGCCCTCGCTGGCATCTTCCAGCGCTCCCCTCACTTCACGCAGCTCCTCCTGCCACTCGATCGGCGCGCGCGTTTCGTCCTGAACCGAACGCTCTAAGAGCCCCTGCGCGAACGCCATGCTCGCCAGCACATACGCCAGCGAGTTGTTGATCTCATGCCCCACCCCGGCAGCCATCGCCCCCATCGCCGCCAGACGCCCCAGGCGCTCCATCTCCTGCGAAGTCTCATGACGCGCGCGCTCGCGACCCGGCCTCTCCCTCCGCATCCGCCGCAACTCCAGCGCATCGACCACCGCACAGGCCAGCTCCCCCAGCAGATGCTCTTCTTCTTCGCCAAGCCCCGCCCGAGGACGCACATCCAGCACACAGATTGTCCCCAGCCGATGCCCGCCCTCACTGATCAGCGGAGCCCCGGCGTAAAAACGCAGCTTCGGAGTTCCGACCACGCTTGCATACCCGCAAAAGCGCTCGTCACAGCTGGCGTCCGGCACCACCATCACCCGGCGCTCCAGAATGGCAAACTTACAAAAAGACGCATCCAGCCCGGTCTCCTCCACCTCCAGGCCCACACGCGCCTTGAACCACTGACGGTCCCGATCCACCAGCGAGATCAACGCCATCGGCGCACGCATGAGATGCGCCGCCAACCTCACCAGGCGGTCAAACTCCGCCTCCTCCTCACTCCCCAAAATCTCGTAGCGATGCAGCGCCTTGAGTCGCTCACCGCTCCTTGCGTACTGGTCTGCCTCTCTATGTCCCACATCGTCCTCAGTGACCGCAGCGATACATCCCCCTCAACTTAAAGCTTAAGGCAGCGCGCCCTGTCAACCACGCCCTCCCACGCAAGAATTGCAGGACTGCCGGCCGGCGGTGCCTAGTTTCGGCCCCGCAAACCTGCACCGATTCCCCTGCGTCGGATGCCCTACTTTCGCCCCCTCTCTCGCCGGAGCGTTCATGTTGTCCTTCGACCGCACCATCGACACCCGACTTGACCCCGAGCTTCTCTGGGAGCTTGTGGTCGAAGCCTTTGAAGATCCGGCCAACAGCCGCATCTGGCCCATCGAACTCGATGAGGTCTCCCCCATCACGCTGCGCCCGGGCGCCACCCTCTCGGCCACCTACAGGTTCGGCCCCCTGCACACCCACCAAAACTACATGATCACCGAAGTCGTCGACGGGCAGAGCCTCTCCTACTGCTCCCAGGCCTCCCACCCGCTCAAAGGGGGCGCCACCCTCAGCGTGCTCGAGAGCCTCAAGGGCAGCCAGCTGCGCTGGGTGGGCTCTTACCGTCCCCGACTGCACCCACTGGCCCCGGGCGCCCTCCTCTTTGTGCGGCTCTACTTTCTCAACGCCTTCTTCGCTCGCCTGGAACACCGCCTCCGACTCCAGGAGGAGCTCCTCGATCATCAACCCCAGGCCACACGCGTCTAAACCGCACGCCCGGCTATCAATCCCTCTTGCCCGCACGTTGCGCTCCTCGCTAGTCTGCCCGATGTGAATACCTCCACCCCACAGACCTTAAGCGACCTGCTTAAACGCGCCCGCGCCATCGCCGGACTCACCCTTGGAGAACTCGCCAGCGGCCTCGGCGAACAACCACCGGCGACGCTGCGCCGAGATAAGGGATGGGTGGGACGCATGCTGGAGCAGGCGCTGGGCGCCGACGCCTCCACCGCCCAGGCACCCGACTTCGCCGCCCTGGGCATCGAACTCAAAACCCTCCCGCTCACCCCGGAGGGGCGCCCCCTGGAAAGCACCTTTGTCACCTGTGTCGAGCTCGCCGACCCCGACGCCATCAGCTGGGAAACCAGCCACGCTCGCCAGAAACTCGCCAGGGTGCTCTTTATCCCCATCCTCACCCATCGCCGCACGCCTCCCGGCGAGCGCCTCATCGGCCAACCCCTGCTCTGGACCCCTTCCCCCGACGAAGAGGCCCGGCTGCGCAACGACTGGGAGAGGCACATGCGCACCATCCGCCAGGGCTACGCACACGCCATCACCGCCGAAGACGGCGACGTCTTGCAAATCCGCCCCAAAGGCGCCCGGGCATCCAGCCGCGTCTGGGGACAGGGCCCCAGCGGAGAGCTTGAGCTCATCCAACCCCGGGCCTACTACCTTCGCCCCTCATTCACCGCCGAGATCATCGCGCGCAGCTTTGCCTTAAGCACCGCCAGCTGACCCCCTCCGCGTCCCTCCCATCTCGCTGCCCCCCTCCCCCTGACGCGCCACCCCTTCGACCAACGCCCGCAACTGCCGCGCGTCAAAAGGCTTGATCAGCAGACGCTCGGGGCGCTCCTCCACAAAGCCCTGCGCCTCCTCGGTATAGAGCCCCCCGCTGATAAAGCCCATCCGCAACGCCTGCTCCGGATAACGCTCCTGCATCACCTCCAGAAGCGCCATCCCGCTCATCTGCGGCATCATCAAATCGCTGATGATCGCGTCAAATCGCTCTCCTTCGTCCAGACGCTCCAGGGCCTCCTGCGCGCTCGTCGCCAAAAAGACGTCAAACTCCTGTTTGAGCAACCGCGCGATCACCTCCACAATCGCCAGCTCATCATCAATCACCAGCACCGACCGACGACGCTCCGGCGACACCGCCTCTCCCCCCTCTTCCTGCCGCCCCTCCGCCGGAAGCACGATGCGCACTGTAGTACCAACCCCCTCCTGACTTAACAGCGTGAGCTCGCCCCCCAGCGCTTCCGCAATAGCGTGGCTTGAATAGAGCCCCAGACCGCTCCCCTCCCCGACTTCACGCGTGGTGAAAAAGGGCTCGCGTGCCCGCTTTCGCACCCCCTCCCCCATCCCGGTTCCCCGGTCGCGCACCGTCACCACCGCACGCCCACCTGCCTCCTCGGCCAACACGATCTCCACCACCTGACGCTCTTCACTGAGCCCCTCCACCGCCTCGGCGCTGTTGGTCAATACGTTCACCAGAGCCTGCACCAGACTTCCCGCAGCGCCATCCACCCACAACCGCGCCCCCGCCGCGACCCGAACATCCGCCTTGAACGAACGCTCCTGACGCACCAAGCGCACCGCCGTGTCCACGATCGCCCGAAGATCATTCGCCGGGGCCTCGCTCCCTCCCGACCAGTTCACCCCACGCAGGCGATCCACCACCGCCCCAATCCGCGTCGCGCCCTCCCGAGCCGACGCAAGCATCTCCTTCTGCAACTCCGGACTGACCTCCTGACCCGCTCCACGCAACAAAACGTCCAGGTTGCTCGTCACCACCGTCAGCGGATTATTGATCTCGTGGGCCAGACCACTGGAGAGCGTCCCCAGCGACGCCAGACGATCGGCCATCGCCAGCCGCTCCTCCATCAGCTCCCGCTCCGTGATATCGCTGAGCACCCCGTACCAGCGCAGCCCCTCAGGCCCCTGCTTCGCGCTGGCATGCCCCGACATCCACCGCACGCATCCCTCGTCATCGATCATCCGGAACTTCCCTCGCCACAGATCCCCCGGGCGGTCGTTATCCTCCGCCTCCAACCTGGCCAGGTCTTCGGACACCACCCGCAACAGGGCCCGCTCCGGTGTCTCACTGAGCTCGCGCAGCTTCTCAAACCCCGGCAACTGCCCCACCCTTAGATAGGGCACTTCAAACGAGCGATCCGCCCGGCGCTCCAGCTGAAACACGATCGCTGGCATATGCTCGTTGATCTGGGCCAGCACCTGATCGCGCTCATGGATCTGCTCGGCCAGCGTGCGCACCCGGGTGATGTCACTGGCCAGCCCCACCACATAAAGGCGCCCATCGCTCCCTTCGATGCGCACCCGGGTCACCTGAAACCAGCGCGATTCCCCGTCCGCTCGGATCCACTCTTCCTCCCGGGCCAGGGGCACGCCACTTTGCAGCACCGCCAGAAACCCCTGCTCCTGGTGACGAAAGTCCTCCGGCCCGATCACCACCTCGCTCACGCCCGTCCCCAATAACTCCTGCTCACTCAGGCCCACAAAGGTGCTGACAAAATCATTGCAGAACACCATCCGTCCACTGGCATCCCGAATAAACACCGCATGCGGCAACACGTCGATCGTCTTACGAACCAGCTCCATGGCGTGATCCACATCCGACCGCCGATCCAACCGACGGGCCAGCGCGTGCAGGCGCAACTTCAGCCGCTCACTCGCCAGCTCCGGACGCCACGAGAACACATCATCGGCTCCGGCCTCATACACCGGTCGCCAGAACGCCTCCTCCAGCACCTGCTCTCGGGCACCGTACACCCAGATCCGGGTAGGCTGCCCCTTCAGCGCCGCACGCAACGCCCGCACCGCTTCGGTGGCCAGCTCCGGATCATCGGCGCGCACCAAAACCACATCCGGCGCCCCACCCCCCACGATCACCGCCAGCAGCTCCTCCAGCGCCTCGAAGACCCGATGACGTAACCAATGCTCCTCCCCGTCGCCCACCTCGGAACGCCGCACCCGAAATTGCAACAGCAACTCGGCGACGTTCAGAAAAAAGCTCGGCTGCGTCATCAGGGCAAACCCCCGCGAACTCAGGGGCCGACGCTGCCAGTATCGCTCAGGCCTTGGACTCATCAGATCCGCTCATCACCGGAAGTCACGCTCTCATCAACGCGTACGCACACCACGCGCCACAACACTGCCCGCATGGGTTTGCCTCTCTCTGCCAGGGTACCACTTACATCAGCGCCTTCGCAGCCCATGCCTCCCGGGCCGCCTTCGAACTCTCCTCCCCCAAGAGCATCTCACCACACGCGCTCAGCCAACCGGCCCGCCGCGCTCCACCTGAAAAAGGTGCCCGTCGTCCAGGCGCACCGCGCTCAGCGCACGACCCCACACACACCCGGTGTCCAGCGCCAGCACGCGCGGCGTCTTCATATACCCCAGCGCCGACCAGTGGCCGCAGATCACCCGCACGCCACCGGGCTCCGGCCCATCGATCGCCCACCGCGCCGGCTCCACATCAAACCAGGCGTGCTGCCCCTCACCGATCGCCTCATAAGTCGACTTATAGTCGAACTCCAGGCGCCCATCGGCCTCCAGAACCCGCATCCGCGTCATGATGTTGATCGCCACTCGCAGCCGCTCCCACCCTTCAAGCTCATCGCGCCATCGCCGCGGCTCATTGCCATACATCGCCTCAAAGAGCTCCCGGTAATCCGGCCCCCGCAACGCCAGCTCCACCTCCCGGGCCACCCCCTCGGCCTGCGCTGCGCTCCACCCCGGCCATAACCCGGCATGCACCACCAGATTCGTGCCCTCTCGCACCACCAGCGGTCGCTGCCGCATCCACGCCATCAACTCCCCCACATCCTCCGCTTCCAGCACATCCCCAAACGTATCTTTGCCTCGCCGCTCCCGCCCCGCGTAGTACACCGCCAGCATATGCAGGTCGTGGTTCCCCAGCACCACCTCGGCCGACTCCCCCAGCCCCTTCACAAATCGAATCACCCCCAGAGAATCCGGCCCCCCGTTTACCAGATCGCCCACAAACACCACACGATCTCGCCACCGACAAAAATCCGCGCGCTGCAGCACCGCCTCCAACTCTTCCAGGCAGCCATGCACGTCTCCCACCACAATCGTCGACATCTCTTCGCTCCGCGCTTCGTCGGGAGAATCGCTCACCATCGCCGCCCTTCCGGGCCCACACCTCGCGGCGCTTTCACCGCCTCGATCCCGACCGCCTCACCCAACTTCCCTTGTCCGCCCCGCCGCGGTGGTGCTACCACTTGATGCGTCTTTCACGCACAATTTTTGCACCGCCACCTCGACGGGAGAACGCTATGAAAGCCGCAAACCACATCCTGGAAGTCATCGGTAACACGCCGCTGGTCAAGAGCCACACCATCGCCAGACATGTCAAGCCAGACATCTTCCTGAAGCTGGAGTACCTCAACCCGGGCTCCAGCGTGAAGGATCGTCCCGCCCTTCAAATCATCGAAGATGCCGAAGCCGCCGGTGAACTCCGCCCCGGTGGCACCATCGTCGAGGCCACCAGCGGAAACACCGGCATGGGCCTGGCCATGGCCGCCGCCATCAAGGGCTACAAATGCATCTTCGTCATGCCCGACAAGATGAGCGAAGAAAAAATCAAAACCCTGCGTGCCTTCGGCGCCCGCGTCGTCGTCTGCCCCACCGCCGTCGAGCCCGACGACCCCCGCTCCTACTACTCCGTCGCCATCCGGCTGGCACAGGAGACCCCCGGCGCCTTCCACGCCAACCAGTACCACAACCCCTCCAACCCCAGAGCCCATTACCTCAAAACCGGACCCGAAATCTGGGAGCAAACCGAAGGTAACATCGACGTCTTCGTCGCCACCATGGGCACCGGCGGCACCATCAGCGGCACCGCCAAATACCTCAAAGAACAAAACCCCGACATCAAAGTCGTCGGCGTCGACCCCATCGGCTCCATCTACTACGACTACTTCAAAACCGGCAAAATGACCGAGGCCCACTCCTACCTCGTCGAGGGCTTTGGCGAAGATATCATCCCCTCCACCATGGACTTCGACTGGCTCGACGACGTCGTCCGCGTCACCGACAAAGAATGCTTCATCACCACCCGACGACTCGTCCGCGAAGAAGGCGTCTTCGCCGGCGGCTCCTCCGGAGGCTGCCTGGCCGGCGCCGTTAAATACGCCGAGCGCATGGATCGCCACGCCAACATCGTCACCATCATGTGCGACACCGCCGGGCGCTACCTCACCAAAATCTTTGACGATGAGTGGATGCGCGAAAACGGCTTCCTCGACGATGACACCGGCGTGGGCACCGTCGCCGACATGCTCGGCGGCTCCGAGCAAACCGTCTACACCACCGAAAAAGGCGCGTCGGTGGCCGAAGTCGTCGGCCTGATGAAAACCCACGGCATCAGCCAGCTCCCCGTCGTCGACGGCGAGCGCATCGCCGGCATCGTCAGTGAATCCGACGTCCTTAATCACCTCTTGAGCGACGGCGGAAAGGGCGATGACCCCATCGACGCCCTGGTCAAAACCGACTTCGCCGTCGTCGAACCCACCAACCGTGTCAGCCTTATCGGGCAGTTTTTCCGCCAGAATAAGGTTGTCTTGGTCCTCGACGGCAAGAAGCTGGTCGGTATCATCACCAAAATTGATTTTATCGACTACGTTAGCCGTCAGATCTGAGACGACCGACGACTTTTCCTTCAGGGGACTCCACCATGGCTGCTCGCACCTCGTTCTGGACCCGGCACACCTTCATCGCGCTGGCCGCCCTGCTCGCCACCTCGGCGCTAAGCAGCGCCGCGCTCCCATCGCCGGCCCAGGCCCAATCCCGGGAGCGACGCCCCCAGCGCCGCGTCCAGCTCACCCTGGTGGTGGAGTCCCCTCAAATCGAAGCCGAAACCGATCGCGACAAGCAACAACGCGCCCGGCGCCTCCTGGCCCAGGAGGCCGCCGAGCGCATCCTCACTCGCCTGCAGACCATCGGCGTCAAAGATCCCCGCGTGCACGTCACCAGCACCAACCACATCCAGGTCACCGCCCACGGCGTGAGCTCCCCGGATGTGGTCCGCGGCGCCCTCCTGGCACCCGGGCACATGGAACTGCGTCCGGTCCTCCCCGCCAGCCCCCACTGGAGCTCGCTCCCCATGGCCTTGCCCGACGGGATCGAACTTCGCCAGAACCCCGGCGCTCTCGGTCCCGATCAAGTCCACCTCTGGAGCGCTGATTTCGCCACCCTCCATCGCTTCACTCGCCGACTGGCCCTGGCCGACATCCTCGTCCAGGTCTTCCCCGATCGCCAGGGCTGGCGAACCTATGACCTGGGCGCTCCCCTCGCCACCGAATCCTCCATCTCCTCGGTCGAGCTCCGCGCCAGCCCCTCCGGCATCCCCTTCGTCCAGGTCGAACTCCAGCCCGACGCCGCCAGCAAAGCCACCGCCGCTTCCAACGCCCCCGGCGCCACCCTGGCACTGGTCCTCGACGGCGAAATCGTCAGCCTGATTCACCGCGTCCCCTCTCAAGTCCTTGAGATCCCCTGCCCCGACCACCTGCGCTCCCATCAATCCCGACAGGCCTGGGCCGCTCAGGTCGCCGGACGCCTGGCCACCCCCATCCCTGTGCGCATCGCTGAACTTACGGAGGAATAATGTCGTCTCGATTCTTGCCCGAAGCCATCCGCGGCGCCTGGTTCTATGTCCCCGAAGACTATGACCTGACCCGCCCGCATGAGCGCACCCGCATGCAGCTGGTCTTTCGCATCGATGGCTCCTTCACACGCTACCAGATCAAAAACGACTCCCGTCGCCCCGTCGAAAACGGCGACTACACCTACGACGGCAACTTCCTGATCCTGCGCGGCCGCAACACTGACACCTTCCGCGTCAAACAACAGGGCTACTGGCGATGGGACCTCGAGGGTAAAAAGAAAGAGCAACGCCTTCTCCGGGCCCTGGTTGACCTTGACGCCCCCCTCCCTCTCAGCGACGCCGCCAGCCGAGACATCCGCATCCTCCCCCTCTGGGTCAAAATTCACCGCCGCTTCCAGGGCCCGGACACCATCTTCGAGGCTCACTACTCCCCCGACGACCAGGACCCGCAACTCGTCGCAACCTTCTTCATCGAAGAGCTCGACGAGAAGCGCTGGATCGGGATCACTCCCCTGGTCACCGGAATCGAACCCCGCACCTGGGAACGCATCATCCAGGACTGCCTTCTCGACCTCTTCCTGGGCAAACCCTCCGACATCGGCGTCGTCACCCTGCGTCTCCTCGACTCCGGAGAGGCCCGCGTCTTCAATTACAAGACATCATCTTAACTTTCCCCCCCAGAGCTCTCTGGAAATACTCGCCCGAGCGGGGTATAAGCGTGGCTCCTAATCCTATCGAGCATACGCTTCTGACGCCTCCCCCTGACCCGGGGATTCGCGTACTTTCCCGACGCTTCGGGGGGAATGATGTCTACCCTGGTCGACTACTTTATTCCGCAGCAGCTCTCCCGAGAGGGCTTCCAGCGCCGCCAGGCCCGCGTGGCCATCCTCGCGGTCTTTGCCCTGCTGGGATGGGGGCCCATCGCCTCCACTCTCTACTACTTTGGCGGCTCCCCCCCCGCCATGTGGGCCGTCGTCGCCGCGACAATCACCTCCCTGCTCACGCCCTTCCTCCTCAAGTGGACCGGCAGCCTCCACCTGGCTGGCAACTTCCTGATCCTCACCCTCTACGCGCTCTTCGTCTGGCTCAGCATGCTCTTCGGCGGCCTGGAAGCGCCCCCGGTGACCTGGATCTTACTGATGCCCCTCTTCGCGATGCTCTTCCTAAACGCGCGAAGCGCACTGGTCTGGATGGGCGTGGCCCTGGCCACCTGGTCCACCCTGATCCTTACCCAGCTCCTCGACATCACCCTGCCCTTTGCCAGCACCTTTAACCCCTCCCTCCAGATCGCCCACCGCGCCGTAGGCGTCATCGGGTTGAGCTGCACCGTCTTCGCGGTCATGCTCCTCAAAGACCACATCCAACGCTGGCTGGTTGCCACCGTCGAAGAAACCGCCGCCGAAGCCCGCGCCGTACTTCAAACCGCCCCCGACGGCATCCTGACCCTGGATCTGGACGGGCGCGTCCTCAACGCAAACGACGCTGCCGGGCGCCTCTTCGGCCACACTCGCGAAGAGCTCAAACACCGCTCCATCGACGAACTCATCGTCTCACTCGACGCCACTCATGTGCGCAACGCCCCCCTCGGAAACAACGAAGAACACAGCGCGCTCGACGCCCACAACCGCGTCTTCCCGGCCGAAATCGCCTACGGCTCCCTTCAGAGCACCGGTCGACAGGGTGTGGTCCTGATCCTGCGCGACATCACCGAACGCAAAGAAGCCGACCAGGCCCTGCGCGACGCCCGAGACCTGGCCATCGACGCCAACCTCGCCAAGAGCACCTTCCTGGCAAACATGAGCCACGAACTTCGCACCCCGCTTAATGCCGTCATCGGTTACTCCGAAATGATCATGGAAGAGATCCAGCTCATGGGTTCCGAAGACGCCCTCTCCGACCGCGAGCGCGTCGAGGCCTTCATCCCTGACCTGCGCCGCATACGTACCGCCGGCAAACACCTGCTCATGCTCATCAGCGACATCCTCGACCTCTCCAAAATCGAGGCCGGCAAAATGACCACTCACCCCGAGACCTTCAACACCGCCGCCCTCCTCACCGAGATCTGCGATACCGCGCGCCCCCTGGCCGCAAAAAACCTCAACACCCTGCACGCTGACTTCCCCGACGACCTCGGCACCATGCATTCCGACCCCACACGGGTGCGACAGATCCTCTTCAACTTGCTGAGCAACGCCTCAAAATTCACCCACGAAGGCCACATCTACCTGCGCGCCACCCGCTGCGACGACAACCGCCACATTCGCTTCGAGGTCAAAGACACCGGCATCGGCATGGACGCCGAACAGCTCCACCGGGTCTTTGACCCCTTCACCCAGGCCGACACCTCCACCACCCGAAAATTCGGCGGCACCGGCCTGGGACTCACCATCACCCGACACTTCTGTGAACTCCTCGGCGGAGACATCGTCATGACCTCCGCCCCCGGTGAAGGCACGCAGGTCAGCGTCCGACTGGCCCTCGACCTCACCCCCTCCCCGAACCTCGCCACCCACAACCTCCCCGCATAATCACGGCCATCAGCGTTTGGCGCGGCGATGCCCCCCCCAAAGAACCGCCTCACAGGGGATGGGCATCGCCTCCCCCGCCCGACACCCACACATCTGATGCACCGACGGCGCTCCCCACGCCACAGCCCTCGCGTAGAGCGAGTCCAAAGGCGCATCATTCCTCCCCCCCCTGCCACCCGCCCCCGTAGCAGTTCCTTCCCCCCGTCCCCCAGAGCCCGGCGCGCTCTATACCCCCACACAAAAAAACTCGCCGAGGCCTTCTACAACACCGGCCCGGCGAGCGATTCACACCCCCGGTGCAAAGCCCCTGGAGGGGGCGAGCACCGGGTGAGGGGGAGGCGACTCAGCTCGGGTCGAGCATGCGTCCCATAAAGAGCAGCGTACCGGTTCCCTGGTCATACACCGCGTAATAGAAGGGACGATCAAAGCGCACGCTCGCCGGCTCCGCGGGCACCGAGGTTTCGGTATCCATGATCACCGCCGTCGCCGCAGCCGCTTCGGTCCCCTTCTCATCCACGCTCACAAAACTCTTATGCAAGATCTCCGAGATGTAGAGCGACTCTCCCTGAATGCAGGGATCCGCACCGGTCATGCCTCCGAAGTCCGCCGCGCAGAAGTCGAACGCATCTTCCATCCCCAGCGCCTTCAACGTCTCGACCAACGCGTAGTCCCCCTCGCTCTCAAAGCGGGGCAACGTCACCTCGACCTCCTGCGATCCCCGAACCCCCTGCGCGATCACATCGAACGACTCCCGGGTCATCCCTTCCTCCCATGCCCCAAAGTCCGCCTCGGCATCAGCAGGCATCCACACGATCATCGACGCTTCTTCCCCCACATAGGGAAGCGACGCCGCCACCGTCGTGTCATCCTCATAATACCCGAACTCGGCCTGCTGCTTCATCATCGGCACCTGCACCTCGCTGCCGTCGAGCAGCGTAAACGCCGCATCGTTGGTCTGCGACTCGTCAAACGCCTGGAGCCAGCTGCCATAAAAGTAGATCGCGTTGACCAACACCATCCGCGTATCGCTGCTGAGCACCCCGGACGGCAGCAGATCCTGAATGCGCTCCTCGGTCTGCGTCTCCACCCACTCGTTGATCTCCTGACGAATGTCTTCGGCTGCCGTCACAAAGTCGACCACCCGCATATCCGCGCCGTAGTGCAACGCCAGCAGGTCCAGAAAGTCCGACTCAAAGTGAAACCCCTGCTGCCCCCAGGTCTGGTTAATCACCTGGAGCACCAGCGGCTCTCCACCCTGCTCCTCCGCCGGCTCATACGTCGCGCGGCTGGCCAACTCCTGATCCAGATAATTGAACGCCGGGTGCAACGCCTCATCCGGGAGCGTGAAGCGCAACGCCTCAGCCATCTGCGCCTTGGTCGCCTCCTCGGCCCCCCCGTAGGTCATCGCCAGCGCGATCGAAATCGAGTGCGGCGACACAAAGATGTTTTCATCGGGCTCCCCCTCCTCGCGCAACTGCCCGAAGAGGTTGAACGCGAAGTCCCGGTTGTCGGCAGCGAGCTGCTCTTGAACCGAAGCATCGACCTCGGGTGCGATGATCCGGCTGAGATCGCTGCGCACCACATCCCCAGGCCCCTGAGGCTCCGGATTGGTATTGGGATACTCGTCGGCCTGCGTCGCGCAGGCCGCCAGGCTCAGGGTCAACGCTGCGCTCAAAAGATGGCGGGGAAGAGTTCGAAACATAAGAGTTCCTCATCGTTAGGGCGCCTCCATGGCGCGTGTTTAGGTGTGTCACAGCCGTCATTTGCAACCCTTATGCCAGAGCAAAAAAAGCGCCCTGAAGGGCGCTTTCATCCACCAAAAGAACGCGTTTCACAACATCACGCTCATGGATCTCCAACACGATCGCCACCTCATGTCAGAATTCTGAGGGCGTTTCCCTTCAAAATTGCGCGCCTCGCCGAGCATCCATTGTCACCTCCTGCACCGCTCCGCCAACCGGCACGCGATGCGGGGTGTGCACGATCTTCTATGGGTCACGCACCTGCCCCACTGCCCCACTGCCTCGCCGGCGCCCTCTTCCCACTCTGCCGGGCGAATCGTCATCTGCATAAAAGGAACCTCCAGACTCCCGGTGTCATCAAGGCTCCCCTCAACGACGTGCTCCCCATCGACATCGTCGATGCGCACCGCCGCGCCCGCCTCCCCCTCCCACCCACCGTCCAGGCCACGTTGTAGTAGCGACGCTTGCTGGTGCGTCGCCACCACACATCATCCACCGCAGCGCCTCCCTCATAGATCGGATCAATCATTGGCTCGCAACACGTCGTGTCGCTCTCACCCGCAATCCACGACAACGTCGACGGACCTGGGGGGACACGCTTCCCCCCGCGATCAACGCCACTTACTCCCTCCCTCCTCCGCCACTCGCCGCCTCAATCACGCACTCACCGACATCCCCGTTTCTCTAAGCCTCCCCGAAAACCATGTCGCCCGAGAGCTTTCACCGGCCCACTGACCTGAATCTCTTGGCCAACACGACATTCACCCCGCTCCCCCACTTAAAAACCATGTCGGCCAGGGTTTTCCACAGACCAGCTGCCTCAGATCTCATGGTCGACACGGTTTTCCACACGCTCGCTCACTCCAAAATCATGTCGGCCAGGGTTTTCCACAGACCAGCTGCCTCAGATCTCATGGTCGACACGGTTTTCCACACGCTCGCTCACTCCAAAATCATGTCGAGCAGGGTTTTCCACAGACCAGCTGCTTCAGACCTCCTCTCCAACACGACCTTCCCCCCACGCCCTCACGCTAGCGTCCCGCCGATCACGGCATGGCGCTCGCCACTGCCCTCGCCAGCCAGCCCGTGCAGGGTTCCCTCGCTGCCCATCGATCACCAGCCCATCCACCGCCCTGCTCCCTCACGCTCCCGCTCCTCAACCGCTGCTAGCCAGCCCTCCGGCCTTTGACTCCGGCGCGCGCAGGCCTCATGGTGCCGCCGAGTCCTCCCGACCTCCCTCCTCACACCCCAGGCCCCTCCCCCGTGTCCAACTCCCCCTTCGATCAAAACGCCCCCCGACACTCCGACGATCCTTCCCGGCTCGCCACCCTCCCTTCACCGCCCTTCTCCTCCCTGGGCTTGGACGCCGCCTGGCTCGAAACCCTCGACCAGCTCGGCTACCACCAGATGACCGCTATTCAGGCCGCAACCCTCCCTCAGACCCTGCGCGGCGCCGACATCATCGGCCTGGGCAGCACCGGCACCGGCAAGACCGCTGCCTTTGGTCTGGCCCTCCTGGCCACGATCACCCCGGCCAGCCCCCTCCCCGGTGCCCTCGTCATCTGCCCCACCCGCGAGCTCGCCGGCCAGGTCGCCGACGAACTTCGCCGACTGGCCCGCGCGCTCCCCAACACGCAGATCCTTACGGTGGCCGGCGGCTCTCCATTCTCCAGCCAGCGCCGCGCCCTGGAACACGGCGTTGATGTCGTGGTCGGCACCCCGGGACGCCTCCTCGATCACCTCCAGCGCCAGACCCTCGACCTCTCCCAGATCAAGACCCTGGTCTTCGATGAAGCCGACCGCCTCCTCGATATGGGTTTTCTCGACGACGTCGCCAGCATCGCTCAGGCCTGCCCCCGCAAACGTCAGACCCTGCTCTTCTCCGCCACCTTCCCCGAAGCCATCCGCGAGCTAAGCTCACGCTTTCAACACCAGCCCCGACAGATCTCCGTGCTCGGCCAGGCCGAGGCCCCCGACATCGAACAGATCCTCATCGAGCTCGAACACACCGACCGCCTCGACGCCCTCCAGGGCGCACTGGAACGCTGGCGCCCCGCCTCATCGGTCATCTTCTGCAATCAGCGCGACACCTGCCAGACCGTGGTCGCTCGCCTGCAAGCCGCCGGCTACAGCGCCGAAGCCCTCCACGGTGGCATGGAACAACGCGACCGCGACGCCACGCTCCTGCGCCTGTCCAACACCAGCCTGCGACACCTGGTCGCCACCAACGTCGCCGCCCGGGGCATCGATATCGACGCGCTTGATGCCGTCATCAACTTCGAACTCCCCCGCGAACTCGAGTCCTTTACCCACCGCGTGGGCCGCACCGGCCGCGCCGGCGAAAAAGGCCTGGCCATCACCCTGGTCGGCCCCAAAGACACCAAGAAACAACGCCTGCTTGCTGACCAGCTCGCCGGCGCTCGCCACATCCCCGCTCCCCGGCCCTCACCTGCGGCCCCCCCTCCCGAACCCGCCCCCATGAAAACCATCGCCATCAAAGGCGGCCGCAAAGACAAGCTGCGCGCCGGCGATATCGTCGGCGCTCTCACCCGAGACTTCGGCATCCACGGCGACGCCATCGGACGAATCCACATCCAGGACCGCATCGCCTTTGTCGCCCTCCAACGAGAACTCGCTGGCGACGCCCTCCGCGCGATTCAAAACGGCCAGATCAAGGGCCGGCGCTTCCGCGCATTCATGCTCCAATAACCCCCTCGGGCCACACCTCGCCACCCTGACATCGCGCGCCCGGGCCGCGGCTCTCCTGACCGGAGCCGCGGCTCTCCGCCCCCAAAAGCTCCACCCCGGCCCCCCGAGCACGCGTTCAAAACACCGTGACTTCCCCGGCCATCGCCCCGACCACCTGCCCCTCCACCAGCGCCTGCGCCACACACTCCCCAAGCATCGTATCGAAGCGAGTCGCCTGCACCACCAGATCGACCCGCTGACCGGGACGCACCTCTCTCACAAAGTGCGCGCCCAGCACCTTGGTGGCCCGCACCTGCAGCGCCGCGGCCTCCCCGGGGAGCTCCGCGCGCAGCATCAGCCCGTAGAGACACAGCCCCACCTGCCCCATCATCTCCACCAGAAGCACCCCGGGCAGCACCGGATCACCGGGGAAATGCCCGTCGAGCCCCACGTGCTCCTCGGTAATCAGACGACGTCCCACCGCCAGACGTCGCTCCAGATCCACCCCCACCAGCTCATCGACCAGAAGCATCGAGCCCCGGTGAGGCAAGAGCCCCTCCACTGCCCCCCGCTCCCCAGACCCGACGCCGGCCACGCCTGTCGGCCAGGCAGCCGCATCCAACAAGGGCTTGCGCCGCAGGCGACGCAGCACCTTCTCCACGCCCCCGGAACTCAAATCAAAGGTCTCTTCTCCCATCACCACCTCCTCATCCCCCCCGGGACACCTCCTCCCCAACCACAGCTCACCCCGTAATCAAAAAGAAAGCGGCCCCTCAGGGGCCGCCTCCTCTCACACACTCAAGCCGCGCCCACCAGCCCCAGCGGTTTGGCGATCACGTCTTCGATGATGTTGGACGCCTCATCAATATCTTCCGCGGTGAGCTGCGCCGACACCGAAATCCGGAAGCGACGGCTATGCGACTCCACCGCCGGGAAGTCGATCGGCTGCAGGTAGAGCCCCCGCTCCTGAGCCGCCATCGCCAGCTCAATGAGCTGCTGCCCCGACGACCCCACAATGATCGGAATCACCTGAGAGGTCGACTCGCCAAGGTCCAGCCCCATCGCTCCCAGGTTGCTGCGGAAGTGGCGCACGTTGGCCCACAGCTTCTCGCGCAGCGTATTGTCCCGAGTCGCCACCTCCAGGCTCTTGCGCATCGCGGCCACAATCGCCGGCGGCAACGCACACGAAAACTGGAACGACGCCGCGTAGCACTTCAAATAGCGAATGATCGACTCCTCGCCGCACACAAAGCCCCCCACACCACCAAAGGCCTTGCTCAGTGTGCCAAAATGGACCCCGATACGATCCTCCACACCGAAGTGCTCCCCGAGCCCCCGACCACTCTCGCCATACACCAGCGAGGAGTGCGCCTCGTCCAGGTACAGCGGCACATCATGCGCGTCGCATACGTCGAGCAACGCCGGCAGATCCGCGGTGTCCCCGTCCATTGAGTACACGCCCTCCACCACCACCAGACGCCGCTTGCCCTGGTAGCGGGACAACGTCTCGTCGAGCGAGGCCGCATCGTTATGCGCAAAGCTCACCATCTTCGCACCCGAGAGCGTCGCGCCGTCCACCACGCTGCGATGGCACTTGCTGTCGATCACCAGCACGTCGCCCTTCTGCATCAGCCCCTGAATCGCGCCCAGGTTACCCCCGTAACCACTGGAGAAGAGCATGCACGCATCCTGCCCCTTAAACGCCGCCAGCTCCTCCGAGAGCTTCACGTGCTGATCAAAGGTCCCCGAGAGCATCGCCGCCCCCGACGCACCCACCCCGTAATGCATCAGCGCCTGCGCCGCCGCCTGAACCACCTCCGGATGGGTCGAGAGCCCCAGATAGTTGTACGACGTCAGGTTGATCACCGGACGACGCTCCCCCAGGTGCCCACCACTGAGCTCCGTGCGCGGACGCGGGCTCTTATGCAGCGGCTGCTCAAAGAAGCTCATCGCCAGACCCACCCGCGGATCCTGAATCCAGGTATCGAAATCCCCGGGGGGGCTGAGCACCGCCTCGCTGTCGTTGTAGGTAAAGTCAGCCAGGCTAAACTTCAAAATATCTTCAGGCTTCATAAGAGCTCCCGCGGCGCCAGAAGCGCGCACGATGACCGTCCCTCTTCCGGGCCGGCCGATACGTCTTTAAAAAAGGTTCTACACCCTTGAGGCAACTCCCCCCCCGACGAGCCTTGCCTCACTCCACATGTTCCAGAAACTTCGCCGCCAGCTGGTCGATCGTCTCGATCTCCGCCAGGTCCGAGCGGGGCACCCGAATCTTCAGCTCGCGCATCGTCGCGCTCACCACTTCAATCATATCCAGGCTGTTGGCGCCGTAGTCCCGCATCGACGTCTCCGGCGACACCGTCGAGATGTCGATGTCGTCCAGGTTATCTTCAAGGTGCTTGAGAATGATCGCGATAATGTCGTCTTTGCTCATGACGTCTACTCCTCTTAACTCGTGGTTTCTTAACTGATTTATATGATGCAGGTGTTACGCTGAGGTCTTCGCGACCTTCCAGCGCTCAAAGCGCCGCATCATGTTGTCTTCAAAGGCCATGGCTCGATCCAGGGTGATGACCTGGCTCTGCATCGCGTCAAAAAGTCCGCTGCACATCGCCAGCACCGCCTCCCCGCACTCCTCAGGGCTCAGCAGATCCGAGCGCTTAATGCCCTCCCCTTCCAAAAAGGTCCAGAACTCCTCGCCGAACATCGCCTCAAAGCTCTCGGTCGCGACCATACCAAAGCGCAGCACGTTGACCCGAGTGCCCTCCTCCCGCAGATGCGACCCCATATAGCGCGCAAACACCTCGAGCACGCTCTTGGACGCCGCCACAAAGTCATACCCCGGGTAAGAGCGATCGGCTCCGTCGCTGGAGATGCCCAACACATAGGCCGGATAGCGACCAAAGCGCTTATGAATCGCCTCCACATGACTCACCAGCGGCCAGGTGCTGTACTCCAGGCTCTTAAAGAGCGAGCGCTTCTTGTAGCTCGCCAGCGTGGGCGTTCGCGCCGCAAAGGCCACGTTGCTCACGAAGAAATCCACCCCTTCGTGAGACTCGCCAATGGCGTCCATCAGCGCCTCGATGTCCTCGTCATTGGCCACGTCTGCCCCCACCAACAGGGGGCGCGGAGCACCCACGGCCTCAAAGCGCTCAAAGAGCTCGGCCTCATCGGCCGAACCCCAGCGGTAGGTGAGCACACACCGGGCGCCCGCTTCTCCGAGTTTCAGCGCGCTTCCCAGGCCAATCCCCTTGGTGCCACCGGTAATCAGGGCCACCTTGCCGCTCAGATCGATCGAAATCACAACCACTCCTCAACGCCCGCAGGCGTTGTCCGTCTTCATAAAAAGCGCGCTCCCCACAGGAGCGCCGCCTGAATCTCAGGGGGCCACGTCGAGCCCGCCACTGACATGCAGCGTCGCGCCATTGATAAAACCCGAACTCCGCTGGCTCAAAAACCACACGGCCTCGGCAACCTCCTCGGCGCTGCCCACCCGGCCCACCGGACAATGCTCCTGCCAGTGCGCCTGAACCCGCGCATCCAGCTCCCGGGTCATTTCCGTCGCGATCAGCCCGGGCACCACCACGTTGGCCGTGATGCCGCGGGGGCCGTACTCCTTCGCCAGGCTTTTGGTCAAGGCGACAAGTCCCGCTTTGCTCGCTGCGTAATTGGCCTGACCGCTGGCGCCCTCCTGAGCGATCGAGGAGACATTGACGATGCGACCGTAGCGCTGCCCCATAAAGTGCATCAACGCCGCACGTGCAACATAAAAGGGCCCGCTCAGGTTGGTATCAAGCACCTCCTGCCAGGCCTCATCGCTCATCATCGCCAGCGCCTGATTGCGCATCACCCCGGCGTTGTTCACCACCACATCCAGGCCGTTGAGCGCGTCGATCACCTCATAGAGCGCGTCTTCAACCTGAGCACTCTCGCGAACATCGAGCTTCAGCGCCTTGATACACCCGCCGCCTTCCAGCGCTTCGAGCTCGGCCACCGCGTTGTCGGCAGCCTCATCGTTCGCCCGGTAGGTCAGCGCCAGCGACCAGCCCTCGCGGGCCATACGCCGGGCCATGGCCAGGCCCAATCCCCGGGTACCTCCGGTGATCAACACACGTTGGGGGGAATGCATCACTCACCTCCTTTAGGGCCACACGAATCCACGCCGCGATGAAGCATCTGACCTTCCTTCGGCCAGAAGCGCTTGCGCTCATACACGCGAAGCCCGGGCTGTGCCACCGCGCCGCGACGGGCCTGCTCCGGCGCCGACTCCAGCACCACATGGGCGTTCGTCCCGCCAAACCCAAAGCCACTGAGCCCGGCGCGCAACGCCTGCCCATGCTGCCCTTCCCAGCTCCGGGCGGAGTCGACCACTTCCAGCGCACTGCCGACCAATTCACTGGCCGCGCTCGGACGCTCAAAGTTCAGATGCGGCACCAGCGTCTTCTGAGAGAGCATCAGCGCCACCTTGATCAACCCGGCCATGCCCGCGGCGGCCTCCAGATGCCCCACGTTGGTCTTCACCGAGCCCAGCGCCACCTTCGACGCCTCTTCCGCCCGTCCGACCCCGAAGACCTTCTGCAGGCTCTGCGCCTCGATCGCATCACCCAGCTCCGTGCCGGTCCCGTGAGCCTCCACGTAATCGACCGCGCCGCGTTCCAGACCGGCGTCCGCCCAGGCCTCTTCGATCACCGCCTGTTGCGAGCGTCCGTTAGGCGCGGTCAGTCCGTTGGTCTGACCGTCTTGATTGACCGCCGTGCCCCGAACCACCGCCCAGATGCGATCGCCAGCGGCCAACGCGTCTTCAAGACGCTTGACCACAACCACCCCGCACCCTTCCCCACGCACATATCCGTTGGCCCCTTCGTCAAAGGTCTTGCAGAGCCCCTCCGGAGAGAGCATCCCGGCCTGCGAGAAGGCCACCGACACCTGCGGGTCCAGGATCGCATTGACCCCGCCCACCACTGCCTGATCGCAACGGCCCGCCCGCAGGTTCAAGACCGCCTGGTCCAGCGCCACCAGACTCGAGGAGCAGGCCGTATCGACCACCTGACTCGGCCCCCGCAAATCCCAGGCGTAGGAGAGGCGATTGGCCGTGATGCTGGCCGACAGACCGGTGCCGGCACGCACCGCCGCCCCCTGATAGAGGCGCGCAAAATCGCTGCCGCTCTGCCCGATAAACACCCCGGTGCGACTTCTCGCCAGGCGCTCGGCGCTGAGCCCCGCATCTTCGAGCGCATGCCAGGCCACCTCCATCACCAGCCGCTGCTGTGGGTCCATCGCCCGGGCCTCCCGCGGCGAAATCCCGAAGAAAGACGCGTCAAAGTGGTCAAGGCCCTCAACAAACCCGCCCCGGGCACTGACCATCACGTCGTATCCCGGCGCGCTCGACTCCAGATAGTCCTCTTTGCGCCATCGCCAGCCGGGCACCTCGCTGATTCCGCACTCACCACCGTGCAGCATCTGCCAGAAGGCCTCCACACCCTCGGCCTTCGGGAAGCGACAGGCCATCCCCACAATCGCCACCGCCCCTTCCAACGCATCTGCCTCCCGGCGCGCGCCACGCGTCTCAGACGCTTCGCCCGCGGGCGCAGGAGGCCCCTCACCCGCCCCTTCCACATGACGAGCCAGCTCGGCAATCGTCGGAAAATCATAAAGCGTGGTCGCCGAGAGGGTCACACCAAAGCGCTCCTCCAACTCACCGACCAGTCCCACGGCCTCGGCCGAGCCGAGCCCGTAGTTGGCAAAGGGCGCGCGCAGGCTCACCGCCGCAGGAGCCACACCGGCCTCCTGAGCCACGCGATCCCGCAACCACAACGCCACATCACCCACGGGTTTCGCCGGCTTCAGCGCCTCGACTGCGCGATCGCTCGGCGTCGCCGAGCCGCTGCCTGCATCGCCAACCTCCGCGCCCCGTTGAGCGCTGGCGATGACGTCCAGCGTACCGTGCTCATACGCGTTACGAGTGGCCCGGCGCTGGATCTTGCCACTGGACGTCTTCTCGATCGTGCGGGCTTTGATCAGCACCACATCAAAGGGGTTTACCTCATGCCCCTTCACCAGCGCCCGACGCACCGACGCGATGATCTCATCGGCACGATCGACGGCCCCCTTATCAATCTCGTGCACGACCACCAGGCGTTCTTCACCCTCGGTGCTCAGCGCAAAGGCCGCGCCACAACCGGCACGCAGCCCCGGATCCACACCTTCGACGGTCGCCTCCAGATCCTGGGGGTAATGGTTCACCCCACGGATCACCACCAGGTCTTTTAGACGGCCGGTTACCACCAGCTCCCCGTCTTTCAGCGCGCCCAGGTCACCGGTACGCAGGTACGCCTGCTCCTCACCCCGAAGACGCGCCCCAAACACCTCCTGATTCACCTCCGGCCGCTCCCAATACCCGCGGGCAACGCTACCGCCGGCGAGCCAGATTTCGCCGACCTGACCATCCTCGCAGGCTTGGAGGGTGTCGGGGTTGACGATCTTCACTTCGAAGTCGCCCACCGGCTGACCGCAGCTCGGCCACATCACCCCCTCGATCTCCACCTCCACCGGCTCGACCATCCGCTCCGGCGTAGACACCAGCAGCCCGACCTCGGCCAGACCGTACGAGGGCGAAAAGGCAGCGCGCTGGAAGCCCGCCGGAGCGAAGTAGTCGGCAAAGCGCTCGACCGTGCTCATGCGCACCGGTTCCGCGCCGTTGCACGCCACCTCCCAGCACGAGAGATCCAGCCCCTGGAGCACCTCCTCAGAGACCCGACGCACGCAGAGATCAAAGGCAAAGTTCGGCGCCGCTGACAGCGTGCCCCGGTACTTCGAGAAGGCCTCCAGCCAGCGCTGGGGCTTTTTGAGAAAGTCCAGCGGCGACATCACCACACTGGTGCAGCCTTTATAGACCGGCAGGATCACACCCCCGATCAAGCCCATGTCGTGATAGAGCGGCAGCCAGCTCACGATCACATCATCGGCCGCCGCCTGATACCCGATCTCAATGAGCGCTTCGTTCTTAAGCAGGGTGCGGTGGTCGAGCATCACCCCCTTGGGGTTGCCCGTCGACCCGGAGGTGTACTGCAAAAAGGCCAGGGTCTCGGCATCGATGGTCGGCGGCTGCCAGCGGGCCGCCAACTCGTCGTCGATCACGTCGGTGGCCACCCAGCGCAGCGTCGCGAGCCCGGGCGATTCCATCGCGAGAAACTCGGCCATCTGGGCAATCGGTTCCGTGGTCAACGCGACGGTCGCCCGCGCGTCGTCGACGATCGCCTGAAGTCGGGGCAGCGTGCGTTGCAGGCGCGTGGGATCCGGCGGATACGCCGGCACCGCGATCACTCCGGCGTAGAGGCAGCCAAAGAAGGCCGCGATATAATCCAGCGAGGGCGGATACAGGATCAACGCGCGCTCCCCGGGCGCCATCGTCTCCTGCAAATGCGCCCCAATGGCGCGCGCGCGCCGGTCCAGGTCGGCAAAACTCAGCCGCCCACCTTCGCGCTCCCCATCTTCCAGAAAAATATAGGCGATCTTATCGCCCTGCGACGCCACGCGCTCACGCAACGTGTCGACCAGAGTGTTGGAACGGTCCTGCTTTGACACATCAACTCCTTGAAAATCGCGCCGGGACTCGGGGGGACACAGCTCACCCCACAGGGGGGGCTGTCCCGGCAAGCGCCTCCCTTTAGCCAGAGGGACGCACGAGTTTCAAGAAGAGAAAAAGACCGACCAACCGGTCGGAAGTCCTTAGAGTTCCATTACTTAGCTTCGGCAACGCCTCGACTCACGCCTGAAGGCCCAACAGACGGGTCACCAGACGCTCGCCCTGGTTGACAGCTCGCAGGTAGTAGACGGCCTTCAAGATCTGCATCTCACGGGCGCTCAGATCACCGACCTTGCCCAGCTTATCCTGACGCTGGCGTGTCGCCTCGTACATGGAGAGCGCACCAGCCACCGAGATGTTGAAGCTCTGTACAAAGCCCCGCATCGGAATGATGCAGCGGTGATCGGCCGCTGCGGCGACCTCCTCGCAGACACCGTCACGTTCATTGCCCAGCACCAGCGCCGTGGGCCGGGTAAAATCGATGGTCTCCAGCGGCACTGCCGCCTCCAGATGCGTGGCCACCACCTGAAACCCCTGCGACTGAAGGTGCGTGACGCAGGCCGTTGGATCTTTCCAGGTCGTCAGATCCAGCCACTTATCGGCCCCCTGGGTCACCCGAGCAGAGACCTTCTTTACCGGCTGGGTGTCGATGATATGCGCGTTCAGCGCCCCGAGGCCCTCCGCGGTACGCAGAACCGCGGCGATATTGCCGGTATCAAAAATACCGTCGAGCACTGGTACGATCGACTTGCAGCGAGTCGTCACCACCTGATCGATGCGCTCGCGGCGTCGCTCCGAGATATGCGGAGCGAGCAGATCGAGGATCTCCTGCGACGTCATCCTAAGCTCCTCGGTCATCCCCAGGAGCGCTCCCACCTCGATCGGATCGTTATACCCAAACACGTGCTGGCCTCGCGTTTCGTGCCTTTCATGGATCGTGCGTGCGTCGTGCGCATCGCCCCACAGGCCGGATGCCCGCAGGGGCGCACCTTAGATCAGGGCCGCCACCGTGCCAACGATCGCGACGAGGATCGCCCGGCGCTAAAACTCACGCTTTCATAGCGTCGACTTGACGCGCCCCCCTGGCATGTGTATGCCTTGCAGTCCCTCTGCGTACCCATTTTTTGTGGGCACGTTTGGGTGCGCCCCGCTCCTTATCGCGATACGGCGCGCTCGCTATACCTTGTGTGAGCTTGTAAAGAGACTGTCATCAGGAGTCGCCCGTCCACCACGCATGATGGCCAATCATTGGACTTCAGCGGGCCTCCACTGAAAAAAATACACTAAGCAGGAGCGAATCATGCACGCTGTGATCCGTACGGGCGGTAAGCAGTACCGCGTCAAGCCGGGCGACGAGTTCAACATCGAGAAAATTGCCGACGCCGAAAAGGGCGGCACCATCACCTTCGACCAGGTTCTGGCCGTGGGCGAAGGTGACGACATCACCCTGGGTGCCCCGCTGGTCGAAGGCGCCACCGTGGTGGCCGACGTCGTTGTGGGCCACGGGCGTGCCCGCAAGGTCATCGTCTTCAAGAAGAAGCGTCGCAAGGGCTACCGCGTCAAGCGCGGCCATCGTCAGCCCTTTACTCGCATCAAGATCAAAGAAGTTAACGCCGGCTAAGGTGCCTTAAGCGCCCTTTCCCCCCCGGCCCTTCAAGGCTTAAAGGAGTTCGTCATGGCTCATAAAAAAGGTCAAGGTAGTTCGCGTAACGGTCGCGACTCCAACGCGCAACGCCGTGGTGTTAAGAAGTTCGGTGGTGAGCAGGTCGTCGCCGGCAACATCATCGTGCGCCAGCTGGGCACCAAGTTTCACCCGGGGCGTAACGTCGGTCTGGGCCGCGATTACACCCTCTTCGCCACCACCGACGGTGTGGTGAAGTTCGAGACCCGCGCCGGCAAGCGTAAGTTTGTCTCGGTGTACCCCATCGACGAAGCGGCCGCCGAATAAGGCAGCGCGCATCGCGGTGTGTCTTTGAAACGCCCCTGACGCCTGGTCTTACCGGGATGCCGGGGGCGTTTTGTTTTATCCACCTGTAGATTTCGGGAAAAGCATGTTCGTCGATGAAGCAAAGGTCGAGGTCAAGGCCGGGCGCGGGGGCGATGGCGCCCTGGCATTTCGCCGCGAGAAATATGTGCCGCGCGGCGGCCCCACCGGGGGCGATGGCGGCCGTGGTGGCTCGGTGATCGTGCGCGCAACCCACAACGCCAACACCCTGGCCGACTACCGCCACCGCCGCATGGTGCGCTCCGAGGATGGTCGCCCCGGAGGCGGCGACAACAAGACCGGGCGCAATGGCGAGGACGCCATCATTGACGTGCCCGTCGGCACGTTGATCCACGACGCCGGCACCGGTGAACTCCTGGCCGACCTGATGCGCGATGGCCAGGAAGTGGTGGTGGCCCGGGGGGGAGACGGCGGCCAGGGCAACGCCCGCTTTGCCACCTCCACCAACCGCGCGCCGCGTCGCCACACCCCCGGCTTCCCCGGGGAGGAGCGCATGCTTCGCCTGGAGCTCAAGCTCATCGCCGACGTGGGACTGGTGGGCTTTCCCTCGGTGGGCAAGTCCACGATCATCTCGATGATCTCCTCGGCGCGACCCAAGATCGCCGACTACCCCTTCACCACCATCGTCCCCAACCTGGGCGTGGTGAAGTGGAAGAACCTACGCGAGTTTGTGGTTGCGGATATCCCCGGCCTTATCGAAGGCGCCCACAGCGGCCAGGGTCTGGGCATTCAGTTTTTGCGCCACGTCGAGCGTACCAACCTCCTGGTGCACGTGCTTGAGGTCACGCCGCAGCTCGAAGGGCAGCCCGACGGGCGCGACCCCATCGGCGACTACGAGGTGATCGTGCGCGAGCTGGAGAAGTTCAACCCTGAGCTCTTGAACCGCCCGCAGATGGTGGTGCTCAACAAGATCGATCTGCCATACGTCGCCGAACGTGAAGAAGAGCTACGCGCCCACTTTGAAGACACGCTGGGCCTGCCCTTTATCGCGATCTCGGCCGCCGCAGCCCTTCACCTCGATGAGCTAAAAGACCGCCTTGGCGAGGCGATCGCCCAGGGCGGGTTCGGCGAAGAACTGGAGGACTGGGAGAAATGACCACGGCACACATCTTCTACATCCCGATCATGATCGCCGTCGGCATGCTCGCGGGATTCTTCCTGGGGCGACGAGCGGCCGAGGTCGAGGCCAAAGATCGTCGCAAGCGCCTGGCTCGCCGCAAGGCCATGGAGGCCCGGCGAGCACAGGCGAGCGCCGGGGATCCCCCGGCGGAGGGGGTAGCGGTGGTCGGTCAGGAATCCGGTGAGGGGAGCGCGCAAACCTGACTCGCGCCGCGCTCGGGCTTGAAGTATCGTGGACGGGTTCCACCATTAGCGAACTCTGGAAGCGAACCCCTTTGAGCCACATCACCGGAGCTTAAAGCATGATCGCAACGCCCGCTCGCACCGCCGCGCCCATCCGAGCGCTCGCCCTCCCCCTGATCGCCATCGCATCACTGGCTCTGATGACCGGTTGCCCACCAGAGCCCGTGGATGACGAGCCCGACACCGACCTTATTGAAGACGCCGGTCCCGACGTCGACCAGGAAGATGCCGACGCCCAACCGGATGCCGATACCGATGTCGGCGAGGACTTCGATCCCGACTTTGTTCAGATCGCCGAAATCGTCCGTACCACCTGCGCCGTCGCCACCTGCCACGGCTCCAGCCCGGGCGACACCGACCTGCTCTTTGGCGCCAGCGAATCAAACTTGAGCTATGCGCGCATCGCCGAGGTCTTCGCCGAGTATGAGTCAACCACCGGCGCGAAGTTGATCGTGCCCGGCGACGCTCAGGCCAGCTACCTGGTCACCGTGATCACCAGCGACGACATCGACATTGTGATGCCCTCGCCGCCCCTGCCGCCGCTGACCGAAGAACAGGTCGATCTCATCACGACCTGGATCAACGACGGGGCGAACTACCAATGATCAAGGCGGGGTCACCATCAGGGCCAGGGCGCACCGCGGCGCTGGGGGCTGCGCTCATCGGTGTGCTGGGCGCTTCGTTCGCCAGCGCTCCGGTGGCGGCCTCACCACCCGAGGTGCAGTCGACCTCGGTGGCTGTGGGTGTGGCGCTGGGCCAGCGCTTCATGTCTCTGACCCCACCCGGCCTCGATCACCGCGTGAGCGCCTGGCCTGGTGCCACGCTCGACCTGCGCCAGGTCCTGTGGCGCCCCGCCAGCCTGAACGCCGCCCTGGAACTCCGCCTCCAGGGCACTTACTTCCGGGGGACCTCCCAGGGGCGATCCTTTGATGCCCCCGATGGTCTGAGTTCCCAACGCTTTAGCACACAGGCCACCCTGGGGCTGACCCGCCCCTTGGGTCCCTTCCAGGTCACCCTGGGCACGGGCTTTAGCCTTGATGGCACCACTGTAACGGCCAACACCGAATACACCGGCCAACAGTATCTCGCTGTCCCGGTAGATCTGGTGCTTCGAGTCCCCTTTGGTACCGACTTCTATGGCGGCGTCCACCTCACCGCCCTGCCCGTGGTCGCCTACAACCAGTCAGCGACCACCCCGGATCATAACAGCTTTGGCGGCCGCGCCGCGCTGAGCGCGGGATGGCGGGCTACCGACGCCGGCATCACCGTAGAGCTGGCGTTGACCCACCAGCGCATGGTCACCTACCTCCCGCTCAACACCGGAGAGCGGGGCCTTTCGCTGGACGTGAACCAGCAGATGGCTGTGATGGTCGGCTGGAGCCGCTAAGTGGTCAGCGGTAGCGCCGGGTCTTTAAGAACGCAAAGCTCAACGAGGTCAGCAAGATCACCAACGTGACGGTGACCAAGACCCCCATGCTCTCGGGCAGATTGGTGCGGCGCCGGGGAACCTCTCCGACATAGACGCGCCCACTTTCGTTGAGCACCAGACGCCGCTGCCGGACATGCATATCGACCGGGCGATCGGCCCGAAGCGAAGCCTGCGGCGGCCAGACCAGCGGATGGCGTACCACTGTGGCACCGGCCTCATCAGGCCGCCTCACCCGGATGAGCTCGCTGGCGTGCGGAAGATCGGTGACGAGCAGCATCTCCTCGCGATCAAACCCCACCCCGGTAATCTCACCGGCGGACCAGGGCCCGGGAATCGTCGTCCAGCTCTGAGCATGATCGCGGCTCAACGCCACACGGCCGCCGTGGGTCATGACCAGCTCGGTCACCTCCCGCCAGGGAAGCCTTGCCAGGCGCAGCGGAGACTCCTGCTCGTTCTCCATATACGAGTACGACGACTGCCAGGTCTCGCCACCGTCGCTGGAGCGCCACAGCTGTGTAGGGCGGTTCGGCCCCAGCGGACGGGAGACCAAAAAGATGCGCCCTTCCTGCTCGGGAACGACCTCCGAGATCACCGATCCTTCCAGCGCGCTGCGAAACGCCTGCCCCAGACGTGCGCTCCGCCAGGACTCCCCTCCGTCATTGGAGAGCAGCGGGCCATGCTGATGCGACCAGGCGTACAACTGCTGACCGCCCGGACGCGCGGCCAAAGCCAGAATCGCCGCCCGGGGTAGCGCCACGCCTTCGAGATGCACCGGACGAAAGTTCACGTCATTGGCCTGTCCCAGCGGCGCGGCCTCTGAACTTCGGACCTGTCCGTTGAGATCGTGCATCAGCACGCTTCCACCAAAGGTGCCGCTGATCAGCTGATCGCTGCTCTCATTGACCAGAATCGCACTGGTCGCCCGATCATGAATCTGCTGCCAGCTCTCGCTCTCGAACCCGGGAAGGCTCCGAAAGAGCCCGGCATCGGTGCCAAGCAGCAGCTGCCCGCGAGCGTCAAACTCCACCGCGTAAATGCTAGCGCCCTTGAGCCCCTGATTCAGGCTGACCCAACTCTTACCTTCGTCCAGCGAGCGCCACACCCCCTGACCATCACTCGACGCCCACACCTCCCCGGGCTCCAGTCCCTGAGCCAGACCGGTGATACTGCGTCCATCGGGATCGCGGGGCTTGGCCTCCGCCCAACTCACTCCACCATCACCACTTCGCCAGATAGTGCCGCTATCACCGCCGATCAGCAGCGTGTAGGCCCCCGCACGTGCATCATCGGCAGCCGGCACCATCAAGAGCGTGCTGTTGCCTTCGGGTTCCAGGGAGTGGCGCACCACCTCGACCGGCTCCCAGAGCTCGTTGAGTCCGATGTTGCGGTAGAGACGCGCGCGATCCAGCAGGTAGATCACCTCCTGATCCGGCGAGGTCGCCAGCGCACGATCGATCGCCGCGACGCTGCTGATAAGCATCCATTCGTCGGCGTCGGCCACTCGTCGATACACGAGCAAACGATCACGCAACACGGTCAACAGCTCGTAAGAGCGATCCTCGGTCGCCGGCAGGTAGTTGCGAAGCGTCGCAGGCAGGTGTTGCCCGCGCGCACGCTCTTCCCCTTTGAGTTCGACGCCGGCCAGACTGATGCGTTGCCATCCCCGAGCGCTGATGTCACCGGGGCTCTCCGGTGCCCACCGCCACAGACTTTTGCCCTGGGTCAGATAAAGGTTGCCATCATCCGGGCTAAGCAGGCGCAGCCGGGGCGCCGTGTCCGCCCGAGCCACGCGAAGCTCTTCCAGGAGCCCGGAAGGCAGCGGAGCATTGAGCCAGCTGCGCCCCTTGTCCCGGCTGTACAGCAGACGCGTGTGTTGATTCGCCGAAGGCACCGCGACCAACCAGATCAGGTCGTCGACCGACGCGATGTAATTGCTGGCCTGAAACTGCCCACGCGCGCGCCCGGCCCAGACCCCATCAAAAAGTGCCTGACCGGCGCCCTGAAGACGTGAAGGCCAGCGCCCCTGAAACTCGCTCCAGCCGGGCTCCTGAGCTCCACGCACAAAGAGCGAACGCGTGCCCACCGCCACCATCTGCGCGTCGTCCCCTTCTCCCAGCCGCAGTACCGTAGCGACCGCGCCCCCCTCGGGCGCGCTGACCTCAGACAGAGGCACACGGGTTTGTTCGGTGGTGCAACCTCCCAGCGTACCGACGGAGAGCGTGGCACAGAGACCTATCGCCAACGACACCAAGATCCCCACGCCCGGGGAGGGCCCGCCATCAGCGAGCCGCCCCGCCCTTCTCCTACGCGTCAACCTCATTGAGGCGCCATCTCCAGGATGTTGAACTCCACCCTGCGGTTGAGCGCTCGCCCTTCGGCATTCTTATTGTCGGCGACCGGTCTCGACTGCCCATAACCCACCGCCTCAAGGCGACCGGCATCCACGCCCTTGCTCACCAGATAACTCTTCACCGAGTCAGCTCGCGCCTGACTCAGCGCCAGGTTTCGATCGGCGCGACCCACGCTATCGGTATGGCCTTCGACCCGCACCAGCTCAATGGCAGGAATACGCACCATCAGGTCGGCAACGTCATCAAGAATGCCGTAGCTCTCCTGGACAATGGTGGCGCTACCCGTCTCGAAGTTCACCTGCTCGGTGATAATGATCGCCCCCTGGCGCACCACCGCACGCTCGGGCTTGCTACGCGGAGGCTCGGGCTCCGGAGCCGGCCGCGGCGGGGTTCGCCGGGGCTCCACCGGCTTGTCGAGCAGCGCGGTGGCTTCTTCGGGATCGGGCTGCGGCTCAAGCTCAGGACAATCTTCGCGCTCCAGGCGCAACCGGCGTCCACGCTGGTTGAGATAGTCCGGATCGCAGGGATCGATCTCGGCTAGGAACGTGGGGCTGGCGTAGTCCACCTCCCACCATCCCCCGGTCACCCACTGGCCCCCCAGCCCCAGAAACGCGCGCCAGTTGGGCGAGCCGATGCCCTCGCTTAATCCGGCCCCCAGGCCTCCGGTCACCGTCCACCCCTCCGCCACGCGGTAGCGAAGAGCGCCTTTAATCTCGGCCGGAACCTCGCCAGAGGCGATGCCACTCAGCGGCGCCACCTTGTGGGCCACGCCCACAGCGCCGTTCACCTCGGCCAGAATATCCAGGTTTTCGGTCAGGAAGGGAGCATGCGCCGCGAATCCCCAGAGGATCTCGTTGCCGATGACGTTCTGACGAATCACGCGCTGACCGGGGCGATATCGAAACCCCAGGTTAGCCCCCAGACGAATCGCATCGAAGACCACATAATCGGCAGCGAGCAGCCCCTCGGCCCCCACGCCCCCATCGCCGGAGAGCGCCTGCTCGTCGCCCATCGGAATCGAAAGCGCACCGATGAGCGCCAACCCCACCTTCGATCGGTCAAGCCCCAGAATCTGATACTTGGCGGTGACTCGCCAGTCATTGAGCGCGCTGCGCGTCAGGTCGCTACTGCTGGACGACCCCGGGGGCAAAAGCGGCTGCAACTCCTCGCCGCGCTGCAGCACCGTCCAGGGCAACACAAGCCCGATCTCGGCACGATCCCAGAGCCCCACGCTCCCCATCAGATCGAGCTGGGCCTGATACGCCACGGTGCGACGCTCCGGCGAGTTGAGCGCAGCGATCTGCACCGGATCATCGGCGTAGTTAAAGTATCCGCCAACCTGCCATCCCAGGTGGGGAGCGACGGCGGTGCCGAACACTCCCAGATAGTCACCCACGCCAGGCGCGGGACGAAAGCGCTGCACCTGCAACGGCGGTAGCTCTGGCGCATCCTGCGCCACAGCCGGTGCCGCACTCATCATGGCTCCCACCAGAAGCCCCCACCCTGCCCAGCGCTTATTCATGCGCAAACCTCCCACACCAACACACATCAAAGAGAAAACGCAACGCTACCACGACTTCCATCAGATCGACACATCGCCACCTCCGGCCTGCAAACGTTTCAGCGCTCGGCGCACCTCATCGAGACGCTCCGGGGCAGGCTCAAGCCCCTCCACCAGCGCCAGAGCCTCGGCATAAAGGCCGCGCGCCGCGGCGCTCTCATCCAGGCGATCGCGGTACAGGTCCGCTGCCTCAGCCAACGCGTCGAAGCGTTGCGAAGCATCGAGCAACATCAACGCATAGGCCTCCAGATCGTGCGCCAGATCTGCCCACTTCTCCATCGCACGATCCAGCGCGATTCGACGCTCCAACGCCTCGACATGCTCAGGCCATAACTCAAACGCCATGCCCCAGAGACGCCATGCCGCATCGTCACGCTCCAGATTTGTTTCCACGATATGAGCGGCATCGGAGACGATCTGACTGGCGGGTACCGCCAGGGCCGGAGCGACCTCTTCGGGCTGAAGACGCATCATCGCCTTGATCGTGAGCCCCCCGGGCTTGCCAAGCAAAAGTCCCAACTCACGGGCGAGGCTCTCGACATACCCCATCCAGTCATCGAGTGCAGCCTGACAGGCTTTTACCCCTTCCAGCGCCATCGCATCACCCGGCGCGCTGGCCAGCACACGTTCGTAGTGGGTGCGAGCATCTTCGGGACGATTGAGGCGATGGAGGAGAAGTTCGGCAAGCTCACGCTCGGTCTCCACCGCATCGATGCCCCCACCGGCCACCTGCACCACCACGGCCAGATGCTTCGCGGCCACATCCCAACTCTGAGCGTCCAGCGCCATATCCGCCAGCAGACGGTGGGCGGCTTCATGACGCGGATCGCTCTCCAGCACCTGCTCCAGCCACTCCCGTGCGCTCTCGGCATCTTCCCGCTCATCCCAGATAAGCTGGGCGATGAGCAGACGGTAAGTCGTGGCCATTTCGGAGGATTCGGCCCCTTCCAGGCGCGCCTCCAGCAAACGCAGACGTGCAGCGACGTCCCCCTCCTCCTCGTAAATGGCCTCCAGCGCGTTGACCACACCGGCCGTCTTGCCCAGGCCCTGTGGGTCCGCATCACGCACCGCCTCTAAGTGCGCGCGCGCGCCACCGGCGTCCTCAAGCTCGTAGTAGAGCAGCTCCCCGAGCTCTCGCTGAAGCGCGAGACGCCGAGCGCTCCCGATCACCTCGCCACCATCAGCGCGGGTCAGCTCCACCACCGCGCGCAATGCTCTGGCCAGGCTCTCGGGCTCATCGCTGGCACGCGCTTCTTCAAGCTCGCTCAGCGCGAGCTGAACCGGATGCACATGCGGCGAAGTCGTAGGAGCCTGCTCCCGGACCATCCGATGAGGATCGGAGGCGTTGGGTGGTGCGATATCATCGATCTGCTCCACGCGCTCCTGCTCATCCTTCGCAAAAGAGGACGCCTTCGCCGCCGAATCAAAAGCCGCCCCTTCTGCTCCAGCATCTTCTGAACGCTGCAGAGTAAATCGCTGCGCGATTCCGCTGGCTTCCGGCGGCCGAACCCGAGCCTCGGGGGGGCGATCGCCGGCGGGCCGTGGCAGCACCACTTCAACTTTAGACGTCGGCTCCGGAGGAACATCGGAAGCGGCGCTCGGTGCGTCTTCGTCGGTCTGGACGCCACGAAGAATTTTGCCAAGCGCGCTCTCACGCTCCACCTCATCGACACGGGGCAAGGTCGCGGGCCGCTTGATCATCGACTCAAAACGCTTTCGGAACGCCCCCACCGGCGGCGCGTCTCCCGTCTCGGGTTCGGGCGCGTCGTCAGGCTCAACCTCCCGCTCGTCTTCGACCTCCGGCGCCTCCTCCACCAGACGATCGAGCATCGCGTCCAGCCGCTGATCCACCCCTTCGGCCGAGGCCTCATCTTCGGGCACATCCAGCGCACGGGCGCGTTCACGAGCTTCAGCGGCGGCCGCACGATCGCCTCGTTCCTGAGCCAGCACGGCGATCTGCAGCAGAAGCTCGCGCTGTGCCGCCGGCGAGGCTTCCAGCTCCGCCAGGCGAATCAGCACATTTTCGAGCAGACGTCCGACCTTATGGGAGCCGATCGGAGCCTCGGCCGCCACACCTTCGGCATCGACGATCTGGCTCAGCGCGTCGGCCGCGCCTTCCAGACTCACCCGCTCGGCCGGCATCAACTGCACCGCCTGAAGGTAGGCGCGCGCCGATTCGCGCCAGCGCGAAGCCTGCGCACAGGCGCGCCCCAACTCCACACCAAGCTCCCAGCGCACCCGATGCTCGGTGGTACGAGTCAGCAACTCTTCAAGCGCCTCGCGCAGCGTCTCGTAACGACGATGACGACTGAGCAGCTCCACCAGCGTCGCGCGAAGCTCGACTCGCCCGACATCCTCCCGAAGCGCCAACCTCAGCTGCTCCTGAGCATCTTCCACAAGCCCCAGCGACGCGTAGAGCTCGGCCAACTCCTGGAGAAGCTCGATCCGCCGCTCGGAGGAATCGGCCCCCGCAATCAAAGCACGGTAGAGACCGATGAGTTCCTCGGGCTGACCGGCCTGACGCAGGTAATCGATCATCCAGTGACGGGCCGGATCGTCGGTCGGATCAAGCTCCAGCACCCGACGCATTTGACTGGCAGCCGCCTCCCAGCGCTGCCGGCGCTCGTAGACCTCCCCGAGACGCCGGTACGTACGAATCAACGCCTGGCAGCGCTCCGCCTCCACCTCGGTGCCCCGGGACACCTCCCAGGCCCGCTCGCGCATCGGCAACAACTCCGACCAGTAGCCGGTGGCCTCCTCATCGCGTTCCAGCACCTCGCACATCGCGCCGGCCCACTCCAGCGGCTCGGTGCGATCCTCGTCGAACTGCCCATCCTCCGCCGAGGCTAAACCAAGGGCGCGCCGAAAGCTCAAAAGTGCCTGATTGGCATCTTCCAGTTCCTCAAACCAGATCTGCCCCACCCGCTGATAGAGACGGCTGGCGCGCCGATGTTCCCCTTCGGCCTGAGCCGCCCGCGCCGCCGAACCAAACGCCTTGAGCGCGCGCAAGGGTTCCCCGCCCAAAACGTAACTCTCTCCCAGAATATGCAGCGCTTCCAACTCGCCAGGATCCAGACGAAGCACGCGCTCCAGATACATGCGCGACTCAGCCAGATCTCCCTGTCGATCCATCAGGTGGCGCGCCAACTTCAGGTACGTGTCCTTAAGCGTTTGCCGATCGCTGTAGACGCCGGTCAGCCGTTTGAGTGTCTCTTCCAGCCCCGCGCGCTCCCCGAGACGCTCATACATCTGGCTCAAGAGTTCGAGCGCCGGGCGATTTCTCGGGTCCAGACGCAACACCTCACGTAAGCGCTCCGCACAGCGCTCCGGGGCATCCGAGGCCAGTCGCCGGGCAATGGCTAGCTCGCAGAGCACCCAGTCGCGCGTCTCCTGACGCTCACGCAGGCGCTGAGAGAGCGTCTCGTACGCCTCCACAACCCTGGCATCATCTCGCCCGGATGCCAGCGCCAAATTAGGCCCCACCAGCGCCGCCGCCAGATCTCCCTCATCCACCGCCACCAGTTCGCGTCGCAGCGACTCCGCCTCGGCCAGATGCGAAGGCGTCGGCTCCGCCACCAGACAATCGAGCTGACGCGCCACAAGCTCCGGGTGCAACCCGTAAAGATCCCGATAACTCGCAAGCAACGCGATGGCCTGGCGCACCTGGCCGTCGAAAAGGGCCTGGTCCGCGTGCGAAAAAAGCTCCTTCGCCTCGTACGACGCCAGCGCACGGGTCCCCTCGGTGCTGGCCACCAATCCCCGAGCTTCGCGGCGTTGCTCGGCCGGCGCGTCTTCCGAAATTGCCCGAATCGTCAACACGCCGGGGCGCACCCGGGCACTCTCCAACACCACACCGGAGAGGTTAGGGAGCTTCCACCCCACACGAGGAAACACATGCAAAAACAACAACTTAAGCGGACGAAAAATCACAATATCGCCCGCCAAACCCACAGTAAAACTTCGCCCTCGCCCCGGCGAACGCAGCCGTGGCGCGTTCAACAGGCTTGTCAGTAGTTCATACGCCACCAGTCGCGCCGGATAAGGCAAAGGACCGTACGCACGGTAGTCATAAAGCGAGAGATGCACTTCATCGGCGCGGGCGGGCTCCGGGGGAATCAGTGCTGCCCGAAAGCTCAGATAGCTGTCAGCCCCGAACGCTTTGAGACGCAGACTGATATGCGCGGCGTCTTCCAGAAAACGTACCTGAAGCTCTTCAAATCCCTCGAGCTGTGCGGCCGCCTCGCTCAAAAGATCGCCCAGCCCCACTTCCGAGATCGCGAACTCCGCCTCGCGCACCCAGGCCCGGGTGTGGCGAAATCGATCCAGACCCGCCCGCGCATCAAAGGGGAACTTCAGGTCCGGGATCTCCATGCGCAGCGACTCCAGCGTAATCCAATCGCTGATCGGCTGGCGCTCTGCCCACAGGTAGCCTCGCCCGAACATAAAATCGAGCGCCAGCCCCAGAGGGTTGTTGGCATCCTGTTGTGAGCGGGTGGCTTTCATCGACGTCTTCTTCTCAACTTCGGGACCCCTCGGGTCCCTCCTCGATCTCACGCTCCAGCGCTTCGATCGCTCGACGGGCCCGACATACTCCGGCGCGATCATCGCGTGAAAGCGCCAGCAGCTCAATATCCTTCCAGGCCAGCTGGCGCACCTGCGGCGGCGCCGTACCGGTGGCGACCTTCCGAAAAAAGCGCAACGCAGCCCCGGCCCGACCTTGTAGCACCTCACAACGCCCCAGCCCGTAGCAGGACAACGCGTCATAAGGCGTCGGGCTGCTGCGACGCGCCCGACGAAACCCGTCAGAAGCCCGCTCCACATCACCATGCATCAGAGCGGCCATCGCCTCAAAAAATTCGCCCCGTTCACCACACGCCCCCTCCTCAAGCCCCCGCTCCACACGCTCCAGCACTCTGCGCCCGATGAACCCGCGTTTATCCTCATCCATCAATGCCTCCTCATTTCCGGCACAGACTTCGGTTCACGACGACCGATGCGGTCGAACCCTGTGGCCCCTCCTTAAATGCGCCTACACCGCGAAACCATCTTCTGCTGCGCTCGAAACAAAAGCGGCGGCGCGTCTGGTCAACGTCACCGCCGCTCTTATGAACGCGTCAAACCCGTGCTTAGAAAGGAATGTCGTCGTCATTAAACGACTGATCGAAGCTCGACTCCGCAGCAACGGGACCACGATCGGCGTCGGTATAGGCCGGAGGCCCATCGGAGCGGCCCCCGGACGCGCCGCTGCTCAAGAACTGCACGGTCATCGCCACGATCTCGGTGGTCGAGCGCTTGTTGCCATCGCGATCTTCCCAGTCACGCGTCTGAAGGCGCCCTTCCACAAAGACCTGGCGACCTTTGCTCAGGTACTTCCCGCAGTTCTCGGCCTGCTTGCCAAACACCACCACGCGGTGCCACTCGGTTCGCTCCTGACGCTGCCCCGACTTATCCACCCAGCTCTCGTTGGTAGCCACGTTGAAGTTCGTCACCGCTGCGCCGCTCTGCGTATATCGCACCTCGGGATCCGAACCCAGATTCCCGATGATCATCGCCTTGTTCAAGCTCATACTCTGCCTCCGTAGGTCTCGTCGTAGGGCCCCATGGGCCTCTCGTTGGCCTCTTCTATCTCAGCAAGCTCGCCCTTCCAAGGCTCTGCTTGCTCTCTGCGCTCTCGCCATGACGCCGCCCAACAGAACACATCTGACGCCTGGCACCAACTCCCCCCGGCGATGCTGCCCCGGGCTGGCTTCTCTGTTATCGTGCGCCCCCGGCGACTTTTGCCTGCTGCCGGGATTTTTTTCGTCAGGCAACTTTTTACTCGCCGCCACGGCCAACGTGTCCAGCTTGTACACCTGAACAAATAATGGGTAATCCCGCAAGTCTGGGGGTCCAGTACGTATGAGTTTTCTTGATAAAATAGGCGCGCGCGTCGGTGACTTCCTCGGTGAGGTGCTCTTGCCGGAGGATGTACGCCTGCTCCATGAGCGGGCACGTGAGGCGATGGACCGCCAGGAATATGTGCGTGCGCAACACCTTCTGGACGAGGCGCTGCGCCGCCGTCCTGACATTGAGCGCACGCACCACCTGATGGGGCTTTGTCTGGCGCACCGCCAGGAGTATAGCGCGGCGATCGCGGCCTTTGAGCGAGCACTCCATCTGCGCGAAGAGCCCTCCACGCATCTGCATCTCGGGCTGACCCTTGAACGCCTGGCTCGCAACCGCGAGGCTCAGCTTCAATTTCAGCGTGCGCTGAGCTCCGGCGAAGAGCTCCCTTTTGCCTTCGATCTGCACTTCGGGCTGGGGCGAGTTTTTCTGGAACAGGGGCGCCCCGATAAAGCCGCGCGTGAACTTCGGAGGGCGTTGCGACTGGCCCCCGACCAGACCGAAGCAAGTGTGGTGCTGGCACGCGCACTCACCGCTCAAGGCAAACACAACGAGGCCTCCGAGCTTCTTGCCGCCCTTCCAGACACCTCCCACTCCCTGGAGTACCTGATGGTGCTTGGCGACATCGCCGCCCATCAGGACCATCCGGCCCGAGCAGCTGACGCCTTCGAGCAGGTCCTCGATCGCGAACCCAATCATAGCAATGCGCTTCTGGGAGCAGCCCGCGCGCATCTGGCCATGCACCAGCCTGCCCGCGCTCACCCCCTCTTGCTACGCGCCTGCTCCCTTCCCGAAGGCCAGAATAACGCGGAGATCCACAGCCTCATCGCCCGCACTTACGCACAGGTCGGCGACCATGAGCGTGCGCTCGCGAGTTTTGAAGCGGCCCTGGAACGCGACCCAACTCGTGTGGAGGCACACCGGGGAGCCGGCAAGAGCGCCCTGGAGCTAAAGCGCTACGAACGTGCCAGAGAGCACTTCGAAATGGCGCTCGCTCACGGCGACGCGGAACGCAAAGAACGACCCGAGCAACGCGCCGAGCTTCTCTACGGGCTGGGGCGTTGTCGGCTCCACACCGGTGATCTCCTTGGCGCGCGTCATCTTCTCGACGAAGCGCTCTTACTCAGTACGCACCACCGCGCATCCTACCTTCATGCGCTGGCCGAGGTGGCGCTTCAACTCGGTGATGCTGCCGAGGCGGTGATCACTCTGGACAACGCCTTACGCGCACACCCCACCTCCGCGCTCCGAGAGACCCTGGAGTATACCCGCACAGAAGCGCTCCGAGTTCTCCGCCCCTCCTGGCAACCTCCCTCCGACACCTCCAGTGCCGCCGAACTCGTGGCCGCCCTCGAGGCCCTGCTTCACACCTACGCCGCCGATGCTCGCCTCGCCACACGAAGCGCCCGGCTGCGCGAGCTTCTCGACCATCTCAACGCCCCGCTCTCGGTGGCGATCGTGGGCGAATTCAACGCCGGCAAATCGACCCTGGTCAACGCGTTGTTGGGTGAGGAAGTCGTACCCATGGGCGTCCTCCCCACCACCGCCCACGCCTGCATCATGCGCTACGGCCCCCGCGCCGGCGCTCGCATCGTCTACGAAGACGGGCACCAACGCGACGTTGACTTCGACGGCGCCCGCGAGCACATGCGCCGGGAACCCGAAGCGATCGCGCGTCTGGACTACGCCTACCCCCACCCCGAGCTCCGCTCGCTCAACTTCTGGGACACCCCCGGCTTTAACGCTCTGGACCCTCGCCACGAAACCCTTGCCGAAGACGCGCTGAGTCAGGCGGAAGCCATCATCTGGCTTTTGGACGCCAACCAGGCCCTCTCCGACACCGAGTTCGAACGTCTGGAGAGCATCCCTCGCGCCTCCGAACGCCTGCTGATCGTGCTCAATAAAATCGATCGACTGGGCCCTGAAGGCGCGCGCCAGGAGGCACTTGACGAGATCATCGAGCATATCGAAGACCACGTCGGTGACGACTCCCTGGGGATCTTCCCCATCTCGGCCCTCGAAGCCCTGCGGGCTCGAAGCTCCACCACGACAATACCGCCGGCATTTGAAGCACTCCTCGACATCATCGATCGACGCCTGGTGCAACGCTCAACCCAGATCAAAGTCTCGGCCGCCCACGCCGCGCTTCGAGAGTGGCTCGACGAACTCGAGCACTTTAGGAGCCAGCTCGATCAGGACTATGCCGCCCATGAGCGCACCCTTGAGGAACTCCGCACCGCCCTGGCCCGACGCGCGCCCTCCCCGACCACCCGCGCCGCGTCCGTGGCCGAAGCGCTCATCGATCAGCTCGATTTTGTCGTCGTCGGCATCGAGCGCGAATTCAGCGAAGCCCTGCGCCCCGGTGGTCGTATCTTTACGCGCCAGCGCCTCGAAGATGAAGATCGAGACTTCATCACCGAACTCTTCAGCCAACGCGTAGACGACCTCCTCGATCGCACCATGGGCCGCCTCCTTCAGGACATCGAAGCACGCGAAAGCACCATCGCCGCCGACATCACCCCGCTGCTCGCGAGCCTCAACCTCTCCGAGGCACGCGCGCTACGCCGCCGCCTTGACGGGTTCTTCGACACGTCTCGCGCACTCAAGCTGGCGCTTCGCGATCGCGTCTTTGGTCAGTGGCGCGCGCGCACCCAGGGGCAGCTGCGTGCCGCCAACGCTACGGTCTTCGACGCGCTTGTAGAACTCCCTGCCGAAGACGTGGCCCTGCGACGCGATAAACTCCGCGAACTCATCCCCCGCGTCGACCAGCGATTTACCGCCCCGCTGACCGATTGGCTGGAGGAATTTTCTCTTGCCGAAGCACGCTTTTGCGATAGGCTCCGGCGCGATCTTGCCGCGTTGCGGCTTGAGGCATCTCACCGCTACAACCTGACCTCTTCGGCCTCATCCCCATGACCTTCCCAACTGCTGCGACGCGCACCCTGGTCTTTCTCTCTACCTGCGTGTTCCTCGCCATGGCGAGCTGCGCCGATGAAGCCAACGAGCCCGCCTCCGACGATGCCGGCTCCGATGCCACCCAGGCTCAAACGAGCGATGAGCAGGCCATGGCGCCCCTCGACTTCGAGAGCGCCGAGCCCGCCGAAGAGCACGTGGCCACGTCGACGAAACGTGGAACGATTGCGGCTCTGCCTCCCCTCTCAGTCGAGTCCTTTTTACCGCGGGCCGACGTCCAGGAGTTCATCCCCGATACGCCGCTCGACATCGCGCCTCTGCCCGGTCAACGCGTTGGCGCCGACTATAACGCCCTCCGCTACTCCCCACGTGAAGCCAATGCTTTTGGCATCGCGCTTCAGGTCTGGCGCACAGACACACCCGAAGCGGCTCGCGAGCGCGTCGAGACGATGCGCGAGCAATTCCTCAACACTGCCGAGCTCTCCGAGAGCTCACATAGCGATGCCGCCTTCACCTCTGAACGCGCGGGCATTCGCACGATCGTCTTCCCCTCTGCTGAACGTTCCTACGCGTTTGCCTTAAGTTGTGGGCTGGATCATTGCCGCAACTGGCGTCCGCTGATCAAACTCAGCGAAACGATCGCCTCGCGACAATAATCTCTTTAAAATCAAGCACCTGAAAGACGCGCAAAAGACCTGTTCAGCCCTGATGTGCGTCGAGATGTTCCAGGATCAGCGCACTCACTTCCTCAGCCTTATCTCGCTGCACCCAGTGGCTCGCGCCCTCCACACGCCGCACCTCCGAGCGCGCGCCGTACGCCAGCGAGGGCGCAATCAGACTCTGGTGCAGCGCGCTGTCTTTGGTGCCCCAGATCAATCGCAGCGGCACGTCGACCAGGGCTACCTTCGGCTCCCGCAACGAGAGCCCTGCGGCCCGATACCAGCTCAACATCGCCGTCAATGCTCCCGGCTGCGCCCAGACCTTCTGATACAGCGCGACCTCATCACGCGAAAAGGCCCCCCGGCGCGCTTCGCCCACCAGCGCGCCCCGCAACGCCCTGAAATGTCGGGCTGAAAGAAGACGCTCGGCCAGCCCCGGCACCTGAAAAAGCACCATGTACCAGCTGCGCCAGAACTGATTGGGATTGGACCACAACGCCCGGGCCAACACCCTCAGTGGCGGACAATTCAGCACGCACGCCGAGTAAAGACGATCGGGGCGATGCTCCGCCAACCACCAGGTCAGCGCCCCACCCCAGTCATGCCCTACAATATGGGCTCGCTCTACGCCGATCGCCTCCAGAATCCCCAGCACATCATCGGCCAGCGCCTCCAGACGATAGTCCGAAGTGCTCCGGGGCTTATCACTGCGATCGTAGCCGCGCTGGTTCGGGGCAATCACCCGGTATCCGGCCGTAGCCAACGCTTCGATCTGACGCGCCCACCCCATCCAGGTGTCCGGAAAACCGTGCAATAAGAGCACGACCGGACCATCTTCGGGGCCCGCCACCGCCACGTGCAGCTCCACCTCCGGACCGGTGTAGGCATAGAAGCTCACGTGCTCCTCCAGCCCCACCGCGCGGGCCTGATCACGGTAGTAGTTTCGATTCGCGTGCAGAATCAACGTATTAAAAAGCGGCTTCATAAGGTCTCACAGAGCATCAAGAGCAACCCGGGCACCATCGCCTATCGCGGCGAGCCACTCTAACGAGGAGGCCTTACAGAGCAAAGCCGACGGCGCGGTTGCCGGCGGCTTTACGGATCTCTGCGGAAGTTCCCTGCGCTCATCCAGGGGGTTCAGCCGGCGGCTTCCAGCTCCCCGGACGCCCGCATCGCCAGGAGAATCTCGCGGGCGCGATGCACTTTGATCTCCCCATCCTCAATCAGACGCTCCACCACCCGATCGAGCTCTTCGGGTTTGGCTCCGGCGGTCGCTGCCACACTGCGAGCATGCAGCGACATATGCCCCCGCTGAATGCCCTCGGTCGCCAGCGCCTTGAGCGCCCCCATATTCTGGGCCAGTCCCACCGCCCCCATCACCTCGGCCAGCTCCGCAGCGCCTTCGATACGAAGGATCTTGTGCGCCAGCTGCACCGTCGGGTGCAGGCGAATCGGTCCCCCGACCGTGCCCACCTGAATCGGGATCTCCAACACGCCCACCAGCGCCTCGCCCTCAATGCGCCAGATCGCCATGGGGCGGTAGCGACCGTCGCGCGCGCAATACGCATGGGCCCCGGCCTCCAGCGCGCGCCAGTCGTTCCCGGTCGCGATGCACACCGCACCGATGCCGTTCATGATGCCTTTGTTGTGGGTCGCCGCCCGGTAGGGGTCGACCTCGGCGAACTCACTGGCCAACACGATGCCCTCGGCCACCTCGCGTCCGCTGAACTCCTTCCAGGCCAGCTCGCTAAAGGGTATCCGGCAACTCGCCCGTACTTTGCGCCGATCGGCCAGGTTGCTCAGAATGCGCAAAAAGACGCGACCGCCGCTGAGCTCCTCGATGCGCGGAGCCATCCCCTCGGCCACCGAGTTGATCGCGTTGGCCCCCATCGCATCGCAGCAGTCAATGAACAGGTGCACCACCAGCATCCGCTGGTAATTCCCCTCATCGATCAGGCGCACCTCCAGACCGGTGACGCCGCCGCCACGCGCCGCCATATTGGGCTGAAGCGCATTGGCCGCCGCCACCAGCTCGTCGCGATGCGCTTCGATGGCCGCCCGCGCGGCCTCCCAATCTTCGCAGCCCACCACCTGCACCTGGCCGATCATCACGTTGCCTTCGGCGCGGGCTTCAAACCCTCCCGCACCACGCGCGATCTTGGCCACATGGCTCACCGCTGCGATGATGCTCGGCTCTTCCACGGCCATCGGCACCAGATAGTCCCGACCGTTGACCTTAAAGTTCAGCCCCAGGCCCAGCGGCAGCTCCAACACGCCGATGGCATTTTCCACCATCTGGTTGGCCATCTGCGCATCAAGTCCGCCACCGTGACTGCGCAGCAGCGCGGCATCCTGAGCATCGATCACGCCGCGCTCCACCAGAAGATCGACCCGCTCTCGGGTGCTCATCCGATAAAACCCGGCGATGCGGCTGCTGGGCCGCTCGCTCTCATCGTGGTGTTTCACTTCGCTATCACGTTGCTGCTGGCGAGTCTCCAACATCGCTCGCTCCCATCCAAGAGGTCATCCAACCGGGGCTCCACACATACGCGGAGTGCTGACCGATGAACCTTCGACGCGCACTCCGTCCAGGGCAAACCCCAATCGACGAACGGTCGCATTCGCCGATGAACGGTTGGCGCGCACCTTAAACGGTCGCCTGCCCGGCAAGGCCTACCTACGACCTCACCCAGACTCGCTCCTCTTCAACCACCACCTCGTAAACGTTCACAGGCGCCGCGCGGTGATCGCAGCGCCCCGTCTCCAGATCAAAGGCGTATTGATGATGAGGGCAGATGATCTTCCCGTCGAAAATCACCCCGTAGGCCATTGAGCGGTTCTTATGCGGACAGAGCTCATCGACCGCCCGCACTCGCTCCCCATCCCAACACAGGAGCACCGAGCGGCCGGCCACGTTCACGCGCGTGGGCATGACCTTGCCAACCTGGTCGAGGCCGCAGACCTCTTCAAACCCCTGCGCTTCAAGCTCTTCGCGTGTTGCCATCCTCACTCCCGCCGTCGTCATCGGGTGCCTTCACGGCCCCGGGTTGAGTTCACGAACTCTTGAACACCGGCGCCCATTCCTCTTTACAGCTGCCTGACGCGCGGCTCAACCCCACTTTTTTTGGTACTCGCCACTGCGGGCAACCGCCCTCAATACAATCTGGTCACCGAGATTCCCCGGTAGTAGTGCGTGAGGATGTCGTGGTGTGTCTTCCCCTGGGAGGCCATGCCGATAGCCCCGGTCTGGCACATCCCTACCCCGTGGCCAAAACCGCCGCCACGAAAGCCAAAGGTGCGCACAAAACCATCGCGTCCCTTCTCAAGCTCCATCACAAAGAGCCCGCTGCGCAGCCCGCCAAAGAGCCGGCGCACATTGAGTTCACGCTCCACCACGGCCTGGCCGCGCTCGCCAGTGAGGCGCAACCGAATCACCCGACCGCTGACCCCGCGGCTGATCACCTCGGCGTGGCGAATCCGCCCGATGTCCTGGCCGCGCTCCGCCAGCCAGCTCTGCGGCTTCGACGCCTCAACCTCACGCTCCCAGCGATACAGGCGCGCGCTGCTCACAGGTGCCACCTTGCTGTACGCCGGAAAATCGCTGGCCAGAAATGCCTCGATATTCTCCTCGGTGATGCCGTCGCGAAATAGCTCCGGCACCTGGTCCAGCGGTGCATCGGGCCGGCCTCGAAGATGCGGCCAGGGCTCGGCGTCCCACACGTTTTCGTTGTTCTCGGTAAACCCGGCGGCGTTGGAGCTGTACACCGCGTTGACGATCCGGCTGCCGGCCAACATCACCTCTCCACGGGTGGCATCCACCGCCTCATTGGTTCGCGGGTCTTCGTTATCAAGTCCCCCGTAGACCTGATCGTAGACATCGGCACGAAGCATGTAGGGATCGGCCAGGTTACGCACGCCAATGGCCGCAAAGATTTCATTGCGCGCCGCGATCGCCTGCGCCCTCAGCGCCCCCTGGGGGGCCGACGCGTAAATCTCCGAAGGCACCGTCCCCTTGAGCACCCGCTCCGCCCCCAGGTTGTTGATCACCGCAATCTGACCGTTCTTATCCGAGGCAAAAATCAACTCCCCGGTATAACGCCGGGTCTCCTCGCCACCGTTATACGACTTCTGAATCCCGGGAACCGTGTACGCAATCGCTTCCTCCCGTCCCCGTCGCGACGAGACCCAGAGCACGTCATCATGGCGAATGCGCATGTCCATGCCTCGCCCCGTGAGCGTGAGCGTGCCCCCGGGAAACTCCAGGCGTTCGCTGTGCACGCTGCCGTTGATACCAAACTCTGCCTCCAGGCGCCGACGCAACGTCTGCGCCTCGTCAAAGGTATCGGCGCCGCCCACGCACACCAGGATCACCCGTGAATCAAACACCTTGCCCCGCACCGCGAAGAGCCCGCCCACCTCAAAGGTGCGCGGTAGCATCCCGCGCCCCTCCCACTGGCCGAGCACCTCATCGACGCCCGCGCGCTGGTCCACGGCCACCCGATCCACCACCACCCAGTGCTTGTAACGTCCGGGCTGCCCCTGACTCATGGCCACGGTGTAGGTCACCCCTCCCGGAAGATCGATCTCGGGCCCGCCGGGCCCCTGAGGCAGCACGCGAATCGGCTCGCTCGGCGTGAACTGCACCTCGTCTTTACCTTCCAGAATCCCCAGACGAATCAAGGGATCGCCGCGGCGCGTGAAGTTGAGCTGCGGCGCGTAGAGCATCGCCACACGATCCGCCGTGGAGAGTTCTCGCCCCTGGGCCACCGCCTGGCTGCTCGCCCAGATCACCCCCAGGAGCGCTATCAACGCACTCCACCTCGCCATCCCATACAGCCTACTGCTCATCTCGCTCTCGTGACGTCGGTTGCCTTTTCCCTGGCTTCGCGGCGGCCACCATAACTCTGGTCGAGCGCAGATGCACGAACGCCGGCGCCCTCTCGGGGCGCCGGCGTTCGTCCTGCTTCATCTCCCGGTCACGACATTACCCGCGACCGCCCCCCCTGCAGACTGCGACCTCACTGCACGATGCGCAGCCGGGGCTCACCCACCGCCGGCTCCACCGTGGTGTCGATGACCATATCGGAGACCAGCCAGCCCCCCTGCGCCCAGCTGATCGCGCGGGTATAGAACCCGTGGGCCACCGAGCCGGCCTCCTGCGATCCGGCGACCTCTGCGACCGTCCAACCGCCGGCCGCGGCGCGCACCCCCGTCATCAACCGGTGGTGAGTCGCGTCGTGGAAGAAGAGGCGCACCGCGCCATCCTCGCCCACAAAGATCTTCACATCTTCGCCAATCGCCGCCACCGACCAACCACCCGCGGTATCGCGAATCCCGTCGATCACCAGCTCCGGCGCCGTGGCCCCCGGCGCCAGATACGCCACCGCCGGAGTCTCTTCGTCCATGTAGGCCGCGTGCACCTGCCCCGAGCTATCGGGCACCAGGCTTACGTACGCCCCGGAAACCTGACTCATCATGCTCGGCGCTCCCCACTGCCCATCGGCCTCCCGCCACATCCAGGTGCCCTGCTGGCGAGTGTTGTCATAAAAGCCCACAAAGAGGCGCTCACCCACCAGACGGGGCTGCACATGCAGAGCCACGATCGTCGGGTGCGCCACCAGCGCTGCCTCCGCGCGACTCCCCTGATAGAGCACCTCAAAGCTCCCCTCACCCAACGTGTCCAGCTCGGCATCGACCGCAACCTGACGGTAGCGCAGCTCCGAGGCGTCGCTCTCCGGCACACGCACCACGTAGAAGAGATGCAGCATGGCCCCCTGGCGCAACACCGCCGTGGAGTAACCCGCATCCCCCTCGTCATCCAGGGTGATTTTCTCAAACGCCCAGCCCTCATCCGACTCCTGGCCACGCGCGTACTTCAGCGCCTTGTTCTCCTCGTCGCGGTAGAAGATGTGAATCACCTCTTCGTCATCGATCGCCAGTGCGCTATGCGTGCCCACCTGATCGCCAACGTCGGTGCGACCGCCGCGCGGACCGTCAATCGCCCCGCGAATTCGCCCGCGCGACGGCGGACCATCCACAAAGACCCAGTCCACTTCCAGACCGCCACGGGCCACGCCCATCATCAGGTCGCGGTAGAGCAGGTTGTAGCCACTCACCGCGCTCAAATCGCCATTGCTATCCAGACCCGCGTACGCTCCCCAGTAGCCCATGGGAATCGGCGGCAAGGCCACGCACTCACAGGTCCCACCGGTCGCCTCACAGGCCGCCGGATCGGAGTTTCCGAGGTTCGTCACCTTGGGCTCAAAGCCCGGCTCACAGCTCACCTCGGCACACCAGTCCGGAAACTCGGTGCAGCGATTGGTCTGCTCGCAGCAGTACTGCGTCTCGGAGCACCCCTGAGCACAGTATGGCTCACAGATGCACTGGTTATTCTCGCCACAGGTGGCAACTTCCCCGACGCCACAGTCCTGAGAGCAATCGGAGGCTTCGGTGCAGCCGGGCACGCACTGCCCACCCTCACAGAACCCCTCGGGGCAATCGGCCTGACTCTCACAGCTCAGCGGCACACAGGCGCCTTCCACACAGCTTTCATTGCCGGCGCAGGCGCTGGCACAGGCCTCCGACGCATCGCCGGAGCAGCCGGTCGAGAGCGCCACCAGCGCCACCACCCAGCCCAGGCTGGAAAGCCGGCGACGCCAACGCAACGCCAGCAACATGCCCACCATCAAGAGCAGCGACGCCGGTCCCTGACCCGAGCCGCTGGCGCAACCACCGCAACCCTCCACCTGCTCTCCGTCGCCCGATCCCAGCCCCTGCGCACGCACCGCCAGGGTCTCGGTGGCCGTCTGACCGGCGGCATCTCGCACCTGCACTTCCACCATCTCCACGCCCTCCTGCGCATCGAGATCCCGCACCTCACCCCAGGCGCTCCACACGCCCTGGCCGGCGCTGTCCAGCCAGCGGTAGCGCATCTGCACGCCGTCGCCGGCCACCAGATCGCTGGCGAGCACCTCCACGCGATCGGCCAGCTGGCTCAGCTCCAGGGTCGGGGCTTCGTAATCCACGACCACCAACACCTCGGTGGGCTCTTGCTGCCAACGCGCCCCGGCATCCAGCGCGCGGGTGCGCAGCTCAATGCGATGCTCGCCCTGCAAACGAAGCGCCGGGGCGTCCAGCCGCAACTTCGGACCCAGCCCGCCCAGATGCCAGAGGCCGCCGTCGACACGGTACACGTACTCAAAGGCTTCGCCCTGCGCCGGGAAGCCCCCGGCCAGCGCCTGCACCTCAAGCTCCACCTCAACCCGGGGCAACGCCCCCTGATCCCTGGTCACGATCACGCGACTCTCGCCAGCTGCCGCCTCCACCCACTGCATCAGGCCGGTTCCGGCTTCGGTGCCCACAAACTCCAGGTTCGCAAAGAGTCCCAGGTTCTCATTGCCGTCAATGCCCTGGATATCGTCATCCCCCAGCAGCAGGCGGTAACCCATGAACTCCGGCAGCTCGATCGGATCAGCCAACGCCTCGGTCAGCGCCGGAAGGGCAAAGCCCATCAACGTGGGCAACAGATCGATGAGCGCCTGCGCGTCCCCGGCGAGCAATTCGTCGTTGAGCACGCGAATATTCTGGAGCGCGCCTTCCACATCGCCGATCACCGCAAAAAGGTTGCCCTGAGCGTCAATCGTCACCGCGATCGGCAACTCAATGTCGGTACGCAGCGTGAACAGGCGCGTCTGACGCTCCTGGACAAACCCGTACATATGCAGGTCCACGTCCTTCCAGTCGAGAATGAGCAGCCCCTCTTCCACCTCGCGATCATTGCCCTGGGTGCGCACCACGTTGGCCCCCAGGCGCACATCCGGTGCCTGTTGCGGAGCCAGCGCAATGGTCATCGGCGATGGCCGCGTGGTGAGCGTGCGCACCGAAGGCACCAGACCACCGATGGTATTGGTGGTGAGCATGTCGACCTGGGCCGACCCCACCGAAATGCACAACGCCCCGCTCGACCACAGCGACCACATCAGGTGCTGCAACGCTCGCCGGCTCAACGAGAGCCCGAACATAAAGGGCGTGCCATCGGGCTTGAGATCGCTGTTAATTGTCGGCGAGGGCGCCAGCGCCTCAAACGACGGCCGCGACGTCGGGTCCACCGGCACGCAGGTTTCATAGGCCTGAGGCTGAAACCCCGCCCGCATCGCCAGCGACAGACCGCTATCGGCCACCGCTCGATCGGCCAGACGCGCCGTCAGGAAAATGTCGCTGATCTCTCCACTGGAGAACTCACCGAGCATCGCCCCCATCTCCAACGCCCCTTCCATACCCAGCATCCGCGGCACGCACTGCTGGTTATTGTCATACACACAGACCTGCGCACCCTGATGGTCCTGACAGGTGGAGCCCGCCTTACACGCCGGCTCACCCGCGCCACAGGCCTGGCAGACCTGACCGGTCACCGCCTCCTGCACCGCGCTGTTGAGCTGATCAGCGATGAGCCTTTTCAAGGTCCCATCAAGAAAAGACGCGGCGACATTCGCCAACAACGGGCAACCTACTTCATCCCCCCCCCGACCGCTCATCGTGTAGTAGATGCCGTTAACGTTGGCCTCCACCTCCCCCACCTCTATACGCAGATCCCCGAAGGGACTCTGATGATCGACCTCAAAGCGTATCGGCACCCGCGCCGGAACCTGCGCCGGAAGCCCCCGTTCCCCGCCCGCGCGGTCGAGATCCAGCCAGCAGCTTGTATTCCCAAACACGGGGAGATCCCCTTCCACGGGTAGCGAGAAGAGCACGTTGCCCACGGTGATGTTGGCCTCCAGCACATTGGGTGCCTGCGGCGTCAACGAGGCATGCTCAATCGTCAGATCGAGCTGGCACCCCACCGTGCCATCATCACAGGTCGACTCTTCATGACAGACCTGAAAATCTCCGCTGTCGCTCGGCGGCACACAAAAACTCAGTCCGCCTTCCTGCACCGCGCCGATGAGATTGGGAACCTGCTCCGACATAAACGCCAGACCATGGGAGCTTAAACGCACCTCGGCGCTCAGCGGCATCGTCTTATCGACATGCTCCTCGGGGAAGGGCACCTCCGAAAAGCCCTCCATATCGCAGCCGCCATCACAGCCCACGACCGCCAGCGCGCCCGCCAGGATCGCGGCGCGCCAAACCCGGCCCGCCCCCTGGTTTATCCTCTTCTCTCCCATCGCCCGATCCTATGTAGGGGGCGCGCCGCGAACCCATAAAGTTCGGCGCGCCGATTCATCTCGAACAGCTCGGCTCAGTCCTGCTCCGACGCCTCTTCAGGCGGATCTCGGCGCAGACTTTCCACGTAGTATTCGGCCTCACGGCCGCTCTCCAGAAGGCCTTCCACGATACGCTCTTCCAGAGCACTCTTCAACAGCCCCACCTGCGGCGAGGGCTTCAGGTTAAATGCATCCATCAACACCTTGCCGATGCCCGCGGGCAGCTCCGGGCGCAGGCTCTCGGCGGCCTCCAGCGCCTCGACCCGCTCGGCCAGCGCCTCGACCCGCTCCAGCGCCAGCTCGCGCTTCTGGGGCGACGCCGTCGTCAGATCGGCGCGCGCAAAGGCCAGCATGCTCTCGGTGTAGGGATCGAGTTCGCGCACCAACCGGCGCACTGCCGGGTCAGTCCACTCGCCGCTGTACTGCGGAATCCGCCCGTGATGCTCGATGATATGGCGCACCTCTTTGGCGGTGGCGCGATCCATCTTAAAACGCTGCGCCACCTCCTCGAAACGCTCCGCCCCGGCGGCCTCATGGCCATAAAAGCTCACGCGACCGGTCTCCTCATCGACCTCACGCGTCCAGACCTTGCCCACGTCATGCATCAACCCGGCCCAGTTCAACGCGTCGACCTGCGGGCATTGCGAGACCACCTGCAGGGTATGCTCCCACAGATCCTTATGCGGCACCGCGCTGGTCTGATGAAACCCCCGCAGCGCGGCGACTTCCGGCAAAATGATCCCCAGCAGCCCCACCTCCTCCAGAAAGGCCATCGCCTTATGGATGTAGGCCCCGCGCAACACCCGGGTCATCTCCTGGAGCCAGCGCTCCCGGCTGATATCCTCAATGCACTCGGCTCGGTCCGCCGAGGCCTGGCGCAGCTTGGCATCGATCGCAAACCCCAGCCGACTCTGAAAACGCGCCGCCCTCAGAATACGCAACGGGTCCTCGGCCAGCGTCTCCCAGGGATCGCCGACCACCCGCAGCACCCCGGCCTGCAGATCGTCGAGCCCCCCGTAGGGGTCGATAAAGTCCCCGCCGGCGTCCATGGCCATGGAGTTGATCGAAAAATCGCGACGCCCCAGATCCTGATCGATCGTATCGCCGTAGGTCACCACCGGGTGACGGCTGCCCCGACGATAATACTCCGCGGAACGATAGGTCGTGACCTGGCAGTCTTTGGGATAACCTTTAGACTCCGGCCCCCGCAGTACCGCGCCGATGGTGCCAAACTCTTTGCCCACCTCGTAGTAGGGCAGATTCGCCGCCTTAATGATCGCCAGCGACTCCTCCGGCAGCGCGTTAGTGCAAAAATCCAGGTCGTCGAGCTCCTCCATCGGGATTCCCAGCGCCACATCCCGCACCGCGCCGCCCACCAGGTAGAGTTCCTTTCCAGCCTTCTCAAAGGCATCAAATAAGCGCTTCATCCAGTTCCTTAGACCTTAGTCTCGCATCACGTCCCGCTGGTGTACCCAAAGGGCGCCAAAGGGTAAACCCAATCCTACGACGCGACGCGTCAGACTTGACGTGGTTGAATTCGCTGCTAAAACGCCCACCTGTTTCGTCTGTAAGACTCATTTCCAGTAAGGATACACCATGCAAAAGATGATCACCCTGCTCGCCCTCCTCTTTCTGGCCACCGGCTCGCTGACCGCCTGCGGCTCCGACTCCGACAATACCCCGAGCGATGACACCGACGCCGGTGACCTGACCGACACCGGCGATCAGACCGACGGCGGCGATCAGACCGACGGCGGCGACGACACTGACGCCGACGGCAGCGGCCAGCCGGTCAACGCCGAAGACGTGGCCTCGATCGTGGCGACCGAAGTCGCGCTCTACGGCACGATCTCCAACACCGTCGCCGAGTACGACTGCCTCTGCAATTTCGCGGAGCTGGGTTACGAAGACGCCGACACCTGCCTCGCTGACAACACCCTGGAAGAAGGCCCGCTCGACGCCTTCACCACCTGCGCCACCGACGCCGCTACCGACCTCATCGCCCCGGCCGGCGGCCTCGACACCTACGTGGCCTGCGACGCCGCGGCCACCGACGCGTTCGTGACCTGCCTGGAAGCCATCGACACCACGACCTGCTCCGAAGAGAACGACACGGCGCTGGACGCCTGCAGCACGACCTTCAACACCTCCTTCGAAACCTGCTCGGCCGACGAAGGCTTCACCTGGTACAACGAAACCTTCGCCGTGGCTGTCGACGAAGCCGGCTGCTACGACGCGCTCTTCCCCGCTACCGCCGAATAAGGCCTCCGGCTGCTTCGCAGCCTGAGTCCTCGCTCAGGGTCCCCCTGAGCGGAGCAAAATAAGCGCGCGCCAGTTTACCTGGCGCGCGCTTTTTTTGTGCGCCCACCTCCTCGCGCCTCCCATTCTGAACCTCAAAAACCTTGACGCCGCAATCCCCCCTGTTTTATGCGCCCACTTCCCGAATCCCACGCGGGCTCCTGGCCTGTGCACACCACGCGCGCATGGCTCCCAACGCCTGAACGCCACGGAGCCTCATCACGCTCGCCCACAACCGGCTCGCTGAGTCCTCCTCCCCCCGGAGTCCTCCCCATGTCGAAACACCTGCCCCTCATCCTCCTCCTGATGCTCGCGCTGAGCGCCTGCTCCCCCTCCTCCCAGCGCCGCGGCGTCCCCACCGGTCATGACGGCCCCGTCAACCTCGATGATGCCGGAGACGACTCCGACACCGACGACGACCCTTCAGACCAGACCGACGCCGGCTCCCCCGACGACCCCGACACCGATGAGGACCCGGGAGACCAGACCGACGCCGGCTCCTCCGATGACCCCGACACCGACGAGGGCGTGGACGTCAGCGCCCTCCTCGCCACCCTGGCGCAGCTCGAGGCCGATAAAGCCCTGGCCTTCAACGCCTACCACCGCCACGACTGCGTCTGTAACCCGCATCTCTACGAGCCCCCCTTCGACACCTTCGAGGAGTGCATCGACGAAAGCGTCCTCCCCGATAGCGCCAACGACCGCGCCAGCCTGACAGCCTGCTTCAACGATATTCTCATCAACGGCATGTACGACTTCGAGGGCGATCTGGAGACCTACGTCGCCTGCGAAGCAGCCAACTATCAGAGCTTTGTTACCTGCAACGAGCCCATCGCATTCGGCACCTGTTCTGACGCCGTCAACGCCGACCTCGAAGACTGCTACGGCGCCTACGAGGAAGGTCTGGATGACTGCAGCCTGGACTTCGATCCCTACTGGGTCGACGACTTCTACGTCGAGGCCTACACCACCTGCCTCTAAAGGGAACGCCTCACGCTCAAAAACGCTCGCCAGCTCGCTGGCGAGCGTTTTTTCATGTCCCCGCCCGAATAGCGCACCCCTTTGCTCGCCAGCGCACTTCCCCTACACTCCCGGCATCACCACCCGGCCCCCCCCCTCACGATGTGTAGGAGTTCCCATGTCTCGCAAACTTACCCTGCTCGCTTGCCTCGTCCTCATCCCCGCCCTCCTCTCGGCCTGTGGCCCCTCTGAGCGCCGCGGCACCGCCACCGGCCACGGCGGCACAGTGAATCTGGACCCCGACAACGGAGACAACGGAGACAACGGCGGCTCCTTCGACACCACCGTCACCGATGTGCTCAACGCCGAAGAAAGCAACGATCTGGTCGAGGCCCAGGTCGAGTGCACCTGCGCCTTCGAAGACTGGGGTTACGACAGCGTCGAGGAGTGCGTGGCCGACGCCAGCATCGACAGCGGACTCGACACCGCCATCGGCGCCTGCATCCAGCAGGTCATCAGCGAACAACCCGATCCCCCGGCCTCCCTCAACATTGTGCTCGAAACCACCCTCGACGCTCTCCAGGCCTACGAGCGCTGCCTCCAGACCATCGACACCCAGATCTGCGACGAGACCGCCATCGACGACGCCATCGAAGCCTGTGAAGACGAACGCGACGAGATCGTCGACGGCCAGACCTTCACCCCCGAAGACCAGGCCTGGTTAGACGACATGCAAGACGCCGTGGAGGTCTCCTGCTTCGGCGACTCCCCCGAGCCCCAGCCCGGCGACGGCGGCGATAACGGCGACGGCGGCGACGGCGGCTTCTAAGCCCAAACTCGCCACACCTCACGCCCGCAGCCCTGCTGCGGGCCCCAAACGCTCGCCATCTGGCGAGCGTTTTTTTTCTCCCACCTCGACACCTCCCTCCAGGCCATCGACAACGCCTGCGCCCATCTCGTCTTCTCGTCTGCCTCAAACAACGATGCGCCCCCGACCGACGGATTCTAAGCCGATGAATCCTCGCCCGCTTCAGGCCGCGCGGCCTCAAAGCCCACGCGATACGCTCCGACCAGCACCTGTCTCTCATCAACATCGGCTGCTTCAACCCCTGAGTTCCCCGTCGGCCTCACGCGCTTTTACTTGATCTGCCCGCTCATCTTCTTAGGATGCCCCCATTCGAAATCACCGAAATGTCCCGACCACGGAGTTCGCTATGTCTCGTAAACTGATCCTGCTGCTTACCCTCACCCTTATCTTGAGCGCCCTGCACCTGGGCTGCGGTGACGCCGAGGGCCCCACCGCCGACCCCGATCCCACCCCCGACTCCGATCCCACCCCCGACGAGCCGACCACCACCGAGCTCCTGGCCGAGGCCTTCACCAACGTCCAGCTGACCTACTTCGCCGACACCACCTACCTGTGCGAATGCTACCCCGAAGACATGGAGGCCGAGTCGACCGCGGCCTGCCTTGAGGAAAACACTCCGCCCGATGCCGACGAGCTCTACGGGTGCTTCCTCGACCAGCTCACCGATCACCCCGAAGGCGACCAGGCCGTCCACGACTTCCTGGTTCAAGTCGACGAACTCTTTGACCGTCACGACGCCTGCGTCAGCGCCATTGACACCTCCTCCTGCTCCCGCGACATCCTCGCCAGCATCCAGAGCTGTGGCACCACCGCCGGCGAGGAACTTAATGCCCTCAACGACACAGCCCCCGAAGCCGTCCTCACCTACATGGATGACACCGGCGAGATGCTCTTCGCCTCGTCGTGCCGCAACCTCTTCTCTAACTAGTAGGGCGTGAGCAGACGCGGAGGCCCGTGAATGCAACCTCCGCGCAGCGCTCGACGTAGCAGACCGGGCATCAACGTCAGCTCAACACCCCATACCCGCGCGGCTTCGGCACGCGCTCCCCACGCTCGCCAGATGGCGAGCGTTTTTTTTCTCCCTCGCCACGCCATGCTCGCACACCGCACGGGTAGAGATTCGCGCCTCGTCGCCCCCCTGCGTCGTTTCAAACCACGAAGCCTTCCTCACCAACCTGGCAAATGGCCCACCAGCCCCTTGCAGGCCATGCTCCTTCTCCACAAGATGAAGCCCGATACGCCCCCCCTTCGAGGCCAGCACCGAAGCCTGCGCCCACCTCATCGCCTCCTCTGCGTCGGAAAACGACGCGCCCCCAACCGACGGACTCGATACCGATGACCCCTCGCAGACTTCTGACCGCGCTCCTGGCCACCTCCTCCCTGGCCTGCCTTCTCGCAAGCTGCAGCCCCGCATCCTCCCACACCCGCGGCTCCAACTCCGGCAACTCCAACTCCGGCAACTCCCCCCAGTTTGCCAACGACTTCGCCGACGCCTACACCCATCTCCATCTCATCGGAGCCGACGCCGACGCGTTTAGCTGCGGCTGCTACTACGAAGAAGACGGCTTCGACTCCTTCGAGCACTGCATGATCCGCACCTCCGTCAGCGACGCCGACCGCAACAACGTCAGGCAATGCGCCTACACGCTCATCCTTGATCTCCCCCCCGCCCCCGAAGGTGTGCAGGAGTATCTAAGACGCTACCAACGCGCAGACGCCTCCTACTACTACTGCCTGAATCTCGGCGCTGATGACTGCTCCAGCGCCGAGTTCGACCGCCAGTCCGAATGCCGCGCCCCCCTCATCGCCGAGTTCGAAGCCCGGCCCGCCGACCAGGCCAGCGTGCGCTGGTTCCAGATCTTCGACGACGCGGTCCTGAACGCCGGCTGCTACTGACTCCCACAGCCCTGGCGATAACGCCTCCCACGCTTCGCATGAACAGCCGACAACGATACGCCCCCCGCCCCACGGACTCTAAACCGATGAACCCTCGCCAGCTTTTGGCCGCGCTCCTGGCCACCACCGCCCTGGCCTGCAGCGCGCTCCCACTCGCCGGCCCGGACAACGCCCCGGGCTTCGCCCACGACGTGGGCCAGGCCCTGGCCCATCTGGCCCTGCTCCACACCGACACCAATGCCTACCTCTGCGCCTGCTACTTTGAAGACGACGGCTACGCCTCGCCAGCGCGCTGCCTGGAAGCCAACTCCATAAGCCCCCACCAGCGCCAGGCTCTCACCGACTGCCTGACCCAGAGCGCCCGCCACGCCCCGCCGGCCCCCGAGGGGGTGCGCCGCTTCGCACGCCTCTACCAGCGCGCCCTCACCGACTACCAGGCCTGCCAGGAGGCCGTCTCTCCCCTGGAATGCAGCCAGAACGAGTTCTCCCGACGCTCCGACTGCCGCGCCGCTCTTATCGAAACCCTGGACACCCACGAAGCCGACCCGGCCACCGCACGCTGGTTCGACCACCTGGAGCAGAACGCCACCGCCGCCGGCTGCTTCAACTCCTCCCCCCCCTGAACTCCCCGTCGGGGTTCACGTGCTTTTACTTGCTCTGCACATTCATCTTTTTAGGATGCCCGCACTCGAAACCACCGAACTGTGCCGACCAGGGAGCCCACCATGTCTCGTATACCGATCCAGCTGCTTACCCTCACCCTCGCGTTAAGCGCCCTGCACCTGGGCTGCGGCCCCACCGAAGGTCCCACCGCCGACCCTGTCCCCGTTGCCGACGACGATGACGCCGGCCCCACCCCCGACGAGGCGACCACCGACGAGCTCCTGGCCGACGCCTTCACCAATGTGCAGCTGAAGAGAGTCGCCGCCACGCACTACATGTGCGAGTGCTTCCCCGAAGACCGACAACACGATTCAAGCGACGCCTGCCACCAGGAAACCGCCGCCCCTGCCGCCGACGAGCTCCGCGAGTGCTTCCTCGACCAGCTCACCGAGCACCCCGATGGCGACCAGGCCCTCTACGACTTCCTGGTGGAAGTCGACGCCCTCTTCGACCGACGCGACGCCTGCGTCGACGCTCTCGACACCTCCTCCTGCTCCCGCGACATTCTCGACGGCATCCGCGCCTGCAGCCGGACCGCGGACGAAGAGCTTGAGCTCGTCAATGACGCCGCCCCCGCCGCCGTCATCACCTTCATGGATGACACCGGCGCGCTACTCGTTAACTCGCCATGCCGCGACCTCTTCTCCAACTAAGCGCGCCCCCCCTCACCAGGCCCCCACCACTCGCCCGCCAGCTCCCTGGCGGGCGTTTTTTTCTCCCCCACCTCGACGACCCCATACACCAAGCGGGGTAAATGCACTTATTTTATCACTCTCCCCCCTTTCTTTAAGCTCCCGACCTTTCCTATAACCCCTTATCCCCCGGGAGACTCACATGCCGTACACCCGCGCCCTACTCTGTGGCCTTATCCTCATCCTCACCCTCCTCGTTGCCTGCGTCCCCGAAGATGACGTCGCCCCTGCCGACTTCGCCTCGCTCTATGTACGGAGCCGTACCATCCACGACCACCTCCTGGCGCAACACACCAAGGTCGACTGCATCTGCGGCTTCGAAGACCAGGGCTATGCCAGCGTCCGGGAATGCCAGGTCAACGTGCCTGATCCCCAGGAGCTGAGCGCGGAAGCCGTCGACTGCATCAAACAAACGCTCTACGAGCGCCCCGAACTCTCCGACGCTCTGCACACCTATGTCAGCAACTTCATCAGCGCCCACGACGAACACGATCGCTGCATACAGACGAACATCCTCCCCCTCTGCGTGGAACAAAACGACGCGGCCTTCCTCAACTGTCTAACTAGCTTCAATCAGAAACTAGTAAGCAATCTCCCCTCTCCTGAAGAGCAGGTCTGGATCAATGCGACCTCCGAGGCCATCAACGAATCCTGCGCCCACCTCATCTCCTCTTCTGCGTCAGATAACAACGCGCCCCCGACCGACGGAGACTAATACGATCCCCCCTGGCCCGCTCCTGTCCGTACTGCAGGCAGCCATCAGCTACTTCGAAAGCTGAACCCCCGACATAGCCCGTTCGGAGGCCACTCAAATCACTCAACCTACGCCCCCCCCCTGAATGCTCCATTAAAATCAACAACATACCCCGACCAAGGAGTCTACTGTGTCTCGTAAACTGCCCCTCCTGCTTACCCTCACCCTTCTGTTGAGCACCCTGCACCTGGGCTGCCCCCCCACCGAAGGCCCCACTGCCGGACCCAACGCCAATGACGCCGGCGCCGAATTCGACGCTCTCACCACTCACGAACTCCTAGCCAGGGCCTTAACCAAACTGCAGCTGGCGGACGTCCCCAACCTTCACTACCTATGCGAATGCTTCCCGGAAGACCTGCAGACCGAGTCGACTGAGGCCTGCCACCAGGACACCAACGCGCCCGCTGCCGACGAGCTCCATGAGTGCTTCCTCGACCAGCTCACCGATCATCCCGAAGGCGACCAGGCTCTCCACGACTACCTGATTCAAACCAACGTGCTCGTTGACCAGCACGACGCCTGCGTCGACGCCATCGATACCTCCACCTGCTCTCGCGACATCCTCGACAGCATCCAGAGCTGTGGCCTGACCTCAGTCTACAAGCTCAATGCCCTCAACGACGAGGCCCCCGAAGCGATCATCACCTACATGAACGACGCCCACAATATGCTCCTCACCTCGCCATGCCGCGACCTCTTCTCCAACTAAGCGCGCCCCCCCTCACCAGGCCCCCACCACTCGCCCGCCAGCTCCCTGGCGGGCGTTTTGTTTCCCGGGACTCGCCGCGCTCACCACCCCGACTCATATCACCACTTTTCGCCCTCCCCTCCCTTTACTTCTCCGCACCTTTGTCCGAACCTTACGCCGCCTACTGAATGACCATTCACAACCCCCACCACGGAGCGAACATGATCGGCTACGGCTTAAGCGACGACCAGAAGATGTACCAGAAGACCGCGCGCGACTTCGCCCGCGATGTCATCCGTCCGGCCTCCGAACACCACGACCAGACCGGCGAATACCCCTGGGAGATCCTCACCAAAGCCTGGGAACTCGGCCTGCTCAACACGATGGTCCCCGCCGAGTACGGCGGCCTGGGCCTGGGCGCCCTCGAAGCCTGCATCCTCTCCGAAGAAATGGCCTGGGGCTGCACCGGCATCGGCACCGCCATGGAGGCCAACCAGCTGGCCACCGCCCCGCTGATCATGTTCGGAACCGAAGAACAGAAGAAGAAGTACCTGGGCATGCTCGTCGACGGCCTCAAAGACGACGGTACCCCGCACATGGCCGCCTACTGCGTCACCGAGCCCGGCGCCGGCAGCGACGTCCAGGCCGTCAAGACCCGCGCCGTCAAAGAGGGTGACGTCTACCGCATCAGCGGTCAGAAGATGTGGATCACCAACGGCGCCAAGGCCTCCTGGTACTTCGTGCTGGCCTACACCGATCCGGACGCCGGCTACCGCGGCCTCACCGGCTTCATCGTCGACGCCGACACCCCCGGCATCGAAGTGGGCCGCAAAGAGATCAACCTCGGCCAGAAGGCCAGCGACACCCGCTCCATCAGCTTCGACAACGTCGAAGTTCCGGCCGAAAACGTCCTCGGCGGCAAAGAGGGCGGCGGCTGGGCACAGGCCATGGGCGCCTTCGACAAATCTCGCCCCATCGTGGCCTCGGCCGCCGTCGGTCTGGCCCGCGCTGCCTTCGAGCACGCCCGCGCCTACTCCCTGGAGCGCACCACCTTCGGCAAGCCCATCGCTCGCCACCAGGCCGTCAGCTTCATGCTCTCCGACATGGCCATGAACATCCAGGCCGCCCGTCACCTCGTCTGGGAATCGGCCTGGCTCCACGATCAGGGTGAGCGCAACACCAAGCAGGCGGCCTTCGCCAAGGCCTTTGCCGCGGATATGGCGGTCAAGGTCGCCAGCGACGCCGTCCAGGTCTACGGCGGCTACGGCTACTCCACCGAGTACCCGGTGGAGAAGCTCTACCGCGACTCGAAGATTTTCCAGATCTACGAGGGAACCTCCCAGATCCAGCGCGTCATCATCAGCCGCGAGATCCTGCGCGAAGCCTGATCACCCCCGACGCCCACAGCGTCACCCGAAGCACCCAAAACACCCTGAGCCCCATCGCCCCCCCCGGGCGCGATGGGGCTTTTTTGCATCCGCCTGCCGCCTCTCGCTGCGGTGCCGCTCGGGATTGTCCGCCCGGCTTCGGTGGTTAGCGTGGCGGAGCACTCCGCCAACCCTCCCGCATCGCTCGCACGCAAAGGAGCACGTTGATGTCTGAAACGTCCGCCCTGGATCCGGCCGCCCCTGCCCACAAGGACGCCCTGGCCCGCATCGAGGCTCGCCTCGACCGCCTGGAAGCCTCCATCGGTCGACTCACCGCCCTGCTCGATCAGGCCCCGGCCCTGATCGCCACTGCCGTCGACAGCGCCGACGACCACCTCCCGCCGGCCCACGGCGCCGACATCGACGCGCGCCTCCGGCACCTCACGCGCCTGACCCTGCGCCTGACCGAGCCCCGGGTGCTGGCCACGCTCGAACAGCTCCTGGACGTCGGCGAACAGGCCCCGGGCCAACTGGCCATGGCGGTCGATGTGGTCGATGACCTGGTGCAACGCGCCCGGGCCCGCGGCCTGGACCCGGTCGAGCTGACCGAAGCCCTGGCCTCCTCCGGCCTCACCCTGGCCACCCTCCTGCAGAGCCCGGAGCTGCGCGCGCTGCTCGCCTCCCCGGCCTTCGCCCCGCACTCGCTGGCCACGGCCCACAAGGCGCTCAACGCCCTGGCCGATACCTCCCCGGCCGACGCCCCCCGGGTCGGAATGCTGGGCCTGCTCAGCGCGCTGCGCGACGATAACGTGCGCCGCGCGCTCGGCTTCGCCCTGGAAGTCGCCCGCGCCTTCGGTGCCGCCCTGGCCGACGCCGACGCTCCGCGCCAGCTCCCCGGCTAAACGCCTCGCCACCGTCTTTTCCCACGCTTGCCCCCACAGGAGCCCCTGATGACCTCCCACTACGACATCCTCATCGTCGGCGGCGGCGCCGCCGGCATCTCCGCCGCCGCGCGCCTCTCCTCGGGAGACGCCCCCCTGCACGTGGCCATCCTTGAGCCCGCCGACTGGCACTACTACCAGCCCCTGTGGACCCTGGTCGGCGGCGGCGTATTTACCCGCGAGCACACCCGCAAGCCCATGAGCGAGGTGATCCCTCCCGGCGTCACCTGGCTCAAAGAGCCCGCCGCCACCTTCGCTCCCGACGCCCACAGCGTCACCACCGCCGAAGGCCGCACCTACTCCTACGACCAGCTCATCGTCGCCCCCGGCCTCCAGCTCGACTGGCACAAGATCAAAGGCCTCGACGGCCACATGGGCCAGGGTGGCATCTGCTCCAACTACGCCTACGACACCGTCAACTCCACCTGGGAGGCCCTCCAAAACTTCCGCGCTGGCAACGCCCTCTTCACCTTCCCCAGAGGCACCGTCAAATGCGGCGGCGCACCCCAAAAAATCATGTGGATCTCCGAGCACTACCTCCAAAAACAGGGGCTCCGCGACCGGGCCGATGTGCACTTCGTAAGCTCCGGCGGCGCAATCTTCGGCGTCGAAAAGTACAAAAAGGCCCTGCAAAAACTCGTCGCCGAACGCGACATCCACACCCACTTCGGCCGCAACCTCATTGAGGTGCGCCCCGACGAGAAGCTCGCCGTCTTTGAGAGCCTCCATGGCGAAGCCCCCCTGGAACTCCCCTACGAGATGCTCCATATCACCCCGCCTCAGAGCGCGCCGGACTTCATCAAAACCAGCCCCCTGGCCGACGCCGGCGGTTGGGTCGAGGTCGACCGCCACACCCTCCAGCATACCCGCTTCCCCGACGTCTTCTCCGCCGGCGACGCCAGCAGCCTGCCCACCGCCAAAACCGGCGCCGCCATCCGCAAACAGGTCCCCGTCCTCGTCGCAAACCTGCTCGCCAGGCGCCAGGGCCGCCCCCTGACGGCCGCCTACCACGGCTACACCTCCTGCCCCCTGGTCACCGGCTACGGCCGCCTGATCCTGGCCGAATTCGACTACGACGGAAACCCCGTCGAGAGCTTCCCCTTCGACCAGGCTCAGGAGCGCTACAGCATGTACGCCCTCAAAGCCTACATGCTCCCCGAGATGTACTGGCACGGCATGCTCAAAGGCCGGGCTTAACGTTTC
>NZ_QHKO01000005.1:318141-455924 GCF_003260125.1 Lujinxingia litoralis
ACGGCGGAGGAGCGCTACGAGTTTATTGATGAACTGGGGCGCGGGGGGATGGGGCAGATTCTTCGCGCGCGCGATCTATTACTTGATCGCGAGATTGCCCTAAAGACACTGCTGCCCTCTTCCGATGCGGACAATGCACCTCGGCGGCTGCAGGCCGAAGCTCGGCTAACCGGTCGGCTGGAGCACCCCAGCATCGTGCCGGTCTATGACCTGGGATGGCTTAGCCACGGCGAGCCTTATTATACGATGCGGGTCGTTCGGGAGCGTAGCCTGGCGTCGATTCTCGACGAAGTACGTGCTGGCGAGGACCACGGTTATACGCTTAGCCAGCTGGTTGGGATCGTGAGGCAAGTCTGCCTTGCCATCCAGTACGCCCATGATGCCGGAGTGGTGCATCGCGACCTTAAGCCGGAAAACATCCTTATCGGTGGCTACGGGGAGGTTTTTGTCATCGACTGGGGAATCGCAAAGATTCTTGATGATCAGGACCCGAATTTTGTCTCTCTGCCTCGGGGCGCCCTGGTGGGAACCCCTCAGTATATGGCTCCCGAGCAAGCTCATGGTCTCAATGACCAGGTGGATGCGCGTACCGATGTCTACGCGCTGGGCGCGATTCTTTACGAAGTCCTGACGTTGAAGCCCGTCTTCGAGGCACGTTCGGTACTGAGCCTCTTGATCAGTATCGTTCAGGACGCTCCCCTTCCGCCGTCCAGCCGCGCTCCCGGTCGCGACATTCCGCGGACGATTGAGGAGATCACCCTCAAGGCGCTGGCCAAGGAACCCGAGGCGCGCTATCCGAGCGCACAAACACTGGCCGATGAACTCAACCTCTATTTGGACGGCGTCAAAGAACGCGAACGTCACGAAGAGCAGGCCCGCCAACTCGTGGAACGAGCGGGCCTCGCCAGGACACACTACCAGCGGGTACGCCACCAACTTGCGCAAGTTATCCGCGACCGCGACCTCTCCCGCCGAGAGTTGCCAAGCTGGGCCCCGGCCCGCGAGAAGGCTCGTCTCTGGGAGCTTGAAGCCGAGGTCGACCGACTCGGCGTTGAGACCGAAAAGCACTTCGGCGAGGTCACCCGCCTGCTCAGCCAGAGCCTGGGACATGCGGTGCTTGATGAGGCACGCGACGCCCTGGCCGAACTCTACTGGGAGCGATTCCTGCAGGCCGAGGCCGTCGGGGACCACGCCACCGCCACCTACTTCGAGTCACTGGTCCGTCAGCACAACAGCGGAGCCTTCGATCAACGCCTTCACGGAGAAGCTCGTCTTCATGTGACGACCGTGCCATCCACAGCCACGCTACAGCTGTGGCGAGTAGAGGAAGAGCATCGCCGACTCCATGCCCATCCTTTCGGCTCGCCGACCGTGGGTCCCGAACAGTTCGAGCATCTCCCCCACGGCACCTACACCCTTTACGTGGAAGCAGCGGGCTACGCGTCACTGGAGTTCCCTCTGCTCCTGGAGCGCCTGGCCGATGTTGAGCTCACTGTCCCGCTGTGGCCAGAAGACGCCGTACCCCACGATTTTGTCGTCGTTTCCGGCGGTGCCTACCGAACCGGAGCCTTCGATGGCGTCTCACTGGAACAGGAATTCACCGACCTCCCGGCCTTTGCCATCCAGCGTACTCCGGTGACCTGCGGACAATATGTGGAGTTTCTCAACGCGCTGGCGAGTCAAGATCCGGAACACGCCCGTCAACACGCGCCCCGCGTGCGCGATGATATGCCCTCGTACTTCCCTATGATCGACGGCCGCTATGTCGTTCCTCAGGAGGATAGCGACGGCGATGCCTGGGATCCCCAGTGGCCGATCTGCATCGTCAATCGACTTGACGCCCTGGCCTACATCGCCTGGCGCAGCGCACAAGATGGTCGCGCCTACCGATTACCCAACTCCAGGGAATGGGAAAAAGCGGCACGGGGGGTCGACGGTCGAATCTACCCCTGGGGACATCACTTCGACGCCTCATTCTGCCACATGCGCGAGAGTGCTCCGGGCAAACCCATGCCGCGGCCGGTGGGCACCACTCCTACCGATCGCTCTCCCTACGGGGTCCTTGATATGGCGGGCAACATCGCGGAATGGACCTCCACTCCGGCTTCGGCATCGGAAGGCACCTTCGTGTTGCGTGGCGGCTCCTTTAACTCCTTTCCGCTCATGTGCCGTGTCGACTGGCATCAAACCAGTCCGCAAGGCTATCGCCATGTACACTACGGATTTCGGATGGCTCTTGACCTTCCGGGCTGATCGTTCTCCACCGACATCACAGGCTGCACGCCAGCCCATGCGGTGGTCCGAGGCCTGTTGAATGCCCGTCGAGCTTCTCGTACCTTGCGCCTGTTCGGATACATAAAGATTTCTCAATGCTTCGATGCTCACGGGGCGTCGCTCTTGCCTTCGGAACAATCATGCTCAAAACAACGACGTCTTCGCCGCGCTCGCGACACCTCACTCTCCCCGCAGCGCTCTTGACGTGTGTGCTGCCCCTGCTTGCCGCAACCACCCTTGGCTGCAACGAGAACTTTTCCGGCTTTGAAGAACGCGACGTCGGTGGCGCCGACGATAGCGGCCCGGAAACCGGCTCACCAGCCGCCGAAGGCCTGGGAATCTGCGTGTACGGGGCGGAGCTGGGTTGCGAGATCGATGGAAGTGGCGCCCTCGACGAGAGCCTCCCGCAGAGTGCCCCCGTGGGTGAGTTCTACGCTGGCGAGCACGTGGGCCTACCGGGCTGCGCCATCAACGAACACTTCGTGTGGCCCGAAGCCGGCGCTCTGGAGAGCGCACTCTTCGATGAGACCACCCGAACCATTTACATTGCCGCACCTTCTCAGACCACCGAGAGCGACGCTCCGAACCATCTGCCTAACCCTCGCGATATCTCGTACGGCGACGGCAGCTCGCCGCAGCGCCCGACGACCTTCCAGGATCTGTTCTCCACGTCGTTTGATGGGCCTACAATTCTCTCGCTTCTGCCCGGCGAGCATGTCATCGACACCGCGCTCGACTTTAGCGGCCCGGTGTTGTTTTCCAGCCCCTGTGCGGCTTCGGTTTCTGTGAAACTCTCGCCAACCGGCTCCCTGCGCTTTCACAACAGCCCCCTGGCCATCGTTGCGGGCGTTAGCCTGACCCCTCTTGGCACTGCGATTTCGCCCGTGTTGACCTTCGATCAGGTCGATGTCGCAGTGATCACGTCCTCCCGGATCGAGGCCGGGGGAGCCAACATCAACGCCATTGAGCTGCGAGACGTCGACTACGGTGTGATCGGGCACTCGGTGATCCGTGGCGCCGAGATTGGCCTCAACGTCGACGGCGGTCAGGTCCTGGTCCGCCAGAGCCTCTTTGAGGGCAACGCGCTGCACGGTATTAAGCTCTCCAGTTCGCAGGGCCCGGCCACCGAAGGCTTTGCGGCCCAGGCCCTGCTGGAACGCGTGATCATTGATGGCCGGGCGGCCGCGCAAGCGCTTCCCGGGCGTAGTGGCCTGCGCGCCGAAGGCGCGCTGGTCGGCATGGTCGACTCGGCGGTTCGCTCCCACCACGCCGCCTCGCTCACCGAGCTTGGGTTCGGCATCGATGTGCGCGCGTCCTACCTCAAGGTGCGGGGCAACTCCGAGCTCAGCGCCAACCAGGGCCCCGGCCTGCTTGCCATCGACAGTCGCACCTGGGTCGCCGGCGCCACCCGCATTCACAACAACCGCCGAGGCATCCTGGCCCGCCGCACCGAAGATGGCCTGGCCGCCTACCTTGAACCTGAGCTGAGCCTCCCGACCCCGGAGAGCCCGCTCTTCGTACCGACGCTGGCCTTTGCCGCCAACCCGGACCTCAGCGACACGCTCTTCCCCGGTGATATGTTCTTCCCCGGCGATATGTTCTTCCCCGGTGATATGTTCTTCCCCGGCGATATGTTCTTCCCCGGCGATATGTTCTTCCCCACCGAAGATATCGTCGCTCAAGACACGCTCTTCCCCGGTGATATGTTCTTCCCCGGCGATATGTTCTTCCCCGGCGATATGTTCTTCCCCGGTGATATGTTCTTCCCCGGTGATATGTTCTTCCCCGGCGGCACCGCCGGGCCCTACTCCCCGGCTGCGGGGCATCTGGCGCCCGAAGATGCGTGGTCGATGCTCGCGCTCACCGGCGAGGTAAGCGTCAGCGGCAATCTCGAAGCCGGTGTCGATGTGGCCGGCTCGGGGCTCCTGCTCCACCGCACACTGGTGGCCAACACTCGCCCGATCAGCCTGGCTCCCTGGGCAATGACCACTGGCCCGGCACACGGCGTGGTGCTTCACGACCCGAGCTTCGCGCACTTAAGCCAGGTGACCCTGGTCGACAACGCCGGAGTCGGGCTCTGGGCCACCGAGATCCCCGCGGAACCAGCGCACGTGGAGCCCGGCTCCGGTCTACGCCTGCTCGTCGATGATACCCTCGTCGTAAGTAACCTCGCCGGCGGACTGCGGGCTGCCAACGCGGACACCCATGGCGCCGTCTTCCTGACCCGTTCGAGCTTCATTCGCAATGGCGGCGTGGGTGTGCAGCTGAAGAACCAACAGTTCCGGATTACCTCCTCGGAGTTCATGCTCACTCAGCCTTTGCCAAACCTCGACAACGAGGACGCCTCCGCCGACGGACTCCAGCTTCTTGACTCCACGGGCCGCCTCGCGGCCAGCGAAATCCGCCGCAATGAGCGCTACGGATGCTACCTGTCCTCCGAACACCCGATCAGCCTGTCTGAAGTCATCTGGGGAAGCGCACCCGAAAATGCACTCGCCTTGGATGGCAGTCGCCCGCCTCGTCTGGATGCGCCCAACCTCACCGTCGAGGTTGTGGAACTCCCCACAGCAGCAAAACTTGACGAGGACCACGCTGCCCTGGGGGCCCCACAACCTCTCGACCTGCCCTGATTCGTAAAAACCACTGACAAAGGAGCCCGGTGATCTCATCACCGGGCTCCTTTGTTTTTGAGCGCCTGCGCAGTATCATCATGATGTACCATGCAGGTCAGCACCCCGCAGTAGATGGCATGAAGCAAGGAGTAGGTCGTGAGCCCGGGCAACGTTGATGCACCAGGGGCCGTCGTTCCGTCGGGCGAAGCCCCCGCCCGGGCCAATCAGGTGTGGGCATCTCTCTACGAGAAGCTCCCCCAGGCGACGCTCCTCTTTGATGCCGACAAGGGAGAGCTCCTCGCGCTCAACCAGGCCGCGAAACAACTCGTTGGCCCTCAGCGCACCCGCGGGCTTCTGGACGCGCCGGCGAACCCGGTTCGTCAGACCCTGGAGTCGCTCTTTGAACGCGCCCTGAAGTACCCCGATCTTCCGGCAGCTCCCTTCGCGCTACCTCCGGATGAGCGTGAGCTCTACCGTGCACACTTTGCGCCCCTTCCAGCATTCGACGCGCTTCAATCTCCCTGGATTTGCCAGCTCTACACCTTCCGCGGGGATCAGGATCAGGCGCTCCAGGAAGTCGTCACCGAGTTGAGCCGCCTGCACCACCAACGCGCCGACCTCCACGCGCTGGGCATCGCGGTGGCCGAGCGCCTCCGCCAGGCGCTTGACACGCCGGCGCTGGCGCTGCTGGCCGCCGGCGAACAGGGCTTTGTGCCCCGCTGGCATAGCGGCGATCCGCACCTCTGCCAGACGCTGCACGATCGCCTGGTGGACACCACCCTGCCTCCGGGGCAGATCCATCATCTGCGCCCGGGCCCCGAGGCTCCCCCCGATCTCTGTGCCCTGCGCCTGGGCGGCCCCCCGGCCCATGGCGTGCTCGCCTGGCATGCCGAGCGCCTCCCGCAGGCCCGACCCATGACCCTCTCGTTGATCGCCACCGCCCTCGATCTTCTGCTGTCGACGGTCTACATCCGGGAGTCTCATAGCGAGGAGCGCATGCGCCTGCGGGCGGTGCTTGAGCACGTGCCCTCGGCCGTGCTCCTCTTCGACACCGAGGGCCGGGTTGTCATGTATAACTCCCGGGCCCAGGCCTTGATCGGACACGACCGCTGGGAGAGGCTCGGGCCGGGCGATCATCCCTTTGTCGTCTGTGATACCGACGCCCGCCCTCTGCCCGAAGCGCAGTGGCCCCTGGTCCGCGCGCTGCGCCAGGGGGTCGGCTGCACCAACGAGGAATACATCCTCGACTTCGGAGACGTCCGGCGCAACGTCATGCTCAGCGTGGTGCCGGTCGTCGACGAGCAGGGCACGCCCCGCCTCTTTCTGACCTCGGCGACCGATGTCACCGAACGCAGCGCGCTGGAACGGCGCAAAGACGAGTTCCTCTCGGTTGCCAGCCATGAGCTGCGCAGCCCGCTGACCCCGCTGTCCGGCTTCGTGCATCTGGCACGCCAGCAGGCCGAAACCTCTCAGAGCGTCGACCCGGAGGTGCTGCGCCGAGCCGAGGCTCAGGTCATGCGCCTGCGCCGACTCGTCGACGCGCTCCTGGACATGTCGCGTATTGAGACGGGCCGACTCAAACTGATGCGCAAGCCCACCTTAATGACCGCATTGCTCACTCGCATCGCCGAGCCCTGGCTCACCGGGCACGAGAGCCATCGCATCCGCGTTCACAACGCCGCAGAGCCGATCTTCGCCGTCGTGGACCCCGACCGCATCGAACAGGTGATCAGCAACCTGATCGATAACGCGCTTAAACACGGCCGCGCCGAGGGCAAGGTCACCGTCTCGCTCTGCACCCGCGGCTCCCATGTCATTGTGAGCGTGCGCGATCAGGGGGAAGGGATGGCCAAAGAAGATCTCGAACACATCTTCGAGCGCTTCTACTCGGGGGCCAGTTCGCGATCTGCCAAAAGCATGGGTCTGGGGCTCTACATCACCCGCCAGATCGTCGAAGAACATGGCGGCACCATCGAGATCGACACCTCTGTGGGCTCCCCGACCGAGGTACGAGTCCTGCTTCCCCTGGGACGCTAAACCGGCGAACATTGCGCCAGCGTGCCCCCCTTGCTAAGCAGAGAAGTCTTCACATTCCACGCTGGCTCCGGGGCCTCTACCCTTTTCGGATGCTCCCCGGATGGCGGCTCCGATCCACGCGCAATACACCTGGGAGGTCCAGATATGTCGCAGACACTCGCCGGCTGGAGAGCCTACTCAAGCGGAGACTACCGCGAGGCCTTCTCACACTTCGGAGATGCTCCTACCTCGCCGGAGTCGATCGCCGGCCTGGCACTCTCGGTACTGGCGTTGGGCCAGGGCACTGACGCGCTGTTGTTGGTTGAGCAGAGCGCTCAACAGTTTCCCTCCCCCGAATTTCAAGTGCTGCTCGGCGATCTCACCGGACGTACCGGCGATCGCTCCGGGGCGGAGCGCATCCTCCAGCGCCTCATCCAGAACTACCCGGACCAGGTCCTGGGACTCAGCCTGCTCGGAGAGCAACGCATCCGTCAGGGGCGATGGGATGAAGGGACCCAGAACTTCATCGACGCTCTGGCCACCTCGGACCTGCGCGCCACCCTGCACGTGCAACGGGTGATTCGCGATCTGGTCGACGCCGTGGCCGCCCGCCGCATCCCTCAGGAGGCGGCGCTGCGCTTTGTGAATCGCATCGACTACAGCGTCCCCAAGAAAGTCGCAGAACTCAATCGCTTCTTCGCTGCCGCGCGCCGTGCCATCAACAACCATCAACGCATGGAGCCCGTGGAACTCCCTGAGCCCTGGAGCCAAAACGCCTCGGAGGTCGCTCACCAAGCGGAGGCTTCCCCGCGCGCCGAGAGCCCCTCGCCGCGTCCCCCCGACCGAGATCGCCCGGTCCGCACCGCTCAGCACAACCTCAAGTCCCGCGCATCAGGTCCCCGACCTGTCCCCCAGGAGACCACCGACACCACTCCGGCCCAGAAACGCGCCCGCCGTACCCGTCGTCCGCAGCGTCCCGAACCGATCATCGCCGCCAATCTCACCGACATGGGACGCGTGATGCGAGAAGAGCGCCACGCCAATGAAGCACTCCAGGAGAATGTCCCCACGGCGATCCCCCCGGCCTGGCCCTCGGAGCTCGAAGAGCCCATCGATACGATCCCCGCGGTCGAGATCCCCCGGGGCTCGATCTTCGGCGGCAGCGATTCCATTCGCACCCAGGCCTTCAAACTCACCGAGGGCGACATCGGGGTCGAGATCACCCTGGAGCGCTGCATGCACAACATGCTCGCCAGCATTCAAAGCATTGGTGACGTGACCGTACCCTTTAATCTCCAGGCCCTGCGCCAGCTAGAGCTCAACCTGCTCGACGATATCTTTGCCCGCATGCCCTCCTTAAGCGCGCTCTACCGCGATGAAACCGCGGTCAACGACCAGCGCCCCCTGGCCGTAGGTAAGTTTTTAGGCGACTGCATCGCCCAAGCCTTCGGCGGCGTGTGGCATTACAAGCAACCTCCCGAGGCCTCCACCATGAGCGTGGGGCAACAAAAGCTCGACCCTCTGGGCGTGGCCACGAGCATTCTGGCCGCCGAGCACTTCGATGAAGTCGGCTTCGCCCACCTGATCCGCCAGGCCGAGGCCGGCGTGGGCACCGGCACCGCCATGGTCGCCCGCCACTTCTACGTCGACCCCACCCCCGGACTTGATGGCGAGGCGCTGTCGATGAAACTCGCCGAACTCTGGGCGGCGTATCGCTTCGTCCTGCCGGTGATTCAGATCAACGAGATCGCGGACTCTCTCCGGGTGCTCTCCACCCACCCTGCGTTCATCGTGATGAGTCTGAGCCGCGAGTATATCTCCGAGAACTTCCTGACCCAGGTCGGCCCCGGGGCACTGGGTAGCGACCAACGCGTGGCGCTGGCCTACGTGCGCCAGACCGGCGAGTTTCTGCTCCTTTCCAGCGCCCGCCACTTCGCCCGCTTGCTGGAGGTTTCCGGTTTTTCGCTCACCGAAGCCAGCCTCGCCACAGTTCTCCCCTGGCTGCAACGCCTCTTCCGCCCCGGCTGGCGCCTGGTCGAGAACCAGGAAGTTGCCGAGCGCGCTCGTGCACGCATCGGACATCCCCAGATCGGCGCCCCCCAACTCCATTCCCGAGGCATCCGCGGCACCGCTCTACAGGCCACCTTTCTCGATCGAGCGGCCAGCTGGCAACTCACTCTGGAGCACCAGATCGACGCCCTCACCCCCTTTACCCTGTCCCTGGAAGAACTCGTCTGAGCGAATGCCCCGCTACCGCGCGCGCGCCTAGCCCTCCAGCCACTGACGTACCCGGTCTTCGAGGGCTTCGCGCAATGCCACCGGCTGGAGCACCTCCACCTCCGGAAGCATTCCGAGCACAAACGAGCGAAACTCCGGACAGATCGCCAGTTCAAAACTCACCCGAAGCCCTTCTTCGGTGTCTTCGTTTTGCTGGGAGGGGTGCAGCCGGTAGCGCTTGAGGTAAGTCGCCCAGCTGCCACGCACCACAAGCTGCACCTGCTCCGCCTGGCCACTGTAGGCATAGATCCCAAACGCGTTTTTGAAGTAGTCCTCTTCGTCCTCGGCCGGACCGATCGCCATCTCTTCTTCAACCTGCTGACGAAGCATCGCCTGCCAGGCTCGCTCCCGAGCCCGCTCCACAGCGCGGGCAGGAGTCGGCTCGAGGAGCGCTGCGCCTTCATCGCCCACCGCACCGCTGCCGCCCGCGGCGGTGATCATCGCCGAGGGCTCTCCCTGGTAGACAAAGCTCTCCAACTCCTCGCGCCGCTCCCGGGCCAGGCGCTCCACAAAACGCTCCAGATTGAGCTGCTCCATGCTCAAGACGCCGGCCACATCGAAGAGCTTGCGCTTCTGGTGTTCGGTGGCCTGCAACCATAACCGGCCCTGATACCAGATCAGTCGCCGGGGCACCGCCAGGTAGGTCTTTTGCTCGCCATCCGAGGAGCGCTCATACGTAAAGCTCACGCCCCGGCGATTCTGAATCGCCTCCAGCAGCGCCTCGATCATCTCGAGCATCCGCTCGCGTTCCACCGGGAGCCACGTTCTGCGCAGGCTCAACCCGCTTGCGAGACGCTCCATCCGCTCCCGCTGGCTCTCGGCCAGCGCCATGCGTTGGTTGTGCGCCATCTGATCGATGAACTCACCAAAAGGCGTCTCTTTAAAAAGATCCAGCGCCACCCCGCCGAGCTCCAGCGCCGCCACCGTCCCGATCATCGCCGTCTGAGTCGAGATATGGGGCATCTGCCAGTACTTGGTGCGGCCATCGCGACCGGTCTCCAGCCCGTAGATCTCTTCGAGAAGCTTCAGATCCTCGCGCGCCTGCGGATACTGCACTCCAAATTCATCGCTGACCCGATTGATGGTGACTTTCTGACCGTTTTTAAGCCAACCAAGGATGGTATGCGAGCGGCGGGTGGCAGCGAAGGTGTTGCGTGCAGACATAAAAAACTCCTCAAAAGACCTGGCGTGCAGACCAGAAAATCTGCAAACGCGCCTGGCCCTATCCCAAAGGCTGCGGCAATTGTCGAGCGGCGCTCGGCCCCTGTCAATCCGCAGACTTTGCGTGACGCTAACTTCGCGGACTTCCGAAACAAAAATGCCCGCGACCTCCGGCGAGGTCGCGGGCACACAGGCTACGCCCGGAGCTCAGGGCTCGGTGGGCGCGATCAGAACGCCACCTCAAGCGCGCTGCGATCGCCAGACTGGATGCTCTTCAGGATGGCACGGGCCTCCGGAAGAATCTGGTAGATGAAGAACTGCGCGGTCTTGACCTTGTTCTCATAGAAGCGCGCGTCGTCATTCTGCTCGATAAGCGCCTGGCGGGCTTCGGCATCATCGGCGCTCACGCCCTTCTCGTCCCAGATCGCGCTGAGCTTGCTCTGCGCCACCGTGGCCTGCTTCAGCAGCAGACGCGCCGACTCCACCAGCCCGAACATGCGCAGGTAAGGCGTGGCGTGCAGCAGCGGGTACTCCGGATCCTTCTTGCCGCTGGCGGTAAAGCCAAACGCCGCTTCGCCAAGCGCGTTCTTGGCCGCGTCGACCTGCTTGGCCATCTCACCAAAGGTCTCATCCTCGCTCAGGCTGCCCAGGAACTCATTGGTGTCCTGCAGCCAGGTCAAAAAGAGCCCACCGCTCTTCATGCGCATCTTACGACCCAGGAGGTCGAGCGCCTGAATGCCGTTGGTCCCCTCGTAAATCGAGGCGATCTTCACGTCGCGCATCTTCTGCTCGACGCCGTACTCCTTGATGTAGCCGTAGCCGCCGAAGACCTGCATGGCGAGCTCGGTCATCTTAAAGCCCATATCCGAGCAGAAGGCTTTGCAGATCGGCGTGAGCAGGTCGAGCATGTCCTGCGCTTTGGTCTTCTCGGCTTCATCTTCGCTGTAGAGGGCGAAGTCGCTCATGAACGCGGTGTTCAGCAGGAGCGCGCGCAGCGCCTCGCCATACGCCTTCATGGTCATGAGGTTGCGGCGCACATCGGGGTGCTCGATGATCGCCACGCTCTTGGGAGCTTCGCTGCGATCGGTGACCTTGGGACCCTGGCTGCGCTCCTTGGCGTAGACCAGCGCGCTCTGGTAGGCGGCGTTTCCGATGGCCACGCCCTGAAGGCCGGTCACCAGACGGGCTTCGTTCATCATCAGGAACATGTACTGCAGCCCGCGGCAGCGCTCACCCACCAGCCAACCGCGGCACTCGCCATGATCGCCAAAGGAGATCGAGCAGGTCGGCGAGGCGTGAATGCCCATCTTCTCTTCGATGCCGGTGATGGCCACGTCGTTGGGCTCGGCCAGCGAGCCGTCAGCGTTGACGCGAATCTTCGGCACGATGAACAGGCTGATGCCCCGAGACCCTTCCGGATCGCCGGGCACCCGCGCCAGCACCAGGTGGACGATGTTCTCGGTGAGGTTCTGATCGCCGGCCGAGATGAAGATCTTGTTGCCGACAATGTCGTAGTAATCCTCGCCATCCACCGGCGTGGCCGTGGTGGTCAGATCGCCCAGCGCCGAACCGGCCTGCGGCTCGGTCAGGCACATCGTCCCGCCCCACTGACCGGTGTACATCTTCTCCAGGTAGAGTTCGACGTCGCGCTCGGTGCCGTGCACCTCGATCAGGTGGCCGGCCGAGACCGTCAGCCCGGAAATGAACATGAAGGAGGGGTGCGAGCCCACGAAGGCCTCAATCGCTGCCATCCCCACCGACTGCGGAAGCCCCTGGCCGCCGTACTCCGGGTTGTGCACCGGCGCAAACCAGCCGCCATCGCGGAAGTCTTTGAAGAGCTGGGTGTAGTTGTCGGGCAGCACCACGTTGCCGTCGATAAGCCGGCTCCCCACCTCATCGGCCTCGGCATTGGCCGGCGCGAGTTTGCCCACGGCGAACTTCTCGGCCTCGCCGAGCACCATCTCAAAGAGCTCGCGGCTGTAGTCCTGATAACGCGAAAGTTTGGTCAGTTCTTCAACGCCCAGGACGTCAAAGAGGTTAAACTCCACGTCGCGTCGATCAAAAAGGTACTCGCTCATCGTCGTTGTTCCTTGTGCTGCGGGGGAGAAGTGGCACCGGCGAGGGCCGGCCCGTGAATGAATACTCATTCATTTTCGCAGATGACGCGAAAAGTTCAAGCTCTTTACGACCTCTGCCGCCCCCCTTCTCCCGTCCATGATCCTGGTCTGAGCAGGCCCTTCAGGCCTGCGCTTCATTAAAGATAAGGCGCAACCCCTTGAGCGTCAGAAATTCGTCCACGTCATCGATGATATCGGTCTCACTGGCAAAGAAACCCGCCAGCCCGCCGGTGCCCACCACGTGGGCGTCGCCGCCGAGCTCGGTCTTCATGCGTGTCACGATCTCACGCACCAGCCCGATGTAGCCGTAGAGCATCCCGGCCTGAATCGAATGCACCGTGGTCCGCCCGATCACCGAGGGGGGCTTGGCCAGCTCCACCCGCGGCAACTTGCTAGCCGCGTGAAAAAGCGCCTCGCTGGAGATGGTGATTCCCGGGCAGATCGCCCCGCCCAGATACGCGCCCTCGGCGCTGATGGCATCGAAGGTGGTGGCCGTACCGAAGTCTACCACGATCAACGCCTTCTGCAGGCGGTGATAGGCCGCCACGGCGTTGACCACCCGGTCGGCCCCGACCTCCTGGGGATTGTCGTACTCAATGGGCATGTTGGCTTCAATGTCGTCGCCCACCACCGTGGGGACGCAGGCGAAATAATCGCGCACCATCTTGACCAGCATCCGCTCCATGGGAGGCACCACACAGCTGATGATCGCTGCTTTCACCTCGCCAACGCCCAGCCCGCTCAGCTCAAAGAGCTGGCGTAGAAAGATGCCGTGCTCATCGCTGGTCCGTCCGTGGTGTGTCTGCAGGCGCCAGTGGCGCACGAGCTCATCGCCCTTATAGACCCCCAGGACCGTGTTGGTGTTGCCGACATCAATGACCAGTAGCATGGCGGGCTCCTGCTGCATGCGGGGCGCGCCGTAGAGCCGGTCGCGCCCGGAGGTTGACTTCGGCGCCAAACTTTCAGATTCCCCCCCACCTTGTCCAGCCTCTCCAGAGGGCGATTGCGGCCCCCCGCAAAACCCTTTATTTTGGCCGGGCTCGGCGCCTGCCAGGCCCCACCGGTGAGCCGGCATGTCGTACGGGTGGGCCGAGCCACGCTCCCCTACCAGCCAGGGCTTCATGATCACCTTTCTCATCCGAAGACTCGTCGCGTCGATCTTCGTCGTTCTCGGCGTGGTCACGCTGGTCTTTTTGATCCTGCGGGCAGTGCCCGGAGATCCGGTCGAATCGATCCTCGGCGAACAATCGCTGGAGGTCGATAAAGAAGCGCTTCGCGAGTGCTTGAACCTGGATAAACCCCTGGGCGAGCAGTACCTGCTGTTCTGGTCAGACGTAGCCTCGGGCACGCTGGGAGAGCTCTGCGACGAGCGCGGCGTGACGGTGATGGACCGCCTGGTGGCCAACATCCCGGCGACCTTTGAGCTGGCGTTGGCCGCGATGTTCTTTGCCCTGATCTTCTCGCTGCCCTTAGGGATCGCGGCCTCGCTGCGCCCCTACTCCTGGGTCGACAACTCCTCGGCCGTCATCGCGCTCCTGGGCATCTCCATCCCCAACTTCTGGCTGGGGCCGATGCTCCTGATCGCGTTCAGCCTCACCCTGCAGATCCTGCCCAACCCGGGCAGCGAGGTCGCCGGCCTGACCGCCCTGCTCTTGCCCGCAATTACCCTGGGCACGGGCTTGAGCGCCAAACTGATGCGCATGACCCGCTCGGGCATGCTGGAGGTGCTCAACCTCGACTATGTGCGTACTGCCCGGGCCAAAGGACTGCCCCGACGCACCGTGGTCCTTAAGCACGCCCTGCGCAACGCGCTTTTGCCGGTGGTGACCATTGTCGGCCTGCAATTTGGCGCCCTGTTAACCGGCGCCATCATCGTCGAGAAGGTCTTTGCGCGCCCCGGCGTGGGCATGCTCCTCCTCGACGCCATCGAGGCCCGAAACTACCTGATTGTGCAGGGCTGCGTGCTCTTCATCTCCTTCACTTACGTGGTCGTCAACCTGGTCACCGACCTGGTCTACGGACTTGTCGACCCACGCATTCGCTACGACTGAGGCCCGGCCCGATGAACCTTATGCGCCTGCCACAGCTCAGGCTCCCCCGCGGGGGCGGAAACGCCTTTGGGCCTCTGGCCATCGCCGGCATGTTCATTCTGGCGGCGGTCGCCCTGGTTGCGATCTTCTCCCCGTGGTTCGCCCCCTATGAGCTCTCTCATATGGACGTCACCCGCCAGCTTGAGGGCCCCTCCTCCAGCCACTGGCTGGGCACCGACGAGAACGGCGCCGATGTGCTCACGTTGCTGATCTACGGCACCCGGGTCGCCGCCGTGGTAGGCATCGCCACAGTCTCCATCTGCGCCACGGTCGGGGTGATTCTGGGGGCCGTCTCCGGCTACTTCGGCGGCTGGATCGACGAGGTACTCATGCGCCTGACCGAGATCCTGATGGCTTTTCCCGGCATCCTGTTGGCGATTCTGCTGATCTTCATCACGCAGGAGCCCAGCCTGGTGGCGGTGATCGGCGCGCTCTCCGTCTCGGGCTGGTCGAGCTACGCGCGTCTGGTCCGCGGGCAGGTGCTGGCGGTGCGCGATCAGGACTACGTGGAAGCCGCCCGCGCCACCGGCCTGCCCACCTGGCGCATTCTCCAGCGCCACGTCGTGCCCAACACCTTCGCACCGGTGATCATCCAGGCCACCTTCGGGGTGGCCGGCGCCATCTTAGCCGAGGCCTCACTGAGCTTTCTGGGCCTTGGTCCCCAGGATTTGCCCAGCTGGGGCGGACTCCTCGACCAGGGCGCGAGCTACTTTTTGCTCACTCCCCACCTGGCCGTGGTGCCCGGACTGGCCATCATGTTCACGGTGCTGGCCGTCAACTTCGTGGGCGACGGCCTGCGCGACGTGCTCGATCCGCGCAAACTCAGCGACCATTGAGACTCAAAACCCGAACATTTCTTATTCTTTTGGAGCACTTATGAGCGAAGAAGCGCAGCTGCGCGCCGACGTGGGCCAGATGCTTATCGTCGGGTTCGACGGCGCCCCCACTCAGGCCCCTGCCCCCATCCAACAGGCCCTGAACCGCGGCGAAGTCGGCGGAGTCATCCTCTTTCGCCGCAACGTCGACACGATTGCGCAGCTCGTCTCGCTGACCACCGACCTCCACCGCCAGGCCCAGGGCGACCTGCCTCCCTGGGTGGCCGTCGATCAGGAGGGCGGCCGGGTCATCCGCGTCCGCGAGCCCTTGACCCCCATCCCCCCCATGCGCGCGCTGGGGCAGGCCGCTGATCAGCGCGCCGTCGCCCGGGTCTCGGAGGTGCTGGCCACCGAAATCTCGGTGCTCGGCTTCAACCTCAACTTCGCACCGGTGCTCGATGTCGACACCAACCCGGACAATCCGGTCATCGGCGACCGGGCCTTCTCCAGCGATCCGGAGCGTGTGGCACGCGCGGCGGCCGGCTTTATGGTCGGCCATCACACCGCCGGCGTGGTCCCCTGTGGCAAGCACTTCCCCGGCCACGGCGACACCCTCCAGGACAGCCACCTGACCCTGCCTCGCCTGATGCATGACGAGGAGCGCCTGCGGGCCGTGGAGCTCTTTCCCTTCAAGCGGGCCGTCGGGGCGGGCATCCCCATGATCATGACGGCGCATATCGAGCTTCCGGTGCTCGACGCGTTTCATCCGGCGACCTTCAGCCCCCGGATCCTTCAGGGCCTGCTGCGCGAGGAGCTCGGCTTTGAGGGCGTGATCATCACCGATTGCCTGGAGATGAAGGCCGTCTCGGAGCGCTACACCATCGAGGAGATGGTGGATCTGGGCCTGGACGCCGGCCTCGACATCTTTTTGATTTCCCACACCGAGGCCAAATGGCGAGCGGCCTTTGAGCGCCTGGTGGCCCGGGGCAAAGAGAGCGCGGAGGTGCGCGAGAAGATCGCCGCCAGCGCCGCCCGCGTACGCACGCTCAAGCGCGACCTTCTCGGCCACTGGCCCCGTCCCTTTGAGGCCCCCGGCGATCTGATGGACATCCTCGGCTGTGAGGAACATCGCCAGACCACGGCGCCCTTCTTTGCCGGGACGCCTGAGCTCGGCCAAGACCCCACCGAACTCGACGCCTGACCCCGCTCCCGTGCGCCAAACACTCGAAGGTGCGCCCTCTCACTGGAAGGCGCCCCTTCGGGGTGTGACGCTCGAAAAAAAATGCCCCGGCCGGCCCGGGCTCAGCCAGCGCGCCCGGGCGAGCGGCCGCTGTCAAAGGCCTCTCGAAGCTCCCGGGTGGCGGCCCCGGTGTCTTCTGCCCCGCAGAGCGCGCGAATCACCGCCACACCGCTGGCACCCGCTGCCGCCACCGCCCCGGCGTTCGCCGCCGAGATTCCGCCGATGCCCACCACCGGCACCTCGTCGCCGATCTCGGCACGCACCGCCGCGATCAACGCCGGCCCCTGGGGCGCCGAGGCATCGGACTTGACCGCGCGCGCCTCAAAAAGCGCCCCCACTCCCAGATAATCGGCGCCCTGAGCCACCAGGCGCGCCGCCCGTTGCGGATCGCCGGCCGAGCCGCCCACCAGCAGCCGCTCTCCCACCACCTGGCGCACCGCGGCAACCGAGAGGTCATGGGGCCCCACATGCACACCGTGAGCCCCGCAGGCCAGCGCCACGTCCAGCCGATCGTTGATCACGATCTTGGTCGCAAAAGCCTCGGCCGCCTCGACCAGCGCCCGGCCCAACTCCCAGGTCTGGCGCGCCTGGCCACGCTTATCGCGAAGCTGCAACACCCCCACCCCGGCCGCCATCAGCGCGCGCGCGCGCTCCAGCACATCCCCGGTGACAAACGCCGGATCCACAATCGCGTACACGCGCCAGTCGATGCCATCCACTCGCGCGTTCACTCGCCAGACTCCTGGGTCGGACCATTGGAGAAGCGCGATCCGCAGCCGCCGAACGCGCTCGTATCCTTCTGAGCGATCTCTTCGGCCTGCAGATCGGCCCGGTAGCTTGAGCGTACCAGCGGGCCCGATTCGATGTGCTTGTAGCCCATCTTCTCGCCCTCCTCTTTGAACATCTCAAACTCCTCGGGCTTGACCCAGCGCTGCACCGGGAGGTGGCGCGCGCTCGGACGCAGGTACTGACCCAGGTTGAGCACCTCCACCCCGTGAGCGACCAGGTCTTCCATCGTCTCCAGGATCTGCGCGTTGGTCTCTCCCAGCCCGAGCATCATGCCGGACTTGATGAGCGCCGTGCCGTGCTCGCGGGCGTGCTTCAGCACTGCCAGGCTGCGCTCGTAACGCGCCTGGGGACGCACCTCGCGGTGCAGCGCGCCAACCGTCTCAATGTTGTGTGAGAAGCAGTCGGGACCGGCGTCCATCACCACGTCCACGTTCTCCAGATCGCCCTTGAAGTCGGGCGTGAGTACTTCCAGCCCCAGCCCGGGGCACGACTCCTTGATCGCCCGGATGGTGTTGGCCCAGGCCAGCGCGCCCCCGTCGGGAAGATCATCGCGGTCAACGCTGGTGATCACCACGTAATTGAGGTTGAGCCCGGCCAGGGTCTCAGCCACCCGCCGCGGCTCATCTTCGTCGACCAGTCCCGGGCGCCCGGTCATCACATCGCAGAACCCGCAGCTACGCGTGCAAATGTTGCCCAGGATCATAAAGGTCAGCGATTTGCGCGACCAGCACTCGGTAATATTCGGGCACTGCCCCGACTCGCAGATGGTGTTGAGACCGGCCTTCTTGACCAGCTCCTGCGTCTCAAAAAACTCCTTCTTGAGCGTGAGACGCTTGCGAATCCACTTCGGACGCGGACCGGCCTCATCGGGGCGAAACTTCAGGTTAGGTCGGGCCGGGCCAGAGTTGCGCTCGGACTGGGGCGCTTCGGGCTGGCGGTTGGCCAGCGGCATTGGAATCTTCTGAGCCATCATCACTCCCGTCGTGGATCGAAAAAGGGCAACGCTCGGCAGCTGAAACAGGTCGCCGGCGAGGAACCTTCCTGCGCCGGCGACGGTGATGCGGTGTTAGATCAAAGAGGGGCTGGCATCAAGGCGCCGCCGCTTCTTCGATCGTCAAGAAGTAGGGGCCTCGGGCGACCTGGCCCCCCTCGGCAAGCTGCGACTGGATGTCCAGGCGGTAGCGATGACCGGCCACCGCATCAAAGACCACGCTGCGGCGGTTGGTGCTGTTGGGGCCGACGGCTTCCACCACGATCCCCACCGAGGCACCCTGCGCATCGTACTCGCGGATCTCCCAGCCCAGCGCATGACGATCGCGGTTGAACTTCAGCTGAGCCTGAACCGGCCCGCTCTCCGGCGCCACCCAGTTAAAGTAGGCGCGGTCGTTGCACTGCCCATGCGCCTCCACCAGCGGCAACACCGAGTCGAGTTCGGCAGCCAGCGCCGGGGTCGTGTTGTTAACACCATCGTCGGGGCAGCGCCCGGCCTCGGTGTAGGCGTTCACCTCATAGATATGCAGCAGGTAGGGCATCGCCACCTGCCCCTGCGAACGCACCACCACCAGGAAGTCGGTCGCGCTGCTGACCGCATGCGCCAACACCAGATCGTTGCCCCCGGCTCCGGCGGTGCCGGACTTCAAGAGCGCGCCGTTGAGGCTTCGCAACTCCAGCGCCATCTCCACATCTTCCGACGCTTCAAAGAACGCGGCGATCTCGTGCGTGCGACCGCCCACCAGCGACACCCGGTACCAGTCTTCGTCTGCGGCACAGGCGATGGGGTCCACGATCGCCCCGCCACTCTCACCATCGAGCACCAGCGTGGCGGCGAGCTCCGCTCCGTCGTTGCGCTCATAAGGATCCGCACAGAAGGGCAGCGCCGGCTCAGCCCCGGCCACCGCGGCCCACAGGTCGTAGACCGTCCGCACAAAGGCACCGTCGCGCGGGTGCACCCGCACAAAGAGCGTCTCGCTCTGGGTGGCCTGATAGTTCAGCGACTTCAGGTTCGTGTCGCCCCGCACCGTCTCCAGCACGGTGCCCGAGGCGTCGCTGAGTTCCAGATCCACCTGACCGAAGCGCGCATTGACCTCCAGCTCCAGGCGCAGCTCTTCACCGGCGCTCAGGTCCGTCTGCAGCCAGTGCTCGGTGCCCTCGCACAGGTTCATCGCGCTATAGGCCTGCGCCATCAGCGTGGACGCATCCGCGCGGGTCAGCCCCACGCCCACCGGCGAATCACAGCTGTCGGCAAACTCCATCTCCAGATCCAGCGTGTAGTAGCTACGCCACTGCTGCGTACCCCCGACGGCGCCATCGCCATCGATTCGGATCAGGTAGTTGGCCCCCGCGCCGCTGTTGGTCACCGAGACAAACTCGTTATCATCCTGAGTGTTGGAGGAGCCCACCGGCACGCCACTCTCGGCGTCCCCGCGGAACACATCCATCTTCAGGTTGCCCAGAGCCTGGGTGTAGAGCACTTCCACATCCAGCGTGGCCCCACTCGGGACAAATACCGAGTAGTAGTCCTTATCTTCGGGCTCGTCGTTGCAGATCAGCAGGTTCTCGTAGATGCCCACCGCCAGCGACGCCGCCTCACCGGCGTTATCATTATTCTCAAACGCATCGGGGCACAGGCGGTCGCCGGGACCTTCGTACTGACCATCGTCGTCCACATCGGTAAAGAGCAGCAGATCGTAGTCCACCCGCGCCGCCGTGGCCGGCTTCACCTGCACCACATACGTCCCGCTGACCTCCGGCGTGTAGAACACCGACTCGTTATCCGTCGTGCTCTCGGCGCTGGCCAGCACCACCGGCGGGTTCGACGCCGGCGCTCCCGCCGCCGGGCCCCACAGGTAGAGGTTGAGGTCGGCCTGGCTGTGCACAAAGCGAATAAACGCCTCCATCGCCACTCCGGCCTCCAGCTCCACCTCAAACCAGTCCTCCGACGCATCGCAGAGACGCAATCGGTTGGTCACCCCGGGGATCTCCACCAGGGTCGCGCTCAAGGCGTCGTGGTTGCCCGAGAAGCGGTCGTCCACACAGGCTCCCGGCGCCAGAAGTTCCACGTCCATCGCGAAGACGTTGCCTTTCACTTCCCGGCGCGTGCGCACGTAGATGTACACCTCCCGCGACTGGGTGGCGGTGTAGGCCGCCTGCTGGCTATCGCCCGAAGAGAACGAGGTCGCCAGGCGCGTGCCCGCCTCATCCCGAAGCTCCAGATCGATGCGCCCCTGACTGGCGTCAAAGGCCAGACTCACATCGAGGGTTTCTCCGGCCTCGACCCAGACCTTGTACCACTGGTCATGATACTCCAACTCGCCAGTCGGGCCGCTGGGAAGCTGACCACACACCAGGAGCGGGTCGTAGACCCCCTCCACGATCTCGGCCGCGCTCTCCTGCGTGATATTTTTGCCAAAGCGATCCGGGCAGAAGGGGTTGCCGTTGCCCACCCCGTTGAGCGTCGTCAGCAGGCGGTACTCCACACGGGAGGGGAACTTCTCCAGCACCTCCAGGTAGTAGGTCCCCGCGCTGCTGGCGCTAAAGCTCACCGACTTCGACTCGCCAGGGCCCGTATCCTCGGTGATCACCGTCGTGCCATCGGCGCCGAACACCCGCAGATCGAGCTCGCCCTGGCGCGCATCAAACACAATCTCCCAGGTAAGGGCATCGCCCTCGGCAAGCTCAATGCTGTAGAAGTCGCTCTCCAGCTCACAGGCCTGCAAGCCCACCAGACCGGTCTGAATGCCGGAGCTGAGCCCCTCCTCGGTCAGCGCGTACGCGCTGGCCAGATCGCTGTTATCCCCAACCCAATCCGGCGCACATACCGGGCCATCTTCCACCTCAATATCGAGCTGGTAGGGCACGTTGAGCCCCTGGAAAAGCGCCGCCGACAGATAATAGGTACCGCCCTGGGTCGCCGTGTAGGTCAGCGTCTCACGCAGCATACCGTCGCCCTGGGGCACCTGCTCCAGCCCCGCGCTGGCCAGCACCAGGCAGTCCCGGGGGCCGAAGAGGAAGATATCGAGTTCGCCGGCCGCCTCCGCCGCGTTGTACGTGGCAGTCACCGAGAGGGTCTGCTCCGGGAGCAGCTCTACCGCGTAGTAGTCCGGGTCGGCACACACCACCAGGTTCTCATAGGTGCCCGGCTCAATCGCCGCGGCCGCGCCGCACGACTGGTTGGGCGAGTAACCATCGGAACACTGGTTGGGCCGCTGACGCCATTCCAGAGAGTAGGTGGCGTTGCCTACGCCGGTCATCACGCTCACGCGCAGGGTCATCACCTGCGGCTCCCGGGTGACGATCTCAATGGCCTGACCATCGCTTCGCTCCCGCGAGCTGGCCACCACGACACCCTCGGCGTCGTAGAGGTCCAGCGCCACTCCGCCCAGACGCCGCTCGGCGCTGGCCGCAATGCGCACCACCTGGTTGGCCTGGAGATCCAGCGTATAGAAGTCCGCCGACTCCCCGCACACCTTCAAGTCCGAGTAAGCGGTCTCCGCCGCCAGCTCCCGAGGCTCGGCCTCGGTCGCCGGGTCAAGCTCATCGCTCTCACAGGCTTCGGGCTCACCGACATCGATCGAAAGGCTGTAGGGGGCATTCGCATCGAGAATCGCGCCGCGCACCTGCACAAAGTAAGGCGCGCCCTGAGCCACACCGAACTCAATGCGCTCCTGGCCACCATCCACATCCGGCGGATCGCCCGAGAGCACGACCAGCTCGCCGTTGCTCTGCACCAGCGCCAGGTCGAGGTTACCGATGCCCTCTTCGTACTCGAGCACCGCACGGATCACCTGACCGCTTGCCGCCTGCACCTCAAACCACTCGCCGGCGGTGTTTTCCCGACAGAAGAAGAGATCGTCGGTGCGCTCAAAGGGAAGCGCCTCGGCACCCAGAGCGTGGGCCTGATCCTGGCTGTGGTTATCACCCAGCCCGTCCTCCGGGCAGCTCGGCGGGCGATTCACGCAGAGCCCCACGGTGGGATCGGCGGCTTCCTCGGTGGTCGTGCCTTGAGTGAAGTCACAGAGCTGAGACGCCGCACACTCGCTATCGCTTACGCAACCGCGACAGGTCTGCGGCTGTCCGGCACAAACCTGCCCGGCCACATTGCACTGGTCGACCGACTCACAGACCGGCACGCAGACCAGGTCTTCGCACAGAAACTCCCGGTCACTGCCCGGGATCGCGCAGTCGTTATTCGTGCGGCAACCCGCCACACAGATCGAGCCCTGCTCCAGCGAGCAGACTTCGCTATCGCGGCAGTCGTCGTTGCTCCGGCAGCCATCGCGGCAAACACCGGGCTCGCCATCCTCCGGCGCATCGCAGATCTCGCCACTGCGGCAGTCGCCGTCGCCCTGACAGGGCGGGCGCTCCACACACTCGCTGAGCACGGTGTTGCAGATATAATCCTTGCCGTCGCCCTGCTGCTGACCATAGGCCCGGCACTGCACATCGTTGGTGCAGCTGCCGGTGAACACGCAGCGCGAAGGCTGCTGCGACTCATCGCAGCGCTGGATCGTCGGCTGGCACGAGGTCGGCGTACACCCGGCCTCCTCACAGACCATCGTGCGCTCGTTGCAGACCTGCCCCTCGCCACAGTCGTCGCCACCGGGCACACAACCGGCACGGCAAAGCCCCTGATCACAGACAGCCCCGCCGCCGCAGGCCTCATGATCCTCGCAGGCCGCCGGCGCGCATTGCCCTGCCTGGCAAAACTCATCAAAGGCACAGTCAAAGTCGGACCCGCAGGTCAGTCCCTGAGCGGTGCACACGCCCTCATCATTGCAGCGTTGCCCTTCGGCGCAATCCGCCAACGAGGTACAGACCTTAACCTCATTGCCATCATCAGAACCGCAGGCCGAAATCAGCATCGCAACCACGGCGAATGCCAGTAGCCTCAGTGAGCTAAACCTTTGCATGGGACTTCCTCGTTCGTGAATGAACTTCGCCCGTCAGGGGGGAGGACGGGAGGGTGGGCGGCAGCAAGGCTAGAGAGTTTTGCCTTACAAAGCAACGACCTAGAAATCGTTGCGCTCGCTCAACCAGGGCCTGCGCCAACAGGTATTTAAGCGCAGTGTCAAGCGATAAAAAGGTAGGACAAGCAGTACAGCCGGCGCGCTCGCCAGAGCGAGCGCGCCTTGTTCAAATGCCGGCATCGCACCGGCAAACGTGTCAATCTCTGGCGTCGTCTTCCACGTCGGCCAGGCGCATCAACATGTCATCTTCGCTCATCATCTGCGAGCTGGCGTTGCCCCAGATGTTGTTCACCGCGACCAACTCGCCACGGCCCAGCTTTTCGGTGAGGTAGACCGCGTAAAAGTCGCCGCCTTCCTCCGTCGACATCCCGGGGATGCGATCCAGCGGGGCGCCCGACACCGGGCAGAAGAGCTCGCAGGGCTTTCCGCTCTCAAAGGGCTCACTGTAGCTCTTGCTCGAGTCCCCATGAAAAGGGCTGAGCACCACATCTTCTTCAAGCTCTCCCTGCTTGACCCGAATACGCACCCCGGGCTCGCCACTGAAGCGCGGGCCATCATGGGCGATGATATCTTCTCCGGTCGGACCAAACGCGCGGGTCACTACCACCAGGTAGCCCTTGGTCGACAGGTCGTCGAGACGAGTGTCGGTCTTGGAATCGCGGTCAAACGGGTTCGTTCGCTGGTTATCGGACATCGCGACGGCTCCCTTAAAGCAATGAAACCGGACCATTCCGGCCCGTTTTTCCTACCGTAAAGCTCTAGCCCTGACAAGGACATGGCGACCGCCCTCGCCGCCCCACTCGCCACGGCGGCACCCGCCTGCGCCCCAGGGGTGTTTTCGATTGTCTTGCCCCTCCCCCGCTCCGATACTCCCGGGTGCCGAGCCCCCACCCGGCGGCTCCGTCCCACCCGAGGTTGCCCCGGGCCCTCCCCGGGATCACCTTCGCCTTGCACTCGCTGACTTCGCCCCCTTGCCCCTGACGCCGAGGCCTCTATGTCCGACTCCCCCCTGCCCTCTCGCGACGCCGCCGCCCAGGCCATGCTCGCCGCCGCCCGTGACTTCTACCGCTTTGGCTGGCTCCACGGCACCAGCGGCAACCTCAGCGCGCGTCTCTCCTCCCAGGAGGCGCTGATCACCGCCAGCGGCCGCTCCAAAGGCTCGCTCACCCCCGACGATTTTTTGACCGTCGATCCCGACGGCCAGCCCACCCACAAAGACGCCCCCAGACCCTCGGCCGAAACCGGCGTCCACATGGCCATCTACCGCGCCCTGCCCGAAGTCGGCGCGATCTACCACGTGCACCACCTCCACGCCGCCCTCTGCGGCAAACGCGACTTCAAACAGGGCTACACCTACATCGCCGATGTCGAGATGATCAAAGGCCTGGGGCTCTGGGAGCCCGACGCCTCGGCCCGCATCCCCATCGTCGAAAACCACCACGATCTCAAGGAGCTGGCGCAGACCGTGGCCGACTTCCTCGACAGCGATGACTTCTCCCCGAAGATCCCCGGCATCAACCTGCGCAACCACGGCGTCTACGCCTGGGGCAAAACCCCCGAGGAGGCGCGCCGCCACATCGAAACCTTCGGCTACCTCTTCGAATACAGCTGGCTCTCTCCCATGCACGACGCCGAGAGCCAGGCCGTCCGCGGCTTCGCCCGCTAATCCGCCCCCCCACCTCGCACCACAAAAAAGCGCCCCGGGACAACTCCCGGGGCGCTTCTACTTTCCTACCTTCTCACTCCCCCCCACATCGCCTCAGCGCAGCAACATCTTCGCGATCGTCTGCAGCTGCATGTTGGAGGTTCCCTCGTAAATCGCCCCGATCTTCGCATCGCGGAAGAACTTCTCGGCCGGGTATTCGGTGGTAAAGCCCACGCCCCCGAAGAGCTCCAGCGACTTCGAGGAGACCCGCTCGGCGACCTGGCTGCTGTAGAGTTTGGCCATCGCGCTCTCCTTTACAAAGGGCAGCCCGGCATCTTTGAGGCGAGCGGCGTTGTACACCATCAGTCGAGCCGCCTCGACCTCGGTGGCCATCTGCGCCAGCTGGAACTGTACGCCCTGGAAGCTCGCAATCGCGGTGCCGAACTGCTCGCGTTCCTGAACGTAGGCCAGCGCCGCGTCCAACGCTCCCTGGGCCAGCCCCACCATCTGCGCGCCGATGCCGATGCGCCCCTCGTTGAGCGTCTCAATGGCCACCTTGTAGCCCTTGCCCACCTCACCGAGCACGTTCTCCTTGGGCACCTTGCACTTCTCAAAGAGCAGCTCCACGGTCGACGACGCGCGAATCCCCAGCTTGTCTTCCTTCTTGCCGACGGCAAAGCCCTCAAACTCCCGCTCCACCAGAAACGCCGTGATGCCCCGGTAGCCCTCTTCCGGCGCCACGTTGGCAAACACGATGTAGAGGTTGGCCTCGGCCCCGTTGGTGATCCAGAGCTTGGAGCCGTTGAGCTCCCAGTGATCGCCCTTATCGACAGCCCGGGTCTGCAGGGCAAACGCATCCGAGCCGCTGCCCGACTCGCTCAGCGCGTAGCTCCCCACCCACTCCGAGGTCATCTTCGGGAAGTACTTCGCCTTGAGCTCATCGCTGGCCCAGCGCAGAATCGCGTTATTGACCAGCGTGTTCTGCACATCGACAAACACCGACACGCTGGGGTCCACCGACGCCAGCGCCTCGATCGCCAGGATCGCGGTCATGATCGAGCTTCCCGCCCCGCCGTACTCCTCGGGCACCTCGATGCCCATCAGCCCCATCTCAAAGCACTGCTTGATCAACGCCTGATCGAGCTGCTGAGCCTTGTCCATCGCATGCACTTTGGGAGCGATGGCGCTGCGGGCAAAGGACGCCACGGCGTCGCGAAAGATCGTTTCATCCTCAGAGAGATGGGTCAGCGGCAGATGCGTCATAAAAAGGCCTCGTCCTGGGTCAGAGTACGTGGATTACACACGTCAATTGGCAGCCCACAGCCTTAGCCCCGGTGCCGGCCCGGTGCAAGCCTCTCCTGCAGAACCCGGCCCCACTTTTGCGCCCCTTCTTCCCCGCGCTTGCCACCGCCCCCGACCTTCCCCATACGGAGGGTTGACACTCCCGGCGCCGCCCCTACTGTAGGGCCTCATTGGCGCCCCCGCCCCGATGGGCCGGGGCTCAGAAGCCCGCATTACTCACGTCTTGACGCACCGGAGTCGCATCATGCTTAAGCTCGGACAAAAGGCCCCCGAATTCACCACCGCCGCCCTCGTGGGCCGTGAGATCAAAGAGATCAGCCTCTCGGACTACGCCGGCCAGTGGGTCGTGCTCTTCTTCTACCCGATGGACTTCACCTTCGTCTGCCCCACCGAACTGGTGGAATTCAACAACGCCATCGACGAATTCGAAGACCGCGACACCGTGGTGCTGGGCGGCTCCACCGACACCGCCTACAGCCACCTGGGCTGGGTCAAGAGCCACGACGACCTGGGCGACCTGAAGTACCCGCTCTTCGCCGACGTCACCAAGAAGATGGCCGCCGATTACGGCGTGCTTCACGAGGGCGACGGCGTGGCCGAGCGTGGCACCTTCATCATCGATCCCGAGGGCAACGTGCGCTTCCTCAACATCAACGACCGCAGCGTCGGCCGCAGCGTCACCGAGACCCTGCGCGTGCTCGACGCCCTGCAGACCGATGAGCTCTGCGCCTGCGGCTGGGAGAAGGGCCAGGACACCATCCAGCTCTGATCCCTGTCCGCGTGCCATTGAGCCGCGCTAAAGCGGGGCGGCCTTCACAGGCCGCCCCGCTTTTTAGTTGGGCCCGACGCCTCCCCCTCGGGCGGACTTGCCTTCGGCCCCCTCGCCATTACGATGGGGCGCGCCCTGACCTGCCCCGACGCCGAGCCCCCCTCGCCATCCCGAGCCCCCCCAAGACCCTCCCGGAGGAACCATGAGCTGGCTTCCCGTCCTCACCGACGATCAGATGAACGATGACCAGAAAAAGGTCTTCGCGCGCGCCCTCACCAAACTCAACATTGAGGGCGACGCCCCCGACTGGCTGCGCGTGCTCGCCAATGCCCCCCTCTTCCTCAAAGACGTCTTCATGAACCTGGACAAGGGCGTCTTCTCCGAGGGCGCACTCCAGGCCAAGACCCGCGTGCTCCTGGCGGCGGTGGCCGCCGCCCACCACGGCAACCGCGACGTGGCCACTTTCTTCGCCGAGCGCGCCCGCGGCCTGGGCTTCACCGATGAGCAGATCCACGAGGCCCTGGGCATCGCCGCCACCTCCACCTCGTTTAACCTCTACTACAAGTTCCGCTCCCTGGCCGCGACCGACGCCTTTGAAGGCCTCAACCCCGGGCTGCGCGCCTCCCTCTTCATGCGCCCGACCATGGGCAAAGCCTTCGCCGAGCTGGTCAACCTGATGATCAGCACCGCCAACGGCTGCCCCAGCTGCGTCTCCGGCCATATCCAGGAGGCCGTCAGCCTGGACATCACCCGCGAACAGATCGACGAGGTCATCCGCACCGGCGCCATCGTCGCCTCGATCTGCCAGTTCGTGAACAGCTCCGAGCGCTACGCCCGCTGACATCCGCCCCCCCGGCAACGCTGGCAAAGCGCGACTTTTCTGTTATGACTCCACGGCGACCGCCTGCCTCCCTCCCGAGCGCAGACCGGTCGCCGTGGTGCGTCTGGCCTTTGCCCAGGCCTCCCGCAACCTTTTCTTGAAACGCGCCCCCGGCGCCTTGCATCTGACTGACGGTGCGCGCAGCCCCCAGACGCTCTTTTGGAGCCCCGCGGAGCGCGACCACCACCGACTTCAAGGAGCGTTTAGCTATGGGCACCTCCGACCCTCGCGTCCCCATCGCCATCATCGGCGGCAGCGGCCTCTACGACCTCGACGGCCTCGAGATCCTCGAAGAGCGCACCATCGAGACTCCCTTCGGCATGCCCAGCGCCCCGATCCTCATCGGGCAGCTCGGCGATCGCCGCGTGGCCTTCTTGCCTCGCCATGGCAAGCACCACCAGTTCAACCCCTCCACCGTGCCCTACCGCGCCAACATCTGGGCGCTCAAAAGCCTGGGCGTCTTCTGGGTCGTGACCGTCAGCGCCGTGGGCTCGCTTCAGGAAGACATCGTCCCGGGGCATGTCGTCATCCCCGACAACATCATCGACAAGACCTACCGCCGCGCCAACACCCTCTTCGAGGAACTCGCGGTGCACATCAACCTGACCCACCCCTTCGACCCGATGCTGCGCCAGGTCCTCATCGACGCGGTGCGCCAGGAAGATCTCCCCCTTCATGAAGACGGCACCTACGTCTGCATGGAAGGCCCCGCCTTTAGCACCCGCGCCGAAAGCGAACTCCACCGCTCCTGGGGCGCCTCCCTCATCGGCATGACCGCCATGCCGGAGGCGCGCCTGGCACGCGAGGCCGAACTCTGCTACGCCACCATCGCTCTGGCCACCGATTACGACTGCTGGAAGGATGAGGACGAGGTCGACGTTACCAACGTGATGGCCATCCTCAAGCAGAACATCGCCAACGTGCGCCGCATCCTCCAACGCGTCATCCCGGCCATTCCCCTGGAGCGCGAAGAGGAATGCGACGCCAGCCGCGCCCTGCAATACGGCATCATGACCCCGAAAGAGGCCATCCCCGAAGAGGCCCGCGAAAAACTCGGCATCTTCCTCGACAAGTACCTGGAAAGCTAACATCGCCCCATCAAAACGGGGGGCGCGACCGGGATGCCCCGACATCAGCGCCCCCCGGTCGCGCCCGCCCCGGCGATGCCACCGGAACCTGGACCTGGAGTCGACTTATGAAATGTCAGAAGCTCGTCGATCTTTTGACCGACTACCTCGAAGGCGACCTCGAAGAAGAAGAGCGCGCCCACCTCGAAGAGCACCTGGCGTACTGTCCGCCCTGCGTCGACTTTTTGCAGCGCTACAAAAACACCGGCCCCGCCTGCAAAAAGGTCCTCATCGCCCGGATGCCCGACTCCATGCAGCAGGCCCTTTCCGATTTCCTGCGTTCAAGGTTAGACTCACCCGACTCTTCCCGGGACTGAAAGCCCCCCGCCATCGTCCCCCCGCTGTGATTGACCCGCTTTTGACGTTTAAAGGTGACGCCGTGACGACTTACAAACCCTTTATGCAGGCCCTGATCTGGACCTGTAAAAACTGTGCCTTCGTCTACGAAGGTGGCCAGCCCAAGCAAAACTGCCCGATGTGCGAGTCTTATAAGACCTCGTTCATCGACCTGCCCCAGCACCTGGAAGCCCAGGTGCGCGAGGCGCACCCGGAGCTTCCCTTTAACCACGCCGATTGCCGGGCCACCCGCAAGAAGCTGATGGAAGAGCACGGCGTGCTCAAGAGCTACCGCGTCGCCGGTCGCCAGCTCCCCACCGTCTCCGGTGGCAACATCTCCCCGGCCAAGAGCTTCTGAGTCGCCGGCCCCCCTCCTTTTGCCCCCGACCCCATCCTCATGAGTAGCACCCACGCCCGGCAACCCCTGGCCGAGCGCATGCGCCCGAGCTCCCTGGAGGAGTTTGTCGGCCAGCGCCACCTGCTGGCCCAGGGCAAACTCCTCTCCAGCGCGCTCTCCCGGGGACGCCTCCCCAGCCTGATCTTGTGGGGCCCCCCCGGCTGCGGGAAAACCACCCTGGCCAGAATCTTAAGCGATGAGGTCGGCGCGCAGCTCGCGCCCCTCTCCGCGGTCTCCGGCGGTGTCAAAGACATCCGCCAGGCCGTGGAGCAGGCCGGCGACCTGCGCCGGATGCTCGGCCAGACCACGGTGCTCTTCGTCGATGAGATCCACCGCTTCAACAAGGCCCAGCAAGACGCCCTTCTACCCCACGTGGAACAGGGCACCGTCACGCTGATCGGCGCCACCACCGAGAACCCCAGCTTCGAGGTCAACGCCGCGCTGCTCTCGCGCTGCCGCACCCTGGTGCTGGAGGCCCTAGACGATCAGGCCATCACCAGCCTCTTACGCCAGGCCCTGGTCGCTCCCTCCCGCGGCCTGGGGCTCCCCGACGACGCCCTGAGCGACGACGCCCTGGGTGCCCTCCTCAACGTGGCCGAAGGCGACGCCCGCGCCGCGCTCAACACCCTGGAGCTGGCCGCCACCTTCGCCGCGGCCAGGGGCAGCCACACCATCGAGCACCCCGATGTGGAGGAGGCCGCCCAACAGCGCGTCATCCGCTACGACAAGGCCGGCGACGCCCACTACAACACGGTGAGCGCGTTCATCAAAAGCATGCGGGGCTCCGATCCCGATGCCGCCGTCTACTACATGGTCCGCATGCTCGAGGGCGGCGAAGATCCCCTCTTTGTCCTGCGGCGCATGGTCATCTTCGCCAGCGAAGACATCGGCAACGCCGACCCCGGTGCTCTGCGCGTGGCCCTGGATGCCGCCGAGGCCTTTCGATTCATGGGCATGCCCGAGGGCGTGCTCCCGATGACTCAGGCCGTCATCTATTTAGCCTGCGCTCCCAAATCGAACAGCGCGCTGACCACCTACGCCGCGGCCCGCAAGGCCCTGCAGCACTCCGGCAACCTGCCGCTGCCCAAACACCTGCTCAACGCCCCCACCAAACTCATGGCCAACCTGGGCCACGGGCGCGGCTACAAATACCCCCATAACTTTTCGGGGAACTACGTCGCCGGGGAGTCCTACCTGCCCGAAGACCTGCAGGGCCAGCGCTTCTACCAGCCCGGCGACAACGAGGTCATCCCTCGGCCCCCCGGCCTCGACCCCGATGCCGAGGCTCGCCGCAAGGCCGCCCAGCCCGAGGGCCCCTCGCCAAACCCCTACCATAAGAACGCCACCTGAGGGCTGCGCCCCTCCCCCCCAAAAAATAAAGGCAGCACGCCTCAGCGTGCTGCCTTTTTCGCGCGCGCCCCCTCCCGGAGGCCGCGCGCGTTTGCTTCGAGCTACGATGTGATGTGGCGAGGTCGATGCCGCAAACGCCGCACCGACCTCAACTCACCGCCGCTTAGAAGCCCCGGTACTCCAACACCACATCGGAGTCACCGAAGTCGTTAATCGGCACTTCCGAGGGGCAGGGGTTCGGTGCCATCCAGTAGCAGCCCAGCAGACCGATGTTCAGGTTCACGACCTGACGATCCCGGCTGAAATTGGCCTGAAGCAGGCTCGAAGAGCAGAAGTTACTCTGCACCCGGAAGGGCGTGCCGCGCAGGTCGATGTTCCCGGAGGTCCCGTCGAGAATCCCGCAGGTAGCCGCCGTACCGAAGGGCATCTGACTCACCGGCACCGACATGTACTCCGGCGTGCCCACCGACGTGGTCGTCGCGAAGGTGAAGTCGTTGATGTCGATGACCAACGTCTCCGGGTCGATGCGCACCGCCGAGAAGACCGTGCGGACCGACTCCCCGAGCAAGAAGAGCAGGCGGCTGGTGTACGAGGCGAAGTTACGCGACCGTCCGGTGCGCACAAAGGGCAGGTACTCCACGGGGGTTCCCGTTTCCATACCCGCGCAGTAGCCAACCCAGGGCTTAAGCGGGTCGCCCTCATAGAAGAGCTCGTAGGTCCCATCTTCGGCACCGGGGCTCTGCTCCAGGATCGCGCGGCAGTTCTGCGGCGCAAACACACACGCGCCGTTCAGAAGGGCGTAGCCCTCATCGCAGGTCTCGCACTGGGCACCCTCGGTGCACAGGCATTGGGCGATTCCCGAGCTATCCTCGCAGACCTGAGTCTCAGGGCAGGCGGCCTGGGTGGGATGATCGCAGCCCAGTCGGCACTCACCGTCATCGTTATTATCCTGGTAGCCCTCCGCGCAGCTCTCGCATTGCTCACCGGCAAAGCCCGGTCGGCAGGCACACTGGGCCTGGCCGCTGCTGTCGTCGCAGCTCCCGCCGACACCACATGCCAGCGCAGCCTCCTCACAGCTCACCTCACAGACGCCGTCGCCATCGTTATCCTGGGTACCTTCGGGGCACCCCTCGCAGAGATCACCAATGCGATCGCCCTCACAGACGCACAGGCCCTGCTCGCCGCCCTCGGGCACCTCGCAGCTGCCCTGACCGGAGCACGTCGCGTCAAAGACCGTGCAGTCGGCGCGGCAGGTCCCGTCGACATCAAAGTAGCCCTCGGCACACTCGCCACAGCCAGGCCCGGCGAGTCCTTCCTCACAGACGCACTGCGCGTTGCCTTCCTCATCGTCCACGCACCGGCCCTGCTCGCCACACTCGAGTTCAACCTCCTCGCAGCTTCCCTCACAGACGCCGCAGTCGATGAACGCGCCGCAGAGGTTATCCACCCCACCGCAGACGCCCTCGGTGCAAGCCTGCTCCGGGGTCAAACAGGTCCCGGTGGGCTCGTCGCAACGAAGGCCTTCATAGCCCTGCTCGCACACGCACTCGGCGATCCCCTCGTCGTTGGTTTCGCACTGGCCCTGCTCGCCACAGTCGAGCTCAACCTCCTCGCAGCTCCCCTCACAGACGCCGCAGTCCACAACCCCGCCGCAGCCGTTATCCACCCCGCCGCAGACGCCCTCGGTGCAAGCCTGCTCCGGGGTCAAACAGACCTCGATGGGCTCGCCGCAACGAAGGCCCTCATAGCCCTCCTCGCACACGCACTCCGCGATCCCCTCGTCGTTGGTTTCGCACTGGCCCTGCTCGCCACAGTCGAGTTCAACCTCCTCGCAGCTCCCCTCACAGACGCCGCAGTCCACAACCCCGCCGCAGAGGTCATCGACCCCGCCGCAGACACCCTCGGTGCAGGCCTGAGCCTCGCTCAAGCAGCTATCCTCCGGGAGGCAGTAGGGCCCGACGTACCCCTCCTCACACACACATTGGGCCAATCCTTCTGCGTCATCTTGGCACTGGCCATGCTCGCCGCACTCCAGCTCCACGTCATTGCAGCTCCCCTCACACGACCCGCAATTGACCATCCCGCCGCAGCGATCATCGACCCCGCCGCAGACACCCTCGGTGCAGGCCTCCAGCACCGTGAGGCATTGCCCGTCCCGGGGCGGGCACTCCGGCACCCCCACAGCCTGCCCGCGTCCCCCCTGAACGACGTAACGATCATCGCAGTGATCTTGCATTCCCGTTTCGTCCTGACACCCCATCACCCCGGCCACCAACGCCACCAGGGTCACAAGACATCCACTCCATCGTCCCAGTTTCGTGCTCATCACATCCTCCATCTACACACTTGCATCACTAGAACATTCTCAACTTCGTACCGCGGCATTTACCTACGACGGGGTACTACTCGGCCTGCGTGACGTCCTCTTCGATCGTCACGCTGCGCTCGGCGGGAATGGGCTCCCCATCGACCGAGACGATGTGAAATTCCACACGTCGGTTTCGCGCCATGCCTTCGATCGTTTCGTTGCTGGCAATCGGACGGCTTTGTCCCAGCCCCAACGACACCAGACGCTGGGGCGACACACCAAAGCCGATCAGCTCTTTCACAACCGCCGCCGCGCGACGCTCGGAGAGGCGCAGATTGTAGGCCTCCGACGCACGGGAGTCGGTATGCCCCTCCACGCGAATACGCGTAAGCTGGGGATTGTCCTGCAAAACGCCGGCAATCCTGGCGACCAACCACCGCGATTCGGCCTTGATCGTCGCTTCATTGGTATCGAAGAAGATGTTCTCATTGACCTCGATCGTCCGCTCTCGGACGACCACCACCTCGGGTTCGGGCTCAGGCTCGGGCTCCACCACCGGCTCGGGCTCCACCACCGGTTCGGGCTCGGGCTCGGGCTCGGGTTCGGGTTCGGGCTCAGGAGCGGTGACGACCTCCTCCTTCTCCACAATCTCCACCGCCGTGGGACGACATCCCTCCGGATCATCCTCACACGAGGTCAGCACCGGCCCCTCCTCAAGCTCCGAGACAGGCTGCGACGGGCGGAAAATCACGCTCGCAAAAACGCGGAAATTCGGAGAACCCACGCTCGGCGTCAGTCCCCCGCCCCCGCCGACCTCGGTCGTAAAGTCCGGGGTCAGGTAGTAGCGCAGACCCACCAGGGCTTCGGCCGGGTTGTTCCGCGACAACTCCACCTGCTGCGTGGCCACATCTCCAAAAATCGAGGTGATAAACGCCAGGCGGTCCTTCCACAGCGGCGCCTCGCCACCCACGCCCCAGCGCACCGCGCTGGTGCCCACGTAGTTATACACCTCCCGGGTGGGGCGATAGCGGTACGCCAGGTTCGCGCCCACTCGCCAGCCGCCATGGCTCCAGTCCATGGCCACCCGGGGCTCCACGCGCACCTTTCCATCGGAGTTGTACGTCGCCTCATCGCCCACCGGCACCCACACCTGCCCCTGCAAGGCCAGACCCACCGGGCTGTTTTCGCCCTGGCGCAAGAGCGCGTACTTGGCCATCAACCGCAGATCCGCCAGCGAGGCGCCCGAGAAGTTTGTCCCGGCGCTGATCCCTTCGCCCGACTGCACCAGCGCCACCGGCAGCGCCAACCCCACCTCGGCGCGATCCCAGAGGCCAACCCCGGCCAAAAGCTCCCCCTTAAACTGGTAGTCCACCCCTTCAATAAACTCGCCGGCCTGCTGGTCGTAGACCCTTAACGCCCCATCGGCCATATGCAGCATCATCCCCACCGCAAACTGCTGATGCCCGAGCACTTCCGACGAACTCAAGTTCAGCGTCGTGCTCGTCGCCCCGGCCATCGGCTCGAAGGTCTCAACGTCAAACCCTCCCTCCTGTGCCCACGCGAGACTCGTCCCGCAAACCACCATCATTCCAACACAACAACCCACTGACTTCTGCCACATCAGGTCCTCCCGGCCAGACACCCAAACATCAAACGACGTCGGCGTCATAGTCGCCGACGTCGTCCCACTGAATCGTCCATTTACGTGTTTCGTCTGTTGATTCAGTCGACAGAGTAGAGGAGCGGGAGACGAATCCTCAACTAATTTTTCACACTATTTCCAAAATACGGAACATACGCACTGCCCATCAGCTTCTCAACTTAGCGAATATTAAGACATTTCCCCCTCAGCGGTAGTACCGGGTGTAGGGGAAGCGCACGTTGCCCTGCACATAGAATTGCCCGATATGCCAGATCGACCCCTCATCCCCCGCCAGCGCCCATACCGGCCCGCCCACCGCCTGGGGGATGTGGATCATCGACGACCACCCAAAGCTTAATCCGAAGTCACGCGTGATCTGCACCTCCACATCCAGGTTGAGATCGAGCCCCGGCCGCACAAACACCGTCGGTGAGCCGAGCGTATCGGAGTGCATGTAGAAGGCCGTGGCGATCACAGATCCACCCAGGCTCACCCGAAAGGGGCTGGGGCTCAGCGCCAGACCGGCCCCCAGCAAAGACCAGGTCGCCCCGTACATCCCGGTGTTTTGGAGCTTCGGCGAGAAGTACACCGCCGTAGGCAAAAGAGCTGCGGCCCCGGGGCGGTAGCGCACCTCCCCGGCGGCCAGCTAGCCGGCTGCGGTACTGCCGCGGCACCAGCTTCGGATGCTCCCGCACCAGGTCAGCGGTGATCACCGCCGCCAGGTCGATGCGCAGCCCCAGATGCAGGGGCTGGTCCTCGAACACCGCCCCGCTGTAGCCGCTGGCCACCGAGGGCGCGCCCACCATCACCCCGGCCGGCCCCACCCCGATCTGCACCGGGATCTCCGCCCGCTTCGGCGCCGTCCACCCTCGACGCCCCGAGCGCGCCTGCTGGGCTGCGGCCGGCGCGCTCATCGCCAGCAGGAGCACACCAACCACCACCGACACCATCTGAACTGCAAGCGCTCGTCTCATCGCGTACCTCGTGTTTTCGGTCGCCAGGCACTGGCGAGGGGGAATGATTCATGTGGATCGCGGACGTTGGAGCCTACGGGGGACGCCTCGCGGCGGTAAAGGCGCTTTCCCACCTCGCCACCCGCGAGCCCCCCGACGGCAACGGGGCAACCGGGCGCGCTTTCCCTGCGCCCCCCTCCTGCGCTATGTCAGGCGCCCCAGATCGCAGGGCCTCATGCCACGACCTTTCCACCGTCCTTAAGTCGCTCTATGCCTTCGAACACCTCCCGCGTTGCCTTCCTCTCGATGCTCCTGACCGGCGTGTGTGCGCTGAGCGCGGAGGCGCTCTCACTCACCCTGAGCGAGCCGACGGTCGCCCTGTGGATGCTCCCGATTCATGTGGGGGTGGGCGGGCCTCTGGTGCTCCTGGCGGCGGCGTTGGGCACGGCGGCCGCCACAAGCTGGGCGCGCCTGTGGGAGGGCCGCCTTCCCGCGCCGCTCAACCTGGTGGCCTGGCTCCTGAGTGCGCCCCTGCTCCTGGGCGCCTGGGTCCTGGCGAGCACGCTGGTCACGCTGGGCCTGGAAGGCCGGATTGCCACGCCCTGGATGAGCGCGCTCCTAAGCGCGCTCCTCTCGGCGCTGGCCGCGCTCTTCATCGTGGCGATGGGGGCGCCGCTGGTGCTGATGGTGCGCCGCCTGCTCCGCATGGTGACGGGGTACGCGTGGGGCCGCTTCCTCCTGCGCATCGACCTCTGGGTGCCGGCCGCCCTGGCCGGCGGGGCGCTTTTGGCCATGCTGATGCCCCTGGTGGCCCCGGGCGCCCTCAAGGTGCTCCCCTGGAGCTACGTCGCCACCGGGTGCGCGGGCGCCGCCGCGCTGCCCCTCTCCTGGGTCCTCCTGCGCGCGCGCCCGGGGCTGCACACCCCGCTGCTGCGCGCATTGCCCGCCGCGCTCGTGGCGCTGAGTCTCTTTTCCCTCCTGATGCCCCGCGCGCTGGAGCGCGCGCGCAGCTCCTTTGGCGACCAGCCCGCGCTGGCCAGCCACCTCTACACCGCGCTCTCCGGACCGCTGGACTTCGACGACGACGGCGCCCTCTCGCTCTACGCCGGCGGTGACTGCGCCCCCTTCGACCCCTCGCGTGGCCCCCACCAGCTGGAGACGCCTAACGACGGCATCGACCAGAACTGCTCCGGCGCCGACCTCACCTACGACGTCGCCGACTTCGGACCCGGCCCCTCCCGCGTGGCGCCTCCTGAAGGCATCGCCCGCCGCCCCCACATCATCCTGGTGACCACCGACGCCCTCTCCTTTTCGCACACCAGCGTCGGCGGCTATGAGCGCGACACCACCCCACACCTGGCCGCATGGGCCGAGCGCGCCACCGTGTTTGAGACGGCCTTCTCCACCAGCACCTCCACGCGCCTCTCCATGCCCGGGATCATCGCCAGTAAGATGAACAGCCAGATGCGCATGCGCGACCGCCGCGTCCACCCCTACCCCTACCCCGCCGACGAGGTCACGCTGGGCACCCTACTGCGCGACGCGGGCTACCGCACCGTGCACATCCCCGGCGATCGCTACTTTGTGCGCTGGCGCACCCATGCGCTGGGCTTTGAGGAGTTTGATACCCGGACCTACAAAACCACCGACGAGCAGGGCCATAACTCCCCGGCGCTCACCGACCGCGCCATCGAAATCATCGAGGAGCACGACGACGAGCGCCCCCTGGCGCTCTGGGTGCATTACTTCGACCACCACGGCCCCTACACGATCCCCGAAGGCGCCAAAACCTTTGGTAAGGGCAAAAGCAACATGGAACGCTTTGAGAGCGAGCTCTGGTTTGCCGATCAGAGCTGGAAGCGCCTCATCGAGACGGTCGAAGCCCGCTGGGAGCCCGAGGATTACGTGATGGTCTTTACCTCCGACCATGGCGAGGCCTTCGACGCCAACCACCAGCGCCACCATCACGGCTACAACGTTTTGACCCGACCGCTGCACGTCCCCCTGATCATCCAGGCCCCCTTTGGTCGCGGCCAGCGCGTCGACGGGCTCGCCGCCCACATCGACCTGCTCCCCACCCTGGCCAACCTCCTCGACCTGCCGCCCCACGAAGACTGGCTCGGGGAGACCCTGGTCCCCTCCCTGGTCGAAGGCACACCCCCGCAAAAAGACGTGCTGCACTCGCTCTTCTACATCCCCGAGGCGGCCAAACGCGGCGAGGAGACCTTTCAGATGATCGGCACCCGCACCGATGATTTTTATTATTTTGATGACCGCAAAAACGGCGTCCGACGCCTGGTCCGCTGGCGAGACGACCCCCTTGACGCGCACGACGTCGCGCCAGCGGAGCCCGAGACCGCCGAGATCCTGCGCTACATCACCGGCCAGCGCCTGCAGTGGCTGCGCGAGCGCGAGCAGGCGCTCACACCTTTTGCAAAGGACGCCGAAAAGGCGAACGAGTAGCCGGGCTCGGGCTCGGGCTCGTACTCGTATTCGTACTCGTACTCGTACTCGGGCTCGTACTCGGGCTCGGGCTCGGGCTCGGGCTCGGGCTCGGGCTCGGGCTCGGGCTCGGGCTCGGGCTCGGACTCGGGCTCGGGCTCGGACTCGAGCTCGTACTCGGGCTCGTACTCGAGCTCGTACTCGGGCTCGGGCTCGAGTTTGAATGAACTCCCCCAAATGCCCCCCCAACCCGAGCGCATCCAGGGCGGCGCCTGACAAGGAGCAAGGAGGAGCGTGTAGCAGCCGCTACCGCGACGACGAAGCGACGCCGTCAGCGTCGTCCTGGGGCGCTCGGCACACCCGAGCGTATCCAGGGCGAAGTCCCCAGCAAGGAGGCAGGGATGAAGCTGTGGCAGCGCCACCGCGAATCCCTGACGACGCCGCTGGCTTCGTCCTGGGGCGCCTGACAAGGAGCAAGGAGGAGCGTGTAGCAGCCGCTACCGCGACGACGAAGCGACGCCGTCAGCGTCGTCCTGGGGCGCTCGGCACACCACACCCACCGCATCCACGAGAGCCCCCGTGCGCGCCACCATCCCCACCGCGCGCTGGCCAGCCGGGCATCGCGCCTCCACCGGCTCGCCACCTTCCCCGACCCGCGGAGCCTGCCGCCGGGTACCACCGGCCTCGCACACCACGCCCACGCTGCGCAGCCAGCGATCCTCGCCAGCGTGCACCCCCACCAGGCGCTCTCCGGGCTCGCAGGAAACGCGCTTCCAGGCCCCACCCGCCCCGCCGAGCTCCGGCCCCTCAACCCGGCCGGCGAGCCCCTTCGAGCTGCCCTCACAGCGCGGCCGAATCGCGGCGATCGACGCGCCATCCTCCGACCTGCGCACCGCGTACCCGCTCAGGTGGTAGCCCTGCGGGCACTGCCAGCGCGCCGGATCTCCGCCCCGGCCCCCGGCCAGCGCCTCAAAGAGCGCGGGCTCCCCACAGAAATCCTGCGCAGCCCGCCAGGAATCCGGGTCGATCTTCAACCGATGCAGACGCGCGGCGGCCGCCATGTTGCTGAAGAAGCGCTCCACGCTCAGCTCTCCCCGCACCGCCTCCTCCAGCTCCGCGAGCTCTCCGCAGCTCAGGGCGCGGCGAGCCGCCGCCACGCTGGCGTCCTCCCCCGGGGTGGGGGCGGCAAAGCGGGCGACATACCAGCTGTTGGAGAGCATTTTTTCGTGGCCCGGCCGACCGCGCTTCCTCAGCTTCAAGCGCGCCGAAATCGGGTTCGCCAGGCCCACCCGATCGACCATGTACACATCTCGCCCCAGCCAGAGACTGGTCATCCCGATGCTGATGCGCATCTGGGCCATTTTGAACCCCCGGGCCGCCACGTCCTCGCGCAGCGTATAGACCGGCAGACGGGGCCACAGCTCCCCGTGCTTGTTCCTCACGTAGAGAAATGGCGAGCATCCCCGAGGCGCGCCCTCCTCATGCCACTGACCCGAGGGGCAGCGCCGCTCGGCAAAGCTCAAGGCCTGTTTGGACTCCTTGATAAAGTACATCGCCTCGTACTCTTCCAGGAGCACCGGGTTCTCGTGACTGGCCAGGCGCGCATACCAGCCCCGCTCATCGCCGATGCCATGCACATTTTCGACCGCAACGCGCAACGAGGTGCCGCAGTAGGCCGCCCACCCCACCACCAGTGCCATCCCCACCGCGCCCACCCACACGCCAGCCCCCGAATTCCGGCCCGGACCGCGCAGGTCTGCCCCACGCAGGGGTACCGCCGCCACCGGCAGCAAGAGCCCGAAGAGCGCCGGCAAAAAGAGCCGCCCGTGCATAAAGCCCCCGCCTACCTTCATGACGTACACACAATGGAAGAGCCCCACGAAGGTCGGGATCACCAGCGCCAACAGCCGCAGAACATCGCCCTTTCGAGCCGTCTGGATCACCAGACGCAGCCAGAACCCCAGCGCCACCGCCAGGGGCAGCACCAGCTCGTAGGTCCCAAAAAAGTTCTCGGCGTAGCGAAACCCCTGCTCCCAGCGCGAGCCAAAGGCCGATTTGGCGATCGCCGTATTGGGCACAATCGCTGCAAAATACCCCATGCGGAAGATCTGGTAGGCCACGGGAATCGCCCCCATCGCCGCCCCCATCTTCACCACGAGGAGCGTCGATGCCTTGACGCTCGGCCAGCCACGGGCGCGCAGCGTGGCGCCGATCACCGGCAGCATCATCCCCAGGCTAAAGAGCGCGAGCTCCGGCCGCACCAGGGGCCCCAGGCCCAGCAGCGCCATCGTCCCATAGGGCACCCGGGCCGGGCGCTCCCGGGGGTGATCCACCACCCGGGCCACCCGATAAAAAGAGAACCCCAGCCAGCCGATCGCCAGCCCCGTCTCCAGCCCGGACGTCCCAAAATCCCAGGCCGGGGGCAGCACCGCATACATCAACGCCCCCAGCGGCAAGGGCGCCGCGCGCCAGATGCCCCCGAAGCCCTCCCGGGCACGTCCGGCCAGCACCAGGGCTCCCCACTGGGCAAAGCCCAGACCCACCACCGAGAGCGCCCACCCCGCGACCATCGCCGCGATCTCCAGGCGCACGCCCAGCCCCCCGAGCACCGCCACAATCCCCACCCACAGCGTGCTGGTATAGGCCTCAATGCGCTCGCCAGCGTTGAACACCGGCCCGGCGCCGGCCAGCAGGTTCTCGATCACGCGCAGGTTGATAAACCCGTCGTCGCTCGTCCAGCGCCGCTGCCAGATCATCACGCCCAGCACCACCAGCGGGGCAGCCATCGCCACGAGCCAGGGCAGACTTCTTCGCCAATTACGCTCCAGCGCTTCCGGGCTATCGTTCACTTCAACATCTCACGTTATAACGCCGTGAGGCCATGTTGACGCCTTTGGATGCGATATTGAGAGTGACCTGAGCCAGGCGCAAACCACAGGCGATGCTTTCGTTTGCAACGCAGTTCAGGGTGCTCTCAATGCAGCAGACATGGCGTCAACGTTGGCTCACGGCGTAGTAAGCCATTGCCGTCGATTGTTGTGTTGCCGGGTAGGAGAGGGAGCGACGCGTTTCATGTCATGACCTCTGGCCTTCCACCGCGACGCGCCGGCAAGCATCCCACTCGCAAGCCCCCTGAAACCGGGGCTGGCGAGTGCGCGGTCAAGCTTTGTGTCCCTCACCCCTTAGAAGTACTTCTATCAGAGTCGCGGGAGCCTAGAGAGAGCGCAGAGGCGATGCAAGGGTTGGCACAGGCCCCGGTCCTACGCGCGCCACAGCCCTCTCGAAGGCTCGCGCGCGCGCCGAAATCGGCAGCACCTGCGGTAGGGAGTGCCCCGCGGCAAACGGGGCCGGGCCGGCCGGGATGGGCAGCCCGCTGGCGCGCTTGTCGTCGCGGATGAGCGGGCCGCTTCATCCCCTGGCTTAGTCGCCCTCCGACTCCCGCGCCTCGCCATCCTCTGGCGCCGGGGCCGTCATGAGTTCCAGGTCTTCTTCGTCGAAGGGCGGGGCCCCGTAGAGTTGTTCGTCCACCACCACCCGCGGGGCATCCCACACGTCGTCCTCTTCAGGAGTCGGGTCCGTGGACTCGCCCTCCGAGGCATCATCGCCCGAGGGGGCTGCGTCGTTCGGCGAGTTTGCCGACGCCGGCGAGGCGTCTAAGGGCTCCTGGACCTGCATCTGCGCAGGCGCTTCGTCCGGCTCTGTCGTGGGGCCCTCGCCATGCTCACAGGCCGTCAACAAGGTCAAGCCCATCGCCGAGGCCGCGGCCAGCCCGGCGGCCCTCCCCCTGGCGAGTTCTCCCACGCGCGCGCGGGCCTGACGCGCCTGCGCCGGATCAAATTCGACCCCGCAAAAGGGGCAGCCCCCCCGCGGGATGTCCTCAAAAACCCGCACATGGGCCTGACACCCGGGGCAAGGTACGAGCAAGGTTTTCTGGTCTGTCATCATGTGCTCCACAGGTCGTTCGGCTCTCGGGTCGCCGGGCGCTTCGCATGTTTTTCGAAAGCAAGCCTGCCCCCCGGGGGTGAAGGGCGGCCATTGGTGGGAATGCCCCGACCCTAAACGCAGGTCGAAGCCCGGTGCAAGGTAGGGCACCACGGGCTTTGCCAACAAAGAGCAGAACGCGGGAGCCCACCGGCTTTTGCCCCCGCTCTATAACGCTGTGAGCAGCAGCCGACTGCGGGCTCGCCGGCCCGACTCAGCTCCTTTTTAAGGCCTGGCGAATATGCTCCAGACTCCAGATGCTCGGCGCGTCCCCGCTCAGCGAGGCGACCTCCTCCTGGCTGCGCCCCAGAATGGTGCGCAGCTCCAGGGGAGCGCGCTCCTCCATCTCCTCGACCACGATCTCGAAGCGACCGGTATCAAAGGGTTTTCCGCTGGCGCCCTCCACCTTCACAACGCGCTCACGCTGGCCCCGGCGCTCAAAATCCATCGCGCGGTGGATGCAGTAGGGGTTGTTGCCGGTCTTGCCCAGCAGGCTGTGCGAAGTCCAGGAGCAGCCCGCTTTGCATTCGGCGGCGTAGTAACAGGTGCGGCAGTAGCCCCAGAGGTCTTCGACGGTACGCTCCCGCAGGTACTTAAGCTCCGGGGTGGTCGCGACCGTCTCGGCGATGCTCAAGTCGCGTACGTTGGCACCGGTGTAGTGCTGGGTGGGCAGCGAGGGGCAGCCCTTGATCTTGCCATCCGCCTCCAACCCAATCGACCACTTGCCCGCCGAGCACCCGCTCCAATGCACGCCCTCCTCGCCGCGAAAGCGCAGCATCTGCTCGTAGGGCCCGAAGTACCCGATGTTGTTCCCCGGGTAGAGCCCGATGCCCCTGGGCGAGAGTTTGGTGGCCTTGAGGTAGGCCAGGAGGGGGAAGACTTCGAGCAGGTCATAGGGCTGCAAGAGGAGCTCGGGGCGATCAGCGGCGCGCCCCATCGGCACGGTCAGCTGCAGCTGCCAGGCGTTGATGCCCAGCTCCACCAGCACATCGACCAGGGCCGGGAGCTCCGGCAACGAGAGGCGGTTGATCTGGGTGTTGACCCCGAGGCGAATGGGCGAGTCGGCGATACGGCGCGCCGAGGCCAGCGCGCTCTCAAAGGCGCCCTTGCGACCGCGCAGGGCGTCGTGGGTCTGCTGCAGCCCGTCGAGCGACACCGAGATGATCCGGATGCCCGACTCCACGGCCTGCTCCACCCGCTTTGCGCTCAAATCACGCCCGCCGGTGGTCATGCTGCAGACCATCCCCTGACGCGTGATCTCGGCGGCGATCTGGGGCCAGTCCTCCCGCAGATAGGCCTCCCCGCCGATCAGCGTCACCTCGCGAATGCCGAGTTTGGCGAGCTGGTCGACGACCTCCAGGCACTCCTTCGTGCTCAGCTCATCAGGGCGCGCTTTGCCGGCGCGCGAGCCGCAGTGGCGGCACCCCAGGTCGCAGGCCAGGGTGATTTCCCAGACGCAATACAGCGGCGTGCCGCGCTCCAGATCCTCCGGGCGTACCGCCCGCGCCGGGCGTCTTGCCTTCGGCTCAGTCGGCATCGGCGCTCTCGTCGGCATCCTGATCAAAATCGGCGTCGACATCAGCCGGGGCACCATACACATCCTGCATGATGCTATCGTCTGGCGCGTCCCAGGTGTCGCCAGCGTCACCAGCGTCTTCTTGTTCCACGTCCGGCGAAGGATCATCGATGTCCTCGCCGCCACAGGCCCCGAACAGAGTGAGGCTAAGCGCAGAGGCCGCAGCAATCCCGGTAGAACGTTGCGCCAGACGTGCAACTGTGCCGCGCGACTGACGCGACGCCTGCGGACCAAACTTGGTCGCACAAAAAGGACACTCGGCCTCGGGCGCCTCGCGCTCCACGCGCACGTGCGACATGCACGAGGGGCAGGTGGCCAGAAGGGTGAGTTTTTCGCTCATGGTGGTGCTCCTCCAAAAAGAATTCAGTGAACATCAAAGATTCAAACCCTCGGTCCCCACGACCGACGCGGTGCGTGACCCCACCCGCTCGGAGTCACCGGTGCGTTGCGATGGGAGGACCCTAAAAAGGGGTGGAGAGCAAACGCAAATGTTCTGTTTGCGGGGCAACACCGGGTGGCGATTGAGGCTTCAGCGTCGGGAGTCCATCCCTGCATCGCGCCAGCCCTCGACCAGACGGATGAAGCTCTCCTGTTTGGCCACACTCACCCCGGGCTCGACCTGCCCCAGTCCCCACACCCCGCCCAGCACCAGCATCAGCACGAGTCCGAGCCCTCCGAGCGCCTGCGTAAGCCCGCGCGGCACAAGCCAGCGCGTGGTGGCCCACGCCAGGAGCGCCAGTACCCCGACCACCAGCGGGAGCAGGGTCCACGGGGAGGCGGACCCCAGCCCGAGCGAGAGCGCGTTTTCGCTGACGTAGCCCGCGCCCAGCAGGGGAAGCACGATGTCGGGCAAGGGGTTCGTAAAATAGGGCGGCAGCTCGGGCATCGTCGCCGCCCCGAGCTGGGTGTACACCACGCCCCAGACGATGAGGCCCAGCGCCAGCAGCTCGGCCCCGAAATGGCGCCGGAAGCCCTCCAGGCCCACGGCGGCCAGCACCGCCCAGGCCCCCAGCGAGGGCACCAGCAGGCGCGGACCAAAGCCCCAGCCCGCAAACCACATATTGGCGCTGGAGACGACCGCCAGATAGGCCAGCACCACCGCGCTGAGCAGCAGGCTGAGTGCCGGTCGACGCTGATAGAGCAGGTATGCCCCGGGGATCGCCAGCAGCACCCAGGGCGACGAGGGCAAAAGCCCCCGATGCATGCTCAGCACGATACCCCGAAAATACTCCCACTTCGGCAGCGTCACCCCGCCCACACCCTGCGTGTGCAAATCGCTGAGATGGTCGTTGACCAGGTGGTGGTACGAGAGTTCCAGGGGGCCCCCGAAGGCCGCGTTATTGTAGGCGAGCAGGAGCAGAAGCGGGCCGAGCGCCCCCAATCCAAACCCCACCCACACCGGCCAGCGTCTTAAGCCAGGCTCCAACACCACGTAGGCGGCCAGCAGCACGCAGGCCACGCCCGCCTGAAACTCGATGAGCCCCGCCACCCCGGCGGCAAGCCCCGCACCGAAGGCGGCCAGCACCCCACCTCGGAGCTCCGATACACCGCCGGCGACCCGCTCTCGCGCACGCTCCAGCTGCCAGAGCGCCACCAGCAGCGCCACTGCCACCGCGTGGTGGCCAAAAAACGCCCCCGAGTAGTGAAACGCCGCGCTCCCCAGCATCCACGCCACCGTGGCCAGCTCAATGCTCCCTTCGGAGACCTGCAAACGCTTTAAGATGCCCCGCAACGCCACCATCCCCAGCGCCGCCAGGGGCAGCATCACGCCCAGGCGAAAGAGCATCAAAAGCGACTCGAACTCCCACTCCCCCGCCCCGAAGAGCATCGCGATCGCGTACACCGGCAACGCCAGAAAACTCAGCCCGGGAGCCTTGTCGGTGTAGTAGTGCCCCTCAAACGCCGCCAGATCAAAGACCCGCCCAAAGCGCTCCATGGGCACGTCGATGGCCAGGGTGCCTTCATGCAGCATGGCCCAGGTCAGGTAGATGCGCGTGCGCTCGTTGGGCGCGCTGACGTCGAGAAAGAGCCAGGAGAAGCCCAGGCAAAAGAGCACCAGTGCCATCAACCCCCAGCGGCGTTTTACTTCCACCATGGCATGCGTGGTCTGCGGGGCTTGCGGGTGATTCACATCATCTCCTCGGGGTATTGGCACTCAAAGCGCGGCACCCTAATGATAGCCGGATGCCTGCGCAAGGCATCCGCGTGGGGCGCCTGTCTCCTTGTCGAAGACGGCCTTATGTCCCCACACGACACGACCGAGTAGCTCGCCCACGTCGCGCGCCCTGACCCTCGGTTCAAACGTCCCGCACGCTCCTGAGCCCCGGGGCTTTCGCATCTGACTCCCTCCAGACTCAAGCCCTATGCTCCTGCACTATCGGGATCGCCTCTCTGCCGTCCAGCAACGCTTTCTGCACACGCTGGGCCTGCCGCTCTTCCTCTTCATGGTTGTCCTCAAAGCGCTGCGCGTGAGCGAACGCGCCGAGGTCGCCGGGATTCTGGGAGCGCTCGACCTCTTTAAATCCGAAGTCTTTTTGGGCGCGGCCTTTGTGGCGCTGGGGTTCGGGCTTTTGCGCCCCTCCCTCGGTCCGGCGGCGCGTCGCCTGGCGTGGGTCGGGCTCTCGCTGACCGGGGCGCTCATCGCCGGCGTGGAGGTGGTGGCGCACCACTTCTACATGACGACGGGCTCGGCGCTCGACGCCTCCCTGGTGCGCTTCTCGCTCCAGCATTTTGGCGAAACCTGGACGGTCGTCTCCAGCGAGGTGCCCCTGCAGACGCTGGGCCTCCTGAGTGTGGCGCTCCTGTATTTTGGCGGGGGCCACGCGCTTTTGGCCCGCGTGCTGCGGCGAGTCCCCGCGGCCCCGGCCGACGCGCCCCGGGTGCGCACGCTTTCGGCCGGCGCCACCCTGGTGCTCGCCATGGCGCTGGGCGCCCTGGCGCTGACCCCGCCGATGGCTGAGCCCTACGCCCCCTTTGCGCGCGCCTCCATCCTGCACCTGACGACCAGCGCCCTGGATCTGGCCGACGAGAGCGACATCGACATCGTCGCCCGCGCCCCGCTTCACCAGGCCTCGCTGAAACCCACCGGGGCCGACGCGCCCCGACACGTCGCGCTGATCGTGCTGGAGTCGACCCGCGCCCGCTCGCTCTCGGTCTACAACCCGGAGCTCGACACCACCCCCTTCCTGTCGCAGCTGGCCGAAGAGAGCCTGGTCGCCGAGCGCGCCTACGCCGTGGTCCCCCATACCTCCAAGGCTCTCGTGGCCACCCTCTGCGGCATTGAGCCTCGCCTCACCATGCCGATCACCGAAGCGCTGCCGGGAGCCATCCCCGCGCGCTGCCTCGCCGACCTCTTAAACGAGCAGGGCTTTGAGAGCGCCTTCTTTCAGGCGGCCACCGAGCACTTTGAGGGCCGCCGTCAGCTCGTTGCCAACATGGGGTATCAGCACTTTAAGCCGGTCAACGAGATGCGCACCCGCGGCTTTGAGAAGGCCAATTATTTTGGCTACGAGGACGACATCATGCTCGAGCCCGGCCGCTCCTGGCTTAAGGGCCGCCGGGGCGCGCGCACCTTCACGACCTTTTTGACGCTCACCCCCCACCACGACTACCTGGCGCCGGAGCGCTACGGGCATCACGATTTTGACCCGGATGAGGAGCTCAACGACTACCACAACACCATCCGCTACGTGGACCACTTCGTGGCCAACGTCATGGCGCAGTACAAGGAGCTGGGCCTCTATGAGGACACCCTCTTTGTGATCGTCGGCGACCACGGGGAAGGCTTTGGAGAACACGGCCGTCGCCAGCACGACAACGTGATCTACGAGGAGGGCCTCCACATCCCCATGATGCTCTTTGCCCCGGGCCAACCCGAGCTGGCCCGGCGCCTGGACACCCCGGTGAGCCAGGTGGACCTTTTGCCCACGATCGCCGCGCTCCTGGGCTTTGAGCTCCACGGGGACTACCCGGGCTTTGATCTGCGGGAGGCGCCGACCGAGCGCACCCTCTTCGCCCATTGCTGGTACGAGCGCCGCTGCATGGCCAGCATCCGGGGCGACGACAAGTACGTCCACCATTTCGGCAGCCAGCCCGACGAGCGTTTCGACCTGGGCACCGACCCGCTGGAGCGCCAGTCCACGCTGAGGCAATCGACGGATAACGACCTGCGGGTCCGGGAGCTGCGCAGCTGGCGCGCCTCGGTCAACCGCTGGCACGAGGAGCACAGCCTGAGCCTGATGGAGGGCAAGATCCTCGACGCGATGCCGCCGCTCGATCACCCGGTCGATCTGCGCTTTGGAGACGTCGCGCGGCTGCGGGGCTACTCGATCTCCGAAGACGAACTGCGCCCGGGGCACTCGGTGACGGTGACCTACGTCTTTGAAGCGCTCAAGCCCATCCCCGAGGGCTGGCTCCTCTTTGTGCACGGCAACGGGCCGCATAAGACCCGCAACCTGGACCACGTACCGGTGCGCGGGCTCTACCCGCTGCACCGCTGGCAGCCTGGCGAGTTCATTGTGGATGAACACACCTTCCACATCCCCCGGGACTGGCGCCCCGGGGACTTCCACCTGCGTCTGGGCATCTACCACCCAGACCACGGGCGCCTGGAACTCTCGGGCGACGTGCCCCTCACCGACGATAGGCGCGCCACGCTCTTCACCCTGCCGATCGTGCGCTGACGCCGGGGCGCTCGGGCGCACTCCGGCGCGCCGCGCTCGCCACCGGCAAAACTCCCCCTCCCTGCCTCTCCTCTTGCAGCGCTGGCGAGCCCGTGAACGATCGCTTGCACAGGCCTCGCTCCCTTGCTAGCAGAACGCCCGTTCATTCCAGACAATGACTCCCTCTTTGGAACGAGGCTTTTAGGAAGTTCAACATTTGGGCATTGGCGGCGCTCGGCGCCTTGATGATCACCACCGGTTGTGAGGGCGAGGAGCCCGCCCCCGATCCCATTGTGGAACACGGAGAGCTGCGCCTGGAGCGCGTCTTTCCCACGGACACCCACCCCGGCCAGGAGTTTGAGTCCTGTGTCTTTGCCTCGCCAATGCACTACCACGACGGTGAGCAGGACTGGGTGCTGGCGATGACCGGTGAAGGTCAGCTCGCCGCCCACGATGTGGCCACTGGCGAGGTGGCCTGGTCGGTGGAGCTGCCCGCACCGGAGGGTGAAGGGGTGTTTGCGCTGGCGCAGCCAGCCTGGCTCGACGATTCGCGCCTGGTGGTGGCCTACCACACGGTGCCCGCCGATCATGAAGCGCCCTACGACGCCAACGTGCAGCGCTTAAGCCACCGGGTGGTGGTGGTGGACCTGGCCCAGCGCGCGATCTCTTCGGAGTTTGAACCGCTGACCCTGGAGGCCACGCTCCCGGCCAACGATGACGCCACCCTGAGCTTCAGGCCGGAGCGGGCCCTCAGCCGTGGCGACGTGGTGATTGGCCGCCCGGCCGGCGCCACCCTGGGGCGCGCCTACATCACCCTGGGCAATACCCGCGACATTCAGCCCTGGCACGGCTGGGCCTTTGAAATCGACCTGGACGCCTGGGCCGACCAGGGCGCTGGCGAGGCGATCCACGCGGTGTTCAACACCACGCCCGAACCCGACGAGAACTGCGGCCCGGAGGGCACCTCCGGCTCGCGCGAACGCCGCTGCGGTGGCGGCCTGTGGGCACCCACCGGCCCCCTCCTGGTCGAGGAAGAAGGCGGCGGCTACCACCTGATCGTGGGCGCCGGCAACGGCCAGCTCAACCTGGACCGCCAGGACTACGCCAACACCCTCCTTCGCCTGGGCCCCGGACTCAGCTTTGAGCCGATGTGCGACGCCGAGGCCTGCGCCGACTTCAACCCCGACGCGCCCGCGGCGGCCTGTGTCGAGAGCTGCCAGGATCTCTTCATCCCGCGCCTGCTCGAAGGCCAGGCACCGCCGCGCCCCGCCGACGGGCGCTGCACCGACGAGATGACGCTCTTTGAGTGCTGGCAGGAGATGGACTACATCGGCGGCAGCTCACCCGCCCGGGTCGAACTTGGCGAGGAGGCGGTGCTGGTCTACCCCACCAAGGATGGCCACGCCTACCTGGTCGACGCCGAGCATATGGGCACGATGCACGATCGCCATAAGCTCGTGGAGCTCTGCGGCACCGCCGACGACGCCTGCCGCAAGACCTGGGCGGGAATGGCCGTCACCCAGCCCCTGATCATGACCACCGAGGAGGGGCCGCTCGCGCTGATCCCCACCTTCATGCCCGACAGCACGCACGCCGCCGGCGTGGTAGCACTGGCCATCGTGGACACCGAGGAAGGCCCGCGCTTTGAGCGGCGCTGGGAGTTCCCGACATTCGACAACGCCGAGGCCATCACCCGCTTTCGCGAGCACCCGGGCCGCGTGGTCGCCGCGCCGCTTGAGGAAGGCGGCGAGCCGGTGGCCTGGCTGGTGGAGGTCGGCGATCCCGGGTCGACGGGGCGTTTGATCGCGCTGGACCCGCTCACCGGCGAAGCCCTCTTCGACGCCGACCTGGCCGGCCGTGGCCAGCGCTACACCTGGCCCTTGCGCGTTGATGACCGCATCTTTGTCTCGTCCTGCCCGAGCGACCGGGCGGCCAGCCGCCTGGAAGGCTACCAGCTGGTGCCCGTCGACTAACCCCGGCGACTAACCCAGGCGAACAAGCGCGCGCCGCGCTCCTCGCTACAAAAAAACCTCGCCAGGCCTGTGCCTGGCGAGGTTTTTTGTTCATGAACAAAACGCTCCGACTGCCGCTTTTGCCCGGCGCATGACTCCCCGGTGATAAGGGCCTCCCCCCCAAAAACCGCCCTCACCTCCTCCGGAATCGGTCTTTCCCCCTTCTCCGAGCAGGGTCCCCCCCATCCAAACCGGTCTCCCACCCCCGGAAATCGCTTCGACCTCCCCCCCAAACCGGTCTCTGTGTGCCATCCTGTCACACTCACCTCCCCCGAAACCGGCCCCTGTGTGCCATCCTGTCACACTCACCTCCCCCGAAATCGGTCCTAATGTGCCATCCTGTCACACTCACCTCCCCCCGGAAGCGGTCTCTGTGTGCCATCCTGTCACGGTGAGTCCCGGCAACATGGGTCGATCACCGCCGTCGACGAGCCTTCAGGGCGTCGTCCCCCCCCTTAGATCACCTTTTCTCCGCCCCCGCCTCAGAGCTCGCCGGCCTCAATGGCCTTGCAGATCGGGCAGCTGGCCAGGTCGTGGCCCCGGGCCGGGCAGTACTCCCGACCGTAGAAGATGATCTGCAGGTGGCGAGCGTTCCAGGTCGACTCCGGGAAGAGCGCGCGCAGGTCCTCTTCGGTCTGGCGGACGTTTTTGGCCTTGCTTAAGCCCCAGCGCTCGGCCAGGCGGTGGATGTGGGTGTCGACGGGAAAGGAGGGCACGTCGAACCACTGCGAGAGCACCACCTGGGCGGTCTTGCGCCCCACGCCCGGGAGTTTGGTGAGCTCTTTGAGCGTGCCGGGCACCTCGCCATCGAACTCCTCGATCAGCAGATGGGAGAGCGCGTGGATGTTTTTGGCTTTGGTGGGCGCCAGTCCGCAGGAGCGAATCGCGTGCTGGATCTGGTCGACCTGCAGGCGCGCCATATCAAAGGGGTTGTCGGCCATCGCGAAGAGATCGGGCGTGACCATGTTCACGCGCTTATCGGTGCACTGAGCCGAGAGGAGCACCGCCACCAGCAGCGTGTAGGCGTCGCTATGGTCCAGGGGCACCGGCGTGGTGGGATAGTACTCATCGAGGAGGGCGCCGATGGCGTCGGCGCGGGCGCTACGGGCTTTTTTGGTGCGCAACGTCTTTGTCACTCTTTGACCTCTGGGAGCGGCGGCGCGAAGCCCGGGGCATGGAAGCAGGCCTGCCCTTAACTCGCGCTCACCGCGGCTGAATCCACTTAAAGATACGCTCGCCAGGCCTGCCGAGCGCGGCCTGACCGGCCTCGCGGCCGGCGGCGGCGCGGTACATACCTATCCACGCAGGGATATAGGCCACCAGCGCCAGGGGCAAGAAGAGCGCGCTGTGAACCGTGGCCAGCAGCAAGAGCGAGTAGCACACCAGGTAGACGGCGCCGGCGGCTTTGGCGTGGTGCAGGGTGAAGGGATTGTCGCGCAGCACCAGCGGGACGATGAAAAAGGGCACCCCAAAGAGCACCGAGCAGTAGCTGAGCACGGCCAGGCCCGCGCCTTTTTCGCGATCGAAGTAGAGAAAGCGCCGCGGGCCCTGGCCCAACGCCTCCTCCGGGCACCGGCGCGCCGGCAAGGAGGAGGGCGGCGCGCCGGGCAGCGCCCCCGGCACGGTGGGCGGCTCGCCCGGCGCCTCGTCGATCCGGGAAGTTATCACCTGACGACGCGCCCGGCACCGAGCCGCGGGGCGTCGCTCCTCGTGGACAGCATCATCGCTCATGGGGGGCCTCCTCGCTGGCGTCTTTGCTCATTATGGCCACCGCCCCGGGCGCTTCCACCACAGCCCGCACCTCTCCAATGCTCTGGGGCCTTGAGTTTGAAGCGCTGAGCCACATAATACAGCCGCTGATGCACCGCCCGATGGCGATTCGATTGACCCCCTCGTTGAGACAGCCTTCCAAGGATAGATGATGTCGACCCGCACCGAATACGATTCGATGGGCCCGGTAGAAGTCCCCGCCGACGCTTACTGGGGCGCCCAGACCCAGCGCTCCGTTCAGAACTTTAAGATCGGCGGCCACCGCATGCCGCGCCCGATGATCAAAGCGTTGGGCATGGTGAAGTACGCCACCGCCGAGGCCAATCACCGCCTGGGGATTCTGGCCGCCGACAAAAAAGACGCCATCCAGGCCGCCGCCAAAGAGGTGATCGAGGGCAAGCTCGACGACCACTTCCCCCTGGTCGTCTGGCAGACGGGCAGCGGCACGCAGACCAACATGAATACCAACGAGGTCATCGCCAACCGCGCCATCGAGATGCTCGGCGGAGAGCTCGGCTCCAAGAGCCCGATCCACCCCAACGACGATGTGAACAAGAGCCAGTCGACCAACGACAGCTTCCCCACGGCCAGCGCCGTGGCGATCGTCGACCAGCTGGAGAGCGCGCTGCTGCCGGCGATCGCCCACCTGCGCCAGGCGATCGACGCCAAAGCCGATGCGTTTGCCGACATCGTCAAGGTGGGACGCACCCACCTGATGGACGCCACGCCGCTGACCCTGGGTCAGGAATTCTCGGGCTACTCCGCGCAGCTGACCTACGCCGAGCGCGCCGTGCGCCAGTCGCTGGAGCTTTTGGTGGAGCTGGCCATCGGCGGCACCGCCGTGGGCAGCGGTCTCAACACCATCGAGGGCTACGACGCGCTGGTCTGCGAGGCCCTCAGCGAGTTCAGCGGCTACGGCTTTAAGCCCGCCCCCAATAAATTTGCGCTCCTGGCCGGCAAAGAGGCCATCGTCGAGGCCCACGGCGCGCTCAAGACGCTGGCGACCTCGCTCAACAAGATCGCCAACGACATCCGCTGGATGGGCAGCGGCCCCCGCTGCGGGTTTGGCGAGCTGACGCTGCCGAGCAACGAGCCCGGCTCCTCGATCATGCCCGGCAAGGTCAACCCCACCCAGTCCGAGGCGATGACGATGGTCTGCGCGCACGTCTTCGGCAACGACGCGGCGGTGGGCTTTGCGGCGGCCAACGGCAACTTTGAGCTCAACGTCTACAAGCCGATGCTCGTGCATAACGTGCTCGAATCGACGCGCCTGCTCACCGACGCGATGCACTCCTTCACCGACAACTGCGTGGTGGGCATTGAGCCCAACCGCGAGCAGATCGCCGAAGATCTGGAGCGCTGCCTGATGCTGGTGACCGCGCTCAACCCGGTGATCGGCTACGACAAGGCCGCCGAAGTCGCCAAGAAGGCCCACAAAGAGAACACCACGCTGCGCCAGGCCATCACCGAGCTGGGGTATTTGAGCGGCGAGGAGTTCGATAAGGCGATGAACCCCCTGGCGATGACGCATCCCAAGCCCCGGGGCTAACCGGTGAAGCGCCCCTCCGCAGAACTTGTCCTCTCGGCCTATTACCAGGGGGTCTTCCCCATGGCCCACACCGAGGAGGAGGGGCGCATCTACTGGTATGCGCCCGACCCCCGCGCGATTCTGCCCCTCGACGGCATGCGTATCTCTCGCCGCTTTCGCCAGCGCCTGCGCCAGCAACCCTTCGACATCCGCTTTAACAGCGCGTTTGAGGCGGTGATTCAGGCCTGCGCGGCCCCCCGGCCCGACCAACCGGAAACCTGGATCTCGGAGGGGATCGCCGAGGTCTACACCGAATTGCACCATCTGGGCTTCGCCCACTCGGTGGAGGCCTGGCAAGACGACACCCTGGTCGGGGGGCTTTACGGCGTGGCCCTGGGTGGACTATTTGCCGGAGAGTCCATGTTTCACCGGGCCACTGACGCCTCCAAAATCTGTCTGGCCCACCTGGTAGAACGCCTCAACCAGCGGGGGTTTTGCCTGCTCGACGTGCAGTTCACCACCGACCATCTCCGGCGCCTGGGCGTCATCGAGATCAGCCGCCAGGCCTACGAAGCGCGCCTGGCCCGCGCGGTCCAGAGAGACTGCTCCTTTATCTGAACCCACCTTCACACTTGCCTGCCCCGGGGCTTTTGCGATTAGATTGCCCGGACTCAGCGCACCTACTTTTCGTCGTATGCTGCAGCCCCGACGATCCCGCCCGGGAAAGTCAGACTGCCAGCGCCCTTTCGCGTTGGGACAAACCCAACTCTGACGCTACCTATCTGCCTGTTCACCGAACCCATGTAGGAAACCTTTTATGGAAGATGCCAAACGCCATCTCGTCGTCACCCAGGGTGACATCACCTTGATCTCGATGCCCGAAGGGGCGCTGGTCAACCCCTCCAACACCGGTCTGATCCTCAACAGCGGTGTGAGCAGCGCCATCGCGCGTCGCGGGGGCCCCTTCATGCAGCAGACCCTGCACATGGCCCGCAGCGGGCTGCGCAACAACCGCCTGGAGCCGGGCCGCGCCATCGACACCGAAGCCGGCCAGCTCCCGGTCAAGCGCCTGATTCACGTCTCGATCGTGGGCGCCAAAAAGGTCAACGCGCGCCTGGTCTCCAACGCCATCCTCAACGCCTACGACCGGGCCGACGAGCTGGAGCTCAAGCAGCTGGCCTTCCCGGCCATCGGCCTGCAGCCCACCGGTCTGAGCATCGACGAGTTCATGGAGATCTTCTGGCGCATCACTTCCGAGGAGCTCCCGCGCCTCAAGCACGTGGAGCAGGTCTACCTCTGCCTCTTCAGCGGCGATGAGTACGACGCCGGCAGCGCCTACGCCGAGAAGCACGCCGATGAGCTCCCGGCCGCCATCGAGCTGGAAATCAGCGAGACGGGCTTTGCCAAAGGGCTCTTCGGCTGATGATCGATGCAGCCGAGGGTCGCGGACGCGGAAAGGTCATCTTGTACGGGGAACATGCCGTGGTGCATGGCTTTGAAGCGGTAGCCTGTGGGCTCCCGCTCGGGGCTGTGGCACGGCTGCGCCCCGGAAAGACATCGACCTTTATCATCGAACATCCCGGGGGGCGCTTTGAGGCCGACGGCCAGGTTCTGAAGGCCGCCCGGGGTATCGTGGAGAGCTTCGGGCTGGAGCTCGAAGCGCTGGAGAGCTCGGTGCACCTGGCGGTGCCGGTGGGCGCGGGGATGGGGAGCTCGGCGGCGCTGGCCGTGGCGCTGGCCCGGGCGGCCCGCGAGCTCTCGGGCCAGGGCGACGAAGCCCGCGTCGAAGAAGCGGTGGCGCGGGCCGAAGCCGTGTTTCATGGCCAGGCCTCGGGCATCGATCAGAGCGCGGCCCTGCGCGGCGGCGTGTTTGCGTTTCGGCGCGGGGCGCACCCCGGCGCCCCGCCGCAGATCGAGCCGATGCAGGCCCCGGCGCTTCGCCTGGTCGTGGCCCAGGTCGCGCCCTCGGCCTCCACGGCCACCATGGTCCGCGGGGTTCACGCGCTGGCCCGGCGCTATCCGGCCGCCATCACCCCCACCTTTGAAGCCATCGGTCAGGTCGCCCGGGCCGGGCGCGCCGCCCTCGAAGCCGGAGATGTGCAAGAGGCCGGCGAGCTGATGAACGTGAACCAGGGCCTGCTCAGCGCGCTGGGGGTCTCGATCGCCGCGATCGATGCGGCCTGCCATCTGGCACGCCAGGCCGGCGCGCTGGGCGCCAAGCTCACCGGCGCCGGAGGCGGCGGCTGCGTCGTCGCGCTCAGCCCCGATGCCGAACATACCCGGTTGATTCGCCAGGCCTGGGAGGCCCGCGACTGGCCCTGCTTCGAGTTTTATCTGGAGCCTTAAGCGCCCGCCCTTTTTCGCCATCTTTTGCGGCCGGCCTCCCGCGCTCGCTCTCTGGCGACCGGCGCCCTCCCCTTCTCCCTCGACTATTCAGGACTCACGCATGCACGCCACCGCACTCGCCCACTCCAACATCGCGCTCGTGAAGTACTGGGGCAAACGCGACCGGGCGCTCAACCTGCCGGTGGCCGGAAGCCTCTCGCTTACCCTGGGCGGCCTGGCCACCACCACCACCGTGCACTTTCGCCCGGAGCTGGAATCGGATCTCGTCAGCCTCGACGGCCGAGAGCTGCGCCCGGGCAGCGTCGCCCATCGACGCATCGCCGACTTTCTGGACCTGGTGCGCAACGACGCCGGCATCACCTCCTTCGCCGAGGTCGAGACCGCCAACAACTTCCCCACCGCCGCCGGCCTGGCCTCCTCGGCCTCGGGCTTTGCGGCGCTGGCGCTGGCGGCGACCCACGCCGCCGGCCAACAGCTCACCGACGCCCAACTCTCGGTGCTGGCCCGCCGCGGTTCGGGCTCGGCGGCGCGCTCGATCTTTGGCGGGTTTGCCGAGATGAGCGCGGGCACCCGGGCCGACGGCCGCGACGCCCACGCCCGGGCCCTGGCCGGCCCCGAACACTGGGACCTGCGCTGCGTGGTGGCCGTGACCACCCAGGGCGAAAAAGACGTCAGCTCCACCGAGGGCATGACCCGCACCCAGGAGACCTCGCCACTCTTTGAGCCCTGGGCGCGCACCGTCGACGCGGACATCGCCCAGGCCCGCCACGCCGTCGAGACCCGCGACTTCGCGCTGCTCGGACGCGTGGCCGAACGCTCCTGCCTGGGCATGCACGCCAGCGCCATGGCCGCCGACCCGGGCGTGATCTACTGGAACCCGACCACCATCGAGGTGATCCACCGGGTGCGCCGGGCCCGACGCGACGGCCTGCAGATCTTCTTCACCATCGACGCCGGCCCCCACGTCAAGGTCTTCTGCCCGGCCCGCGAACTCTCGGCGCTGCGCTCGGTGCTCAGCCAGATCGACGGGGTCAACGACCTCATCGTCGCTCGCCCCGGCCAGGGGGCTCATCTGCTGGAATCCTGAGCGCCCCACCTCGGTTGACACCCCCGGCGGCCGCGGTCCAGATTAGCCCCGCTACTGCTCCTGTATTCGCGTGACTCGCCAGGCTCTGGCGAGCCTTTTTGTGGAATGTCTCTGTCTGCCCCCGAGCGTGAACATGCCCCAGAAATTCGACCTGTCTCGTTTTACCCAGAAAGCTCGCAAAGCGCTGGAACGCGCGCAAAGTCTGGCCCAGACCCTGCGCCACGATCACGTCGATCTGGAGCACACGCTGCTGGCGATGCTGGAGCAGGATGACTCGGTGGCGCAGAGCCTGCTCGAGAACCTGGGCGCCAACCCCAAAGCCCTGGGGCGCAAGCTCATCGACGAGCTGGAGCTGCTGCCCAAGAGCTACCGCAAGCAGGAGCAGCCCTTTGTGGGCAAAGATCTGCTGGGCGCGCTCCAGGAAGCCGGGGAGCTGGCCAACACCCTGGGCGATCAATTCACCAGCAGCGAGCACCTGCTCATCGCCTTTGCGCGCCGCTCCTCCAGCTACGCCGGACGCGCGCTGCGCGACGCCGGCGCCACCGCGGAGAAGCTCGAAGAAGCCGTGAAAAAGGCCCGCGGCGGCCAGAAGATCACCAGCGCCGAGGGTCCGGCCTCCGAGATCTTGAGCAAATACGCCCAGGACATCACCGCCATGGCCGAGCGCGGGGAGCTCGACCCGGTCATCGGGCGCGACGCCGAGATCCGGCGCGTGATGCAGGTGCTCACTCGCCGCACCAAAAACAACCCGGTGCTCCTGGGCCACCCCGGCGTGGGCAAAACCTCGATCGTCAACGCCCTGGCCCAGCGCCTGGTCGCCGGCGATGTGCCCGCCGGCCTGGCCGGCAAACGCCTGATGCGCCTGGACCTGGGCGCCCTGGTCGCCGGCACCAGCCTGCGCGGGCAGTTCGAAGAGCGCATCAAGACCGTGGTCCAGGAAGTGGTCAACAGCCGCGGCCGCATCATCCTCTTCATCGACGAGCTCCATCAGCTGGTAGGCGCCGGGGGTAAAGACAGCTCCATGAACGCCTCCAACATGCTCAAGCCCGCCCTGGCGCGTGGGGAGCTGAGCTGCATCGGCACCAGCACCGTGGAGGAGTACCGCCAGCATGTGGAGGCCGACGCCGCCCTGGAGCGCCGCTTCCAGTCGATCCACGTGGAGGAGGTCTCCACCGATGGCTGCGTCTCGATCCTGCGGGGCATCAAGCAGGGCTTTGAGATTCACCACGGCGTGCAGATCGACGACAGCGCCCTGGTGGCCGCCGCCCAGATGACCGCGCGCTACGTCCAGGACCGCTTCCTGCCCGACAAGGCCATCGACGCCATCGACGAGGCCGCCAGCCGGCTGCGCCTGGAGATCGACAGCAAGCCCACCGAACTCGATGCCGTGGAGCGCCGGGTGCACGCCCTGGAGATGGAGCGTCAGGCCATCGCCGAATCCACCAACCCCGAGACCGTCGAAGAGCGCACCGAGCTGGAAAACGCCATCGAGAGCCAGCGCGAAGAGGCCGCTCGCCTGCGCGTGCGCTGGGAGACCGAGAAGGTCGTGCTCGACGAGATCACCACCATCAAAGAAGAGATCGAGGCCACCGAAAAGACCTCGCAAGAGGCCCAGCGCGCCGGCGAACTCGGTCGCGCCGCCGAGATCCGCTACAGCGTGATGCCCAAACTCAAGCAGAAGCTCGAGGCGGCGCAGGCCCGGATGAGCGAGCTCCACAAAGAGGAGCGCCTGCTCAAGGATTTTGTTGATGCCAATGACATTGGCGAGGTGATCGCCGACTGGACCGGCATCCCGGTGAGCAAGATGCTGGAGTCGGAGCGCGAGAAGCTCCTCAACATGCCCGATCGCCTCCGCCAGCGGGTGGTGGGCCAGGACTCGGCGATTGAGACCATCTGCAGCGCCATCTGGCGCTCGCGCGCGGGCCTGCAGGACCGCAACCGCCCCATCGGCAACTTCATGTTCGTGGGCCCCACCGGCGTGGGCAAGACCGAGCTGGCCAAGGCCCTCTCGGAGTTCCTCTTCGACAGCGAAGACGCCATCGTGCGCATCGACATGTCGGAGTACATGGAGCAGTCCAAGGTCAACACGCTCATCGGCTCGGCCCGCGGCTACGTGGGCAGCGAGCAGGGCGGCGTGCTCACCGAAGCCGTGCGCCTGAAACCCTACAGCGTGGTCCTCTTCGACGAGGCCGAAAAGGCCCACCCCGACGTCTTCAACCTGCTCTTGCAGCTGATGGATGAGGGGCGCCTGACCGACAGCCAGGGACGCCGGGTCGACTTCACCAATACCCTGGTGATCCTGACCTCCAACGTGGGCAGCCGCGAGATCATGGATTTGAGCGGCAAGGCCTCGGGTGAGGAGATGACCGACGCGGTGCAAGAGATCCTTCGCGATCACTTCCGGCCGGAGTTTCTCAACCGCCTGGATGCTCCCATCGTCTTCCAGGCTCTCGACAAAGAGGCCATCCGCCTGATCGTCGACATCCAGAAGAAGCGCCTGCGCAAAATGCTGGCCGAGCAGCGCATGACCATCGAGGTCAGCGACGAGGCCAAGGACTTTTTGGCCGAAGAGGGCTTTGAGCCGGAGTACGGCGCACGCCCGCTGAAGCGCGCCATCGGCACCTACATCCAGGACCCGCTGGCGGTGGAAGTGCTCGAAGGCAAGTTCGGCCCGGGCGACCACATCGTGGTCAAAGCGGCCGACGATGGCGAATCGCTCCGCTTTGAAAAAGGCCAGCCCGGGGAGTGACCCGGGCGCCCTCACCCCGGGCCCGGTGGCCCTTAGCCGGCGCCCAGGGTGAGGTAGGCCAACGTGGCGATGATCAACACGATGACCACCGCCAGCAGCGGCCCGCTTAACCCTCCCCCGCGGGTCGCTTCCGCGCGCTCCTGAGCGCGCTCCACCGCCGAATCTGCTGAACCCGCCGGGGGCGCTTCATCCTCGGTCACCGGCGTCGGCTCGACCGCCACGCTGATCAGCGGCCCGGAGGAGAGGTGGCTCTTCAGCGCCCGGTTCTTCTCGGGGTTCTCCATCTCCAGCCCCAGCCAGGGCGCCGGAAGCATCACCATCCCAAAGCCTTTCATCTCGCGGGTGGGCAACGCGTCGAGCGCCAGGTACTTGCGAAACACCTCGGCGCGCCCGAAGCGTTTCTTGGCCAGCGGCTGCAGCGTGCGCGCCAGCAGGAGCGTGAGCCCGGGAAGCTCCAGCGCCTCGATGCGCTCGTAGGCCGTGTAGCTCAGCGGGCTCTCCACCCGGGCCCGCGGCTCCTCGCCACTGAGCAAAAAGCTCATCAGGGCGCCGGCGCCGTAGATATCGGCCGCGCTGCGCAGCATGGTGCCCGAGGCCTCGTCGCGCACCTCCGGCGCGGTGTAGGCCGGGTGGGTCGAGAGCTGCCAGGGCTTGAGCTTGACCCCCTTGCTGACCACCGCGCCCGGCAGCTGCGCGCGCAACTCCAGGTCCTCGGTGAGCACGAAGCGCCGCGGGTCGAAATCGCGCCAGTAGTACCCGGCCTGATGCGTGGCCACCAGCAGATCGCCCAGCCGGGCCATGAGCTGGAGCGCGAGTTCGGCGGGCATGCCCTGGGGCCAGCGCTCCTCCACCGCCTTGAGCAGCGACGTGCCCTTGCAGGCCTCCACGACCAGCAGCGGCTCACCGGCCCCGCCCGGCCCCTGGTCCAGCTCCAGCAGCGCGATCTTACGCGCGACCACACCCCCGGCGGCGAGTTCCTCGAGGTACTCGGCCAGGTGCGAGAGCTGCTCGCGGCGAGTGGCCACGTAGGCGACATCCTGCAGCCGGGCCTCATCGTAGTGGATCGCCAGCCCCAGCCGCTCGGCCGAGGTGGACTCCTCGGTGAGCGCGACCACCTGCAGCTCGTCGCGCTCGGCCACCAACGCGGAGACCTGATAGCCCTGCGGCGCGGGATAGGCATCGTTCTGGCGAGTCGACTCTTCCATACTTCGTTCTCCGGGGGTTGTGGCGCGCAAGCGCGCCTGCCACGCCATCCTCGTTTCACGGGCGGCAAGGGCGTATTGCGTGCGACCATACTCGGCAGCGCCGGGCTGGCAACCATCAACGCACGGCCCCCCCACCAGCTTCCCGACACGCCCGCCCGACTCTGCCACTCGGGCCCCCCCGAGATCGCCGAATCCGCTATTCGCCGAGCGAGAGGCATCCTCGATCCCCCCGACGCTCCAAAAATGCGACATTTTGGCACAGTGCATCACCTTACCCCCACCCCCACCGTGGTATTTTGCAACAGTCCATCACCTTACCGTGACACTCTGGCACAAGTGCATCATCTCCATTCTGTCTGATTTTAGCCGAGCGCGGGGCATCCCTGATGCCCCGGCACCGCGTGCAGCGCCTTGGGGGAGTATCGCGTATCGCTCGCAGCCCCTCCCCACTCCTTGCCTCCCGACTTTTGCGGCTGATACCTTGCCCCGAGGTCTTTCCCCCCTTTATCACGGAGCGCTCCCATGCCGGCCGCCGGTCTGATTCGCCAGCTCAACGCCTGCCCCCTGATCGCGCTTGTGGCCCTCGCCACACTCCTGACGCCGGCGGCCGCCCGGGCCCAGGACGAGGCATGCGAGGGCTGGGCCCCTGGTGAGCGTGTCGCCGAGATCCACGATGAGCGCCTGGGGGAATCCTCGGGGCTGGCCGCCAGCTGGCTCAACCCCGACATCCTCTGGACCCATAACGACTCCGGCGACCAGGCGCGTCTCTTCGCCCTGAGCACCACTGGCGAGGTGCTCACCGAGGTGCGCCTGCCCCCGGCCCAGAACGTCGACTGGGAGGATATGGCCATCGGCCCCTGCCAGCCCGGCAGCCCCCAACCCTGCCTCTACCTGGCCGACATCGGCGATAACCTGGCTCGCCGCGACCACCTGATGATCTACCGCGTGCCCGAACCCCGGCTCGCCGAACCTCCCCCGCCCCGGCTGGAGCTGACTCAGGATATCGCAGCCCAACGCTTTACCTACCAGGGCGGCCCTCGCGACGCCGAAGCCCTCCTCGTCGATCCGAGGAGCGCCGAGATCTTCATCCTCGAGAAAAACGACAGCGGCAACGCCGGGGTCTTTGAGCTGAGCGAGGCCTTTGCCGAAGCCGATTCGCTGCTGGAGGCTCGCCACATCGCCGAGCTCACGCTGCCCGGCTCGCTGAGCTTCGGCAAAATGATCACCGCGGCCGACGTCTCCCCGGACGGCGGCGAATTCACCCTGCGCACCTACACCCACCTGCTGACCTACTGCGCACCGGGCGGCGAGCTCCGGCAGGCCTTTGAGGCCGCGCCGCAACGGGTGATGGTCAACCCGGGCACGCTCCAGGGCGAAGCGCTGACCTACGATCGCCGCGACGACGCGCTGTGGTTGACCAGCGAGCGCCTGCCGGCGCCCCTGATCCGCGTCGATCGCGCCAGCGCCCCCGCGGCCCGCCCCGACGAGGACGCCGACACCGCCGAGGCCCCCGACACCACCGCGGAGCCGGCCGATCGCCCCGCACTCCCCGACGCCGCCGGGGTGGACGACTCCACGCCGGGAGCTACCCTGCACTCCTCCCCCGACGCCGGGTGTGCGACCCTCGCCAGCGACGCCCCTGGCGGCTATGGTCTGACCCACCTCGGCGTGCTCCTCGCCATGGCCTCCCTGAGACTGTGGGGCCGCCGGGGGGCCGACCGCCGCACTCGGGCCCACTCGACTCGATTCTGACGCCATCTGGATACGCTCACCGATGCCTGATACCCCCGTCATTCCCACGGCTGCCGCGCAAGATGCGCCCCCTTCCGACGCCCTCGGAGCCACGCGGGCGCTTGAGCCCGAGGCCGCGGCCTCGCTGGCCGAAGCCTCCGAGCACTCCGAAGCTCCGGCCCCCGAAGCCCCGGCCCCCGAAGGCGGCCAGGGCCCCATTTCGATGGAACCGGGCACGCTCATCGCCGAGCGCTACCGCCTGGAACGCCCCCTGGGCGACGGAGGCATGGGACAGGTCTACCGCGCCGAGCACGTGCTCATGCGCAAAACCGTGGCGCTGAAGGTCCTCCACGCCGAGCTCACCGAAAACAAAGAGGTCGTGGCACGCTTTCAGCGCGAAGCTCAGGCCGCCGCCGCGCTCGACAGCCCGCACGTCTGCCAGGCCACCGATTTTGGCCAGACCCACGATGGCCAGTTCTTTCTGGTCATGGAGTACCTGGAAGGTCAGACCCTGCACGAAGCCATGGCTCTGGGACGCCTGCCCCTGGTGCGCGCCGCCCATATCGCCCGCCAGATCGCCACCGCCCTGGCCCAGGCCCACGATCATGGCATCGTCCATCGCGATCTGAAGCCCGAGAACATCATGCTCGTGGATCGCGAAGACGATCCCGACTTCGTCAAAATCATGGACTTCGGCATCGCCCGCATCTCCCCGGGCGAAGAGAGCACCGAGGCGCCTCAGACGCGCCTGACCCGCAAGGGCATGGTCTACGGCACGCCTCATTACATGGCCCCCGAGCAGATCGCCGGGGCCGACATCGACGCCCGCGCCGATCTCTACGCCCTGGGCGTGGTCCTCTTTGAGATGCTCACCGGCCAGCCCCCCTACGATGATGACAACATCGCCCGTCTGATGGGCAAGCACGTCACCCACCCGGTGCCCACCCTGCGCGAGCGCTGCCCGGAGATGGCCTTCTCCCAGGCCGCCGAGCGCCTGGTGGCCCGGCTCCTGGCCAAGGACCCCGACGCGCGCCCGCAGAGCGCCCGGGAGCTCATCGAGGAGCTGGAGACCCTGCACCAGGCGCCACTGACCTCGGCCCTGGCTCCGATCGCCACGGCCGCGGCGACCGCCGCCGGCGACTCCCTGGAGACCCTGCGCGAACGGGCTCGAAAGGCCGCCATCCCCCTGCGCGAGCGCTGGCAGGCCGAAGTGCTGCCCCGCTGGCAGGCGCTGGCTCCGGCCGAGCAGCTGCTGCTCAAACGGGTGAGCGCCGGCGCCCTGCTGCTGGTGGTGGTGCTCCTGGGCGCGACCCTGCTGGTGGTCGGCGCCGACTCCCGGGCCCAGCGCCAGACCGAAGCCTCCCGCGAAGCTCTGATGAAAGAAGAAGAGGTGCTCCAGGCCGTGGCCGCCGCCCGCACCGGCGACCGCAGCCCCCTGGAGGCCCTCTTGCTCCAGCGCCCCGACGATCCCCACCTGCGCCACCTGGCGCTGATGGCCGACCTGCACGTCGGTCGCAAGGTCGATCTGGTGGCCGAAGCCAACGCCATTGTCGAGGCCGACGCCCGCTACGCACACGACCCGGCCCTGATCGACGCCATGGTCAACGCCCTGGCCGCCGGCAGCGACGACGCCAGCGCCTGGCTCACCGCCCACCTCAACACCACCTCCCGCTCGGCCATCGCCGCGCTGGCAAGCCAGGGAGAACGCTCGAGCATCCGGCGCCGGGCCTACTCGCTCTTGGAAGACAACGACGCGCTGGATGACCTGGAGCGCTGGGAGCGCCTGGGAGTGGAGCTGCGAGCGGCCTCGAACTGCGACGCCTACAAAGAAAAGATCCAGGCCCTGGTCAAACTCGGCGATCCGCGCACTCGCCCGGCCCTCCAGGCGATGAGCGACTCGCCACGCAGTGGCTGCGGCTTTTTGAACCGCCGAGACTGCATCGCCTGCGTACGCGGCGAGCTCAAAGACGCGCTCGACGCCCTCCCCGAGCTCTAAGGCGCGCGGCACGGGGGCGCGCGCTCGCGCGATTTGCGCCCCCAGATCCTCACCGTTACACTTTTGAACACTGACGCGCTGTATTCGATAACCGCATTGACGGGAGCCTGACTTATGGTCACTTCACGCCGTCCCACCCCTGCATCTCGTAGCCTGAGATGGATGTGGCCCACCCTTCTACTAGGCCTGCTTTTAGGAGGGACCGCCTGTGGCAGCGACGACGTCGCTGACTCCAGCCAGTGGTCCACCGATGAACCCGACGGCGGCACCGACGCCGCTGTCGAGGCTCCCGATGCTCAGGCGCTGCCCGTGCTTCCCGCGGCGATTCGCACGGTCATCGATCACCCCATGCCCCTGACCGCCGGGGAGCGCTTTGATGTCCGCTGCGAATTCCTCGATGAGGCCGGCGAGGTCATCACCTTTGCCGAAGACGAGACGCCCCCGCAGCGCGTCAACGTCTCGCCGGCCGACCTGCTGGCACGGCGCTCCGGGCAGCTGGAAGCCCAGCGCGTGGGTGAGGCCATCGTCGCCTGCACCTCGCCACAGCTAAGACTCAGCGATCTCGCGCCCCCCTCGGTTCAGATTGTGGCCGGTCCGCTGACCACGCTGACCACCGCGTTGGACACCCACCAGATCACCGCCGGCCAGAGCGTGGAAGCCACCTGCCAGGGGTACGATGCCTTTGGCAACCGGGTCGATCTCAGCGGCACCGACCTGCGCCTGATCTCCGACGTGACCAACTCCGGGGTCACCCTGGACGAGCGCGTGGCCACGATCACCACCACCGGCATCTACAACCTGAGCTGCTACACCGAGGGCATTGAGCACACCGCTCCGGCCCTCCTGGAAGTTGTCCCCGACCTGCCGGCGGAGCTCCTGGTCAGCGTGGTGCCCGATCAAGAGGTCTACGCGGTGGGGCAAATCATCACCCTGAGCGCCGAGGCCCTGGACCGTTTCGGCAACCTGGTTCCCAACGCCCGCATCACCTACGCCGTGCCCCTCGAAGGCGCGCCCCAGGACCAGCAAGTCGTCGAGAACTACGGTCAGGGACGCTTCCGCTTCTACGCCGATGGCATCTACCAGCTGGTGGCCACCGTCGCCGAAGGCACCGACACCGGCGCCCCGCTCACCCGCCAGGTCGAAGTGGTGGTCAACAGCGAAGGGCCGCAAATCGTGTGCACCGGCCCCACCGACGGCACCATGATCGAGCACGCTCCCAACACCCCGCTCACCTTCACCGGCACCGTCGCCGACACCCTGGGAGTGACCGAAGTCCTGGTCAACGGTAACGCCGCCCTCCTCGACGATCAGGGCGGCTTTAGCGCCACGGTGCGGCCGCGCTTTGGCATCAACTTCGTCGACGTCGTGGCCCGCGACACCTTTGGCGAGGAGAGCGTGCGCACCTGCTCCTTCCTGGCCTCCGAAGACTACGGCCCGCACCTGCTTAACACCGACGACACCGTCGCCCTGCGCCTGGCCCAGGACGCGCTTGATGACAGGGGCCACACCACCGAGATCCGCAGCCTCAACGACGTGCTCCTCAAGGTCCTCAATAGCCCGGGGCTCTTGCAGCAGATCCACGACGGGGTGGTCGATCCCAACAATCGCCTGGCCGAAGCCAGCTGCTACGACGTGTACATTACCGGCGTGGACTATTTCGGCATCGATCTCGGAAACGGGAACCTCTACCGTCACCTCACCGCACTCAACCTGGTGGGAGGGGGCCTCAACATGGAGGCGATCCTGCGCGGTATCCGCATTCACATCAAAGCTCGCCCCCAATCGGGCTTTAATGTCTGCAAGGTGACGGGAACACTGGAGCCGAAGGCCTGGGTAAATGACATCACGCTCAACCTCACCAGCGACATTGCCCTCACCGGTCAGAGCCTCAGCGCGAGCCTGCGTGGCACCCCTTCGGTGACCTCCGGAGAGATTGACATCAGCGGAGCCAACGGCTTCTCCAGCTTCATCTACGGGCTCATCGCCGACCTGATCCAGGGCACCATCCGCGACATGGTCGAAGACGCGGTCCGCGATGCCATCGTCGACAACTTCGACAGCCTGCTCGGCGACCTTCTGGGCAACCTGGGCACCGACGCGCTCAGCGGGGGGATGGAGGTGCCCCGTCTCGACGGCAGCGCCCCGATCGAGCTGCTCTACGACCTGGGCTTCTCTTCGCTCTCGATCACCAGCGCGCGCCTGCTCCTGGGGATGTACAGCGGGGTGCGCCCTGGCACCACGGCCATCGCCCACCCCACGCTGGGGGTGCCCTACCCGGCGGGAACCCTGTTGCATGAGCCCATCGGCGGCCAGAACACCGCGGTGGCGGTGCACGTGATCCTGCTCAACCAGGCCCTGCACGCCCTGTGGCGCGGCGGCCTGCTGGAGGCCGACATCGGCGGGGCGCTCTTTGGCGAAGACGCCGAGGGCGCGGCGGTGACCCTGCGCACTACCCTGCCCCCGGTGGCCACTCTCACCGGCAACGGCCAGGCCACCTTGATGCTGGGCGGGATGCGCCTGGAGATGCTCTACCCGGGGCTCTTTGACGAGCCGGTGACCCTCTCGCTGGGCGCCACCGCGACCACCACCGTCAACCTCATCGACGGACAACTCAGCTTTGACAACATCATCCTCGATGAGTTCCACCTCTCTCCCGACGAGATCTCGCTGCCGGAGAGCACCCGCGACGTCCTGGAGGATTTCCTCCGCGGCTTCCTCCAGACCATGCTCGACGACGCGCTCAACGCGGCGCTGCCCGAGCTTCCGGTGCCCTCCTTTGTGCTGCCTCCCTCGCTGGGGGTCTACGACCTGCCGGTGGGCGGCGAGCTCGGGCTGACCCATCCGGAGCTCAGCGAGACCGACCGTCATCTCATCCTTCGCGGCAACTTCGGAGTCCGGTGAACCTATGCGACGATCCCTTCAGACGATCTTATTCGCCCTGCTTCCCCTGGCGCTCTGTGGCCCGGCGCTCATCGCCTGCGGAAGCGACACCGAACCCACCGGCGCCCCCAACGAGGACGTGGATGCTGGCGAGGAGCCCGACGCCGATCCATCCTGGGAGCAGCCCGCGCTGGTGCGCGTGGAGCTCAACCCCTCGCGTCTGGCCTACGCCACCGGCACGCGCATCACCCCCCGGGCCACCGTCTTCGACGGGCTCAACCGCCCGATCAGCGGTGCCGATATCACCTGGGAGGTCAGCCCGGCCGAGGCGGTCGAGCAGCAGGATGACGAGGCCCGCTGGTTTGTGCGCCAGGAAGGCCGCGTGACCTTTAAGGCCTGCGTGGCCGTCGACGCTGGCGAGCCGGTCTGCGGTAGCACCGACGCCCTGGTCGACAACACCCCGCCGGACATTCTCATCGAGTCGCCGGCGCCCGGGGCCCAGCTCCTGGCCGCCGATCATCCCAGCGTCGAGGTGCGCGGCGCGGTCACCGACCCCAACAGCATCGTCAGCGTGCACGTCAACGGAGAGGCCGTGGAGCTCGACGGCGAGGGCCGCTTCAGCGCGACCTACGAGCCCCATTTTGGCATCAACTCGGTGTACGTGACCGCCTACGACGGGGTGCAAAACCGTGAGGGCTACGCTCAGTCCGACTTTATCTGGGCGCCGGCCTACCACCCGACCGGCGAAGACGGCACCCTGACGCTGGAAGACGGCCTGATCCTCAACCTGGGCCAGAACTTCTTCGACGACGGCCAGGATCCCGAGTTTCTGAGCGAGTCGCAGGTCTTCACCGATGACCTGGCCGACATCCTCTACCTGGTGCTGCGCCACCTCGACTTAAACTCGCAGCTCCCCGATCCGGTCGTCGACTCCAGCGCGCTGGTGCTGCGGGTGCTCGACGTCAACGTCAACGAGCCCCGCGTCGAACTCGATCTGACCGACGAGGGCCTGCAGCTCTTTGCCCAGATCCCCAACCTTGTCGCGACCACCGCCGGGGGGCTGGAGCTCAACGACCAGTCGCTGAGCCTGGAGGGCGACCTCTCGGCCAGCCTGGCCATCTACGCCGAAGTCCGCATCGCCAAGAATAGCGCCGAAGACGACTTTGAGATCGAACTGGAGCGCTTTGACCTGGCGCTGGAGCGGGCCACGCCCAACTTTGTGAGCCCGGAGGTCAACGCCGTCTTTGAGTTGGCCAACAGCGCGCTGCGCACCAGCCTGGAGGAGATGATTCTGGAGAGCGTCAACCTCTCCTTCATCGACACGTTGCCCCAGCTCTTGCTCGACCTCTTCACCTCGCTCGAAGACGCGATGGCCGCTCAGAGCTTCGATCTCGATCTGGGCCTTGGTGAGCCGATCGCCTTGAACTTTGCCGGCCAGATCTCGCAGTTTACACCGGTTCATCGCGAGGGGCTCGAAGGCGTGATTCGCGCCGAACTCTCCACCAGCGCCGAGCCCATCTTTGAGCAGAGCCCGGGGGTCGCGCTGATGAGCGAACCCTCCCCCGAGCTGCCCTATTTCTTGAGTTCCCGGCTGCAGCTCGGCCTGAACCTGGCGCTGATCAACGGCATCTTCCACGAAGTCTGGAACGCGGGGCTGCTGACCATGGACATCAGTGAGATGATCCCGGCGCCCTTCAATAATCTGGTTCAGGCCGCGCGCGTTGAGGGCAAGCTCCCGCCGCTGATCGCGCCGCCCACGGCCGGCGAGCCCTACGACCTGATGGTGCATCTGGGTCAGCTGGAGATCGAGCTGACCTACCCGGATCGCGTCGACCGTTTTGGCGTGCGCCTCAGCGTGGGCGCCAACATGGGGCTGCAGGCTGGCGAGATCGGCCTGGAGCTGGCCGACGAGCCCAGCATTCACATGTGGCTTATCGACGCCTCGATTGGCGAGCCGCAATTCGACGCCAACGCGCTGGAGACGCTGATGTATGAGCAACTCTGGCCCGAGATCGAAGGCGCCGTTGGTGAGGGGCTCTCCTTTGCCGTGCCCGCCCCGGACCTGAGTTCCCTGGGCGAATTTTCGCCGGAGTTGTCCAACCTGCAGCTCACCCTTGAGCAGAGTCAGCCCCTCTCCACCCGTCAGGGCTTTTTGATGGTGGATGCGAACTTCCGCGGCGAACTCGTGTTGCCCTGATGTCTCGTCGCACACCGAGTTTGCGGCCTGGTCTCACCTAAAAGAGCGCCCCCGAGTCCATCTCGGGGGCGCTCTTTTTTTGCGAGTCCGGTCCGCCCAGCGCTCAGCGGCGGCGACCGAAGTGCTGAACCCAGTAGCGTCCGTAGCGACCGCCACCTTCGTGGTAGGCCACGCCCAGTTGGGTATGCCCGGTGTAGAGGATGTTGCGGCGGTGCCCGGGGGAGTCCATCCAGGCCTGCACGACCGCTTCCGGGGTGCGCTGCCCGCCCCCGATGTTTTCACCGGTGCAGGTGCCCGGGTAGCCCATGTCGGCGCAGCGCTCAAAGAAGCTGGTGCCGTCGAGGGAGTCGTGGGCGAAGTAGTTGCAGCTGTCCAGATCCATCGCGTGCATCATGGCCGACTCAGCGAGTTCACCGCTGTAGGTGAGTTCGTTGAGGCCGGCGGCGCGACGCTCGGCATTGGTCAGGCGCAGGACCTCGCACTCAAAGGTGGTGCTGTTGCCCGGGCAGCTGGTGACCACGTTTTGCGGCGGCCCACAGAAACGGCACACGCCCTCGACCTCAGCGCAGGAGAGTTCGTCTTCGGGCTCGGGCTCCGGAGTCGGTTCGGGCTCCGGAGTCGGTTCGGGTTCGGGCTCGGGCTCGGGCTCCGGAGTCGGTTCGGGTTCGGGAGTCGGTTCGGGTTCGGGCTCCGGAGTCGGTTCGGGCTCCGGAGTCGGTTCGGGCTCGGGAGTCGGTTCGGGCTCGGGAGTCGGCTCGGGCTCCGGAGTCGGCTCGGGTTCGGGCTCGGGCTCGGGAGTCGGTTCGGGCTCCGGAGTCGGTTCGGGCTCCGGAGTCGGCTCGTCCGGTCGATACACCGCGGTGCCATGCTCCCCTTCCGTCCACTCAAAGGCCGGCGCTTCGCCCACCTCCTCACAGCCCTCCTCACATCCTTCCTCTGGACGATCGACGCGAAGGTCGTCGCCCTCGCCACAGGCCATCAGCGACATCGCCAGCAACGCCGCTCCGATCACGCGTAACTTCATGTAGAACCTCTCTGAAAAGACGAACGCAGCCCACAACCCGGCCACGTTAGCCCCACAGAGCGCCCCGAGATACCCCTTTTATTTCAACAACTTGCAACTTCGCGAAACAAATCGTGCGCCGCTACTCCAGGTGCACCCGCTCGATCTCCGCTGATGCCGCCACCGACTGGTTGTCCCAGTCGCGGAAGTTCAAGACCTCGCCACGCACCCGCACTTCCTCGCTGCGCGCCAGATCCACATCGGCATACACCCACTGCGCGGCGTTCCACTCGCCAATCGACGCAATGCCATCCTCGTAAAACCCGACGTCGACCGGCGTGTACACCGCGGCGCGCCCGCAGTTCTCATCGATGGCGATCGACCAGGAGGCCTCTCCCACCAACACCGCGTGGGCCACGTAACACTGGTTCTCCAGCGCCCGGGCCTGACAGCCGATCCGCACCCGATGGTACCCGTAAGCCGAGTCGGTGCAGCTGGGCGCGACGATCAGATTGGCCCCGGCCTCCACCTGCCGCCTGGCGAGCAGGGGAAATTCGCTGTCGTAACAGATGTTGATGCCAAAGGCGCCAAAGGGCGTCTCAAAGACCTTGAGCTGGTCGCCATACGAGATCAGCCAGAGCTCGCTCTCAAAGCGCGTCATCAAGATCTTTTCCTGATAATCCACCCGCCCCTGAGGACTGAACACATAGGCCCGATTGCGGTACGAACCATCGGGCAGACGCACCGGGAAAGAGCCGCCGACCACATACATGCCGTACTGCCGGGCCAGCTCCCGATGCAGGGCCAGGTAGTCGTCGAGCAGGCGCTGCATCTCCGACATCTGAAAGGGCAGGTCCTGGCGCACCTCTTCGGCAAAGAGGCTGACCAGCTCCATAGAAGCGTACTCCGGGAACACCGCGAGCTGCGCATCGTGGCCGGCGGCCTCTTTGACCCAGGACGTGATCTTATCGACGTAATGATCCCATCCCTTGAGAAAATCCACCGGGTACTGCGCGGTGGCCACACGCACCTTACTCATCCGTCGTCCAGGTCTTTGAGCCAGATCTCCATGACTTCGGGCACTTCCTCCACCGTGGCGATCTCCTTCCAGCGCATCATCGTGCGGATCTGCGGCTGGCGTTCATAGCCTCGCCGCCGCCAGAAGTCATCCAGCGGCTGCCAGCCCTCGGGGCGATCGGGATGGTCGGGCGGGCGGACCACCGCGGCGAAGCAGGCGAAGCGAAAGCGCCCCAGGTCCCGCACGTGGGCCTCGCGCTCCTCAAAGAAGCGCACGCCCACGCCCTGGCCGCGATACTCGGGAAGGAGCACCGATTCGGCCAGATAGAAGATCGCGTCGACATCATAGCCCAGCTCGTTAAAGGGGCGCTGAAAGTCTTCGTCGCTGGCCGCCATCGGCATGCCCGTCGACACCCCGACCACCCGTTCCCCATCAAACGCGGCGACCAGCACGCTCTCCGCGCTCTCCAGATACCGGGCCAGGTAGCGCCGCTCGTAATCCAGGTCGCCATCGTAGAGGTAGGGGTAGGTGCGAAAAATTTCGATCCGCAAACGCGCCAGATCGTCGATGTAGCGATGAACCGATTCGCCGCTGAGGCGACGAACCTCCACCGGGCCAGCTTCCTGCGACATGGTCACGTCACTCCCGTCACGCGCCCGCATCACCGCGGCGAGCTTGAGGTTAGAGGTTATTTGGTCCCGTAGAGGCGGTCTCCGGCGTCACCGAGCCCGGGGACGATGTAGCCCTTCTCGTTGAGCTTTTCGTCGATGGCCGCGGTGTAGATCGGCACATCCGGATGCCGCTCCCGCATATGCGCCACGCCCTCGGGGGCGGCCAGCAGGCACATAAATTTGATCGACCGGGGCTCAAACGCCTTAATGCGCGCCACCGCCGCCGCCGCCGAATGCCCGGTGGCCAGCATCGGATCGACGACGATCACGTCGCGGTCGTCCATCTGCTCGGGCAACTTCAGGTAGTACTCCACCGGCTGCAGCGTCTCCGGATCGCGATAAAGGCCGATATGCCCCACCCGTGCCGAGGGCAGGAGTTGCAGGAGCGGATCGACAAAGCCCACCCCGGCGCGAAGAATCGGCACGATGACCAGCTTTTTACCCACCAGATGAGGGGCCTTCATGGTGGTGAGCGGGGTCTGGATCTCGGCGTACTCGATCGGCAAATCCCGGGTCACCTCGTAGCCCAGCAAGAGCGCCACCTCGCCCATCAGGCTGCGGAAAGCCGCGGTGGTGGTGTCTTTCTCGCGCATCAGCGAGAGTTTATGCTGAATGAGCGGGTGATCGATGACGGTGACATCTTCCATGGTCCACCTCCACTGAGGGCCGGCTTCGGGGCGCGGCCATTTTAAACATCTCGCAGGTAGGTAATCGCTGGCCGGGAGCCGGTCAAGCACGGGCTCTCAGGTGCGTCCGGCCACCACCAGCAGCGCCCCGTTGATCGGGTTCTCTGCCGCCGGACACAGCCCGTAAATGATGCCGGCCAGCTCGGCCGGGTCGACCCAGGTTTCGAAGTCGGCATCGGGCATATCCTGGCGGTTGGCCTCGGTATCGATGATCGAGGGCTGCACCGCGTTGATCGTCACATCGCTGGCCCGGACCTCGTCGGCCACCGCACTCACCAGCGCATTGAGCCCGGCCTTGGTCGCCGCGTAGGCCCCCTCGCCAGCCCCGGGCTTGAGCGTGGAGCGCGAGCTGATCAGGACCACCCGACCGTGGCCGCGCTCTTTCATCGCCCCCATCACCTCGCGCACCATGTAGAGCGAGGAGCGCAGGTTGACGTCGACCAAAAAGTCGATGTCATCGGGAGCGATCGCCTCAATCGGCGACCACCGAAAACCGCCGGCGCAGTGCACCAGAACATCGATGGGCCCGAGTTCCTGACGCACCCGGGCGGCTGCGTCGGCGATGGCCTGCGCATCGGTCACGTTGACCTGGGCGCGCCATACGCCCTGCTGCTCGGGGTCTTCCACGAGCTTGCCCTGCCCCGGAGCGTGAAGATCCCAGCCCACGACCCGCTCGCCATGCTCCACAAAGTGGCGCACCACATGCTCACCCAGGGCACCGGCAGCGCCGGTGACCACCACCACGCGTTGTTGTGTGTTCGTCATCCAAGCTCCTTGCAAGATCTGCGATTGCTCTCGGGGTTCCAGATGGCCACCGTCACCGAGGTGCACATGTTGTGCGATGGCCGCCAACGCTCCGGGTCGTCGCGGCGATTCAGAGCGATGCCATATCCATGACTTCTACATCAGGGGGGGAAGATGTCCACCAACCACGTTGGGCAGTGTTCGTTCTGGCGCGTCGTTACGCCGGTGCTTGTATCATGGGCCTTTACCGGCTGTCATGCCGTGCCCGCCACGCCACCCGAAGAAGCCGACACCCCGGCCCTCTCCGAGGCCGCGCTACAACAGGCCCTCGACCAGCACTGGACCGAGCTGATGGCCGATCTGGCGCTCTCCCCGGGGGAGGCATCGACCGAGGACATCGACTGGAGCTACCGCGTCGATAAGGGCTGCCCGCTGGTGTATGACTACGTGATCGATGCCCCCCTGAGCCCCACCGTGGGCCGCCAGAGCACCGGACGCCTGGAGCTGCGCGCGTCTCCAGACGATGCCGAGCGCTTCCAGCTCATCAACCGCGCCGCCGGGCTCTACCCGATCTATCAGGGGATCCGCTACCCCGGCCGAGAGTGGTGGCACGATCAGCTGGAGCCGGTCGCGGTGACCTTCTCCCCCGGCGGGCTGCTGCCCGAGACACCGCTGCGCTCCCCCTGGCAGCTGAAATCCCCGGCGCTCTCCGTCACCGGGCTCTTTCCCCCGCTGCCCTCCATCGAGCACGATGCACTCTGGCCGGTGCTCGCCAGCGCCGGTGCCGGCGCCGGCATCACCGCCGAGCTGCACTCCTCGGCCGAGGGCCCCGCACTCCCCGTGCGCCAGGTTCGGGTGGCCGAGGAGGTCGCCACCGACAAAGAACGCGCCCGAGTCCTCATGGCCCGCGGCGTCGACGAGCGCGGCGCCTTCCTGGGCCGCTACCTGCTCTCGGAGCACGGTCACGTGATCGCCGGCGCCTTCGTCACCCCGGCCGCTCCCGACCAGGTGGCCCACGGCAGCATGCGCCTGACCGGAACCTGCGACGGGGTGGCCATGCGCCCGGCGCCCCAACCCGTCGACGATCGCAGCCTGATGGTGGCCGCCTGGTCACACTTCACCCGGGCCGCGCAAGAACACTCCTGGGAGCGGGCTCTGCGCCTCTTCGCCCCCGCGCTCCGAGAGACCCACGGCGATGACGCCATCTCCGCGCTCCTGGCTGACCATGTCTCCCTGGCCGGCCCCCAGGCCCTGGGCCAACTCACCCCCTCGTCTCCCCTCTCCGTCGACGATCAGGGCGTCACCCTGGTGGTCTACGGCCGCCAGGTCAGCGACCAGGGCCTGGCCACCCCGGTGATCACCCGCGTCGACGCCTCCCAGACCCCCGAAGGCCTGCGCATTCACGCCCTGCGCTCAACCACCGACCCGCAGATGAGCCGCTGGGACGTGCTCGAACTCACCGAGGGCGCGCTGCGCAGCGGCGTGGCCACCGCCGCTCCCGCTCCTACCGGCGATGACACTCCCGGGGCTCCCGGCGACAACGCTCCCGACGAAGCGGGGGGCGAAGGCCGCTAAATTCTTTCATTTTGCGTCGCACATGGTAACCCTCAAGGGGCGCGCGCGTAGAGACGCGCCTTACTGCCCCTTGAGTCCCTGGTCGCCCGAAGTCCCCGCTGACGCCATGTCCGACGACGCCCCCCTGCTGCGCGACATTGAGTGCACGAGCTGCGCCGCCCGCTTTCGTGTGCGAGGCCCCGCCGGCCAGGCGCTGGCCCCGGCCGTCGACTGCCCGCTCTGTGGCGCCCCGATCACGCTGGCCCGCACGACAAGCGCGAGCGCTGGCTGGGCCCGGGTCCAGCACGCCAACGTCTTCGGCCACCAGACGCCTCCCCCCGCTCCAGACGCGCCTCGCCAGGCCTCGGTTCACAGCGGTGTCACGGCGGACACCGCCGGCGACACCCTGGCGAGTCCGGACATCCCCCGGCCCCGGCTGGGGCTTTTTGAATCACGCGCGGCGCAGCCGCGCGCGCCCGAGGCCGACCGCCGCGACCCGATGCGCCCGCTGGCCGCAGCCCTCCTCCGGGAGCTCCGCGGCAAAAACACCGCGCTGGCCACCGAGCAGCCTCCCGCCACCAAGCCCTCCCCCATCCGCAGCACACCGGGCTCCCGCGACGATCTCAGCGCGCTGGACGAAGGCTGGGGCGAGGACTGGATCTCCGACGTCGTCAGCGAGGCGGCCGACGAGATCTTTATCGTCGACGACACACCCCGCCCCTTCGATCGTCTCCCCGGCGCCGACGACGCCCGCCAGCCGGCCTCCGAGCCGGCCGACAACGCCGCCGCAGACGACGCCGACACGCTTGAAACCGCCGCCGCGCTCGAAACCGCCGACACGCTTGAAACCGCCGCCGCGCTTGAAACCGCCGCCGCGCTCGAAACCGCCGCCGCGCCGCAGGCATCCCCACCGCCGCCCCCTCCCACCGAGGTACCGCCGGCGCCCGCGCCCCAGGCGCCGGCCCCCCAACCGGCGCACGCCTCGCAACGCCCGGAAAAGCGCGCGCCAGACGCCTCGTCAGCCCCCCTGGCCGATCCCTTCAACATCGCCCGGGTCCTGCAAAGCGCCGCCCCGACCGCCGCGCGCTACCGCCTGAAAATCGGCGACGCGGTCTACGGAAATATCGACTTTCAAACCCTGCTGGCCCTCTTCCAGCGGGGCATCTGGGTGGTGGCCGACGCCATCGCCGAAGACGAGGGCCCCTTCATCGCCCTCGAAGAGCACCCGATCTACGAGCGGATTCAGGCCTCGCTGGCCCGCGGACTCCACGCGATGCTCCTGGCTCACGCCACGCGCCATCCCCTCAAAGCCTCGGCCGACATTTCCCCCCCGGCCATCCGCGCCGAGCTGGCCGAAACCGCCCCGCTCCCGCTGGAGCGCTCGCTGTGGAGCCGCCTGGGCACCGGCCACGTGCTCCCCTGGACCCTGGCCCTGATCGCCACCGGCGTGGCCAGCGCCGCGGTGACCTACGCCTCCCTGGCCCCGGGCGCCTCCGCCCTCCCGAGCGCCTCGCAGGCCGCGACCTACGCGCCGGCGCTCGCCGTGGAGCCCCTCTTCATCGACGACTTCGCCCTGGACCGTGAACGCCAGCGCCGCCAGGCCGAGGCCATCGACGTGGCCGCCGAAGAGGCCTCCCAGGCCCTGGCTCAGGCCGCTGCCCCCGACCAACTCGCCAGCGAAGCCCTGGCGCGCGGCGAACACCTGCTGGCGCGCCAGATCCTGACCCGGGCCTACCGCCAGGCTCCCACTCCCGGCGCCCTGCAGAGCCTCTTTGACCGCGCGCTAGAACACGATCCGACCCTCTACACCCCCACCGAAACGCTGCTCACCGCCGACAACGCCGCGCTACGCGCCCTGGGCGGCGGCCGCTCGGTCAGCCTGCGCGTGGTCGAGGAGGGGCAGACCCGCTACGCCTTCAAGCCCGCCCAACTCGAATGGGAAGACGGCTGGAAGACCGAGATCGCCGCCTACCGCCTCTGCCAGATCTTGCCCTGCGGCTTTATCGTCCCCGAAAACAAACACGCCCGCATCAGCCGCGACGACTTCGACGCGCTCTACGCCCGCGTCAACACCTCGCGCCAGCGCGACTACGCCCGCGAACGTTTTGAAGACCTGCGCTGGGTCCTCGAAGCCGACGACGCCGGCCAGGACCAGGAGTTCCTCCACGGCGTCATCAAAGACTGGGTGCCCGAGATCCACCAGTGGCCCATCGAGTACGTCGACACCTGGACGCCCCTGGTCGACCTCCACGCCGACCCGCAGCTTCTGGAGCAGCCCGCGCACCACGTCGTCGAAAAGGTCATCGATGCCGACACCACCGGCCAGGCCCAGCGCCTCCGCAACCAGCTCGGCGACACCACCACCCGCCAGCTCGCCAGCCAGCTCTCCAACCTCACCGTCTTCGATTACCTGACCAACAACTTCGACCGCTACAGCACCGTCGAAGACTACTACGGGGTGAACAACCACTTCGTGGCCGGCTCCTTTTTGAGCCTGGACAACGGCGCCGCCTTCCAGTTCCAACCCATGGCCGTGGTCGAACGCCGCCTGCCCCGGGTCACCCGCTTTAGCCGCGCGATGATCGACGCGGTGCGCATGATGCGCCCCGAAGTCGTCGACCCCATCCTCTTCCCCGCCCAGGACAGCCGCGACCGCCTGCGCCTCAAAGTCTTCTGGCAGCAGCGCGAAAAGCTGCTGATGTACGTCGACCGCCTGGTCGCCGAGCATGGCGAAGAAGCCGTCTACGCGTTTGACTGACGCCCCCCTCCCTCGCCAGACTCCCCCAACGCGCGCCCGCCTCAGCCCGCCGCCTCGGCCAGCGGCAACACCACCCGAAAACAGGAGCCCTCGCCAGGACGACTCTCACAGCCGAGCTCACCGCCCAGCTCATGGATCAGGCTGCGCGCCACAAAAAGCCCCAGCCCGGTGCCTCGCCCGGCGGGCTGCGTGGTAAAGAAGGGATCGAAGATCTGAGCGCTCAACGCCCCGGACATCCCCCGGCCGTTGTCCCGAACCTCAATCGACTCCGCCTCCTGCGTCCGCGCCGTGCGCACCACTACCTCCGGTGAGGCATGGGACGCGTCAAAGGCGTGAACCACGTTCATCAGCAGGTTCACCAACACCAGGGTCATCTGCGCCGCATTCGCCCGCACCTGTCCCAGCGGCTCACCCACGCGCCGCAGCGTGGCCACCCGCTTGACCTCCCCGGCGCTGACCACCATCGCATCCGCCAGGCACTGCTCCAGATTAATCCAGCCCCGCGACTCGCCAGCCCCTCGCCCAAAGACCCCCATCCCCTCCACAATACGCCGCATGCGCTGCACCCCGTCGAGCGCCTCGATCAGCGCCTCCTCCATCGACGCGGGGGAAACCTCACTGCCCCCCTGTAACGCCTGGAGCGCAAAGCGCATGTTGGCATCGACAAAGGCCAGGGGGTTGTTGATCTCGTGAGCCATCCCCGCCGCCAGCGTGCCCGCCGCCACCATGCGATCGTTGAGCAGCTGGCGAGCCTTCATGTTCTGATAGTCGCTCAAGTCACGGATCGCCGCCACCAACCCCCTCCCCGCCGAGGCATCCGGCTGCGGGCCAATGGTCGTCAGCGTCGTAAAACGCATCCCGTCGCTGCGCTCAAAGGTATCCTGATGCGAGCGCACCTCGGCCCCCCGTGAGATGGCCAACTCCAGCGCACAGGGCTCACCATCCCCGCCACAACGCCCCTGCGGGTGGACCAGGCCATGAAAGTCACGCCCCTGCAACACCTCGACCGGCTGCCCCAGCAGCCGCGCGACGCTGGCGTTGGCAAAGGTCACCTCCCCGGCCTCGTTGAGCGTGACCACCCCTTCACCAAGGCCGTGGACCATGGCGAGCGCCTGCGTGGCGCGCGCCTCCCAGGCCTGCGCTTGCTGCTGCGCCCGGTCGCGCGCCTCCTCGGCCAGCGCTGCCTGACGGGCACGCTTGAGCGTGGCCGCCGCCCCCTGCGCGAGCCGACTCGCCAGACGACGCGAACGCCTGTCAAAGGGCCGCGTCCACGAGAGAAGCGCGAGCACCGCCTCAACCCCCTCCCCCAGATCCAGCGGCAGCGTCAGCCCCGAGGCCCAGGGCTCATCCTCCGGGGGCGCAAGCTCTGCCGGCCCCGGACGCGCCGCCAGCGCGCCCACGTTAAGCCGCTGCCCCCAGGCCTCAAGCGAGGAGACCTCACCCTGAACGTGGGCCGCCTTCACAACCCGCTCCCCCGACGTCTCCTGGATCACCACCACGCTCGCCACGCCAATCCGACCGGCCAGACACCCCGGCAGACGCTCCACAAGCTCCTCCAGGCGCTCGTGCTCCATCCAACCGGCCATCACCTTGAGCAACGCGTCGACATCGTGTTCCGTGCTCACCCAATCCATCCGAGCCACCAGGTCCGTGTCGCTATCCATAAGCCTCGCCCCTTTTTTTGCACATAACGCGCCGGTTTCAGCGAGCGACATTCAGGACGCCAGACTCACTGACAGCCCCCCGCGCGCGTGTGTCGAAATCGTGTGATAGAATCCTACTAAAATTTCACCATATGCAAAGCTTGATCGACACCGCACTTACCTCGCGGGCTCCCCACCGAACCCGACCACTCAGCCCTCTTACCTCCCCTTTTTCCCGACTAAATCACCCACGCAGCCCCCTGACCTACCATTTTACCCCGCTAAATCACCCACGCAGCCCCCTGACCTACCATTTTACCCCGCTAAATCGCCCACTCAGACCCCTGACCTTCCATTTTACCCCGCTAAATCGCCCACTCAGACCCCTGACCTTCCATTTTACCCCGCTAAATCGCCCGCTCAGATGCTCTCCCTGGCCCCCTCGCACGCGTCGCCCCTTGTCAGCCGACGCATTTTCGATGAGGCTCCGCACCGCGCTCTCTCTGGCCTCATCTGACACGGCTGCCGCCATGAGTTCATCTGCCCCCCACCCCGACATGCTCTGGCGTGCCTACACCGCCGCCCGCTATCTGGTCCTCACTCCCGAGCCCCGGGAGCTTCGCTGCGACGAGCCCGCCGGCGCCCTGGACGCCCTCCCGGAGCTGACCCCCGAGACCCCCTGGGCCCTGATCACCGCGCATAACCCGGCCTCCCGGCTGTGCTCCCCCGCACAAAACGCCCGCAGCCACGCCGCGCTGACCCACCTCATTCAAGAGCGCGGCCTGCACCACCGGCCCACCCGCGCGCTGGACCCGCAAGGCGACTGGCCCCCCGAAGAGGGCTTCCTGATCTATCCCCTGGCCCCCGACGACGCCCTTCACCTGGCCCGACGTTTTGGCCAGAACGCCGCGCTGATCGGCACCGGCACCGGCCCGGTCACCCTCCTGGATTGCCGCCCTCAGCCCGGCACCGGGCTGCCCCCCCGCGTCGTCGAGGCCATGCGCCTGGGAGTCGTCCCCGACGAAGCCGTCGACGCCTACACCGTGGGCCGCCACGACGAGATCGCCCGGGTCAACGACGATCTCCAGGCCCTGACCCACGGCGCCGGCAACCTGCGCGTGCTCCTGGCCGACTACGGCGCCGGCAAAACCCACCTCCTGGAGGTGATCGCTCGTCAGGCCCTGGCCCAGAACTTTCTCGTGGCCCGCGTCGTCCTCGACGCCCGCGCCTGCTCCCCGGGGAACCCCGGCCGCGTCTACCGCGGGCTCATCGACCAGCTCACCTACCCCGAGCACCCCGGGGCCGCTCGCCAGGGGCTCACACCCCTCTTTGAGCGCGCCCTCCAGAGCCCGCAAGCCCGCGCCCGCTTCGCTCTCCCCCCGCTGCCCGGGCCCGATCAAGATTGCGGCGAGTTGCCCACGCCCGAGGCACACCTCTACCTGAGCTGCGCGCTGACGCACTTTGAGCGCCTGCAACACACCCCGGACCCACCCCTTCTCGACCGCCTGATGCGCTGGGTCGAGGGCCAGCCCATGGGCCGAAACCGCGACCTGGATCAGGCCCTGCGCCGCCTCAAAGGCAAGCACCGCACCGTCTACAGCCTCAAAGACTACCGCCCCTGGGCCCGCATCTACGCCTACCTCCTGAGCGGCATCCACGTGCTGGCCCGCGACGCCGGCTACGCCGGTCTGGTGCTCCTCTTTGATGAGGCCGAACGCTTCGCCCTGCTCTCCAGCGAGAACCGCGAGCACGCCACCAACCTCTTCAAAGCCATGGCCGCCGCCAGCCTGGGCGCCGACGCCGCCCCCTTTGAACAAGACGACCTCCGCCACGGCGGCCTCGGGGTGCTCCAGACCCTGCCGGCCCGCTACTCCCCTGGCCAGGGCCTGCTGGCCCTCTTCGCCATGACCCCCGACGACCAGGGCGTCAACGCCCTGCGAGAGGCCGCCCCCGACGACGCCTTCGTCGACCTCAATCCCCTGGGCCCCGACGATTTTGAGCTTCTGGCCGCCCGCGTGCTCCGCCTCTACCGCCAGGCCCACACCCAGGCGCTGCCGGCGGCCCTCGACCAGCTCCTGCCCCGCATCATCGCCGGACTCTACCGCCACGGCCTGGTCACCTCGCCACGCCAGGCCATGAAGTTCATCGTCGAACTCCTGGACATCGCTCGCCATAACCCCGGCGCCCTTCGCCCCGCGGTCGCCGAGCTCCAGGGCCTCCTGGGCGCCGGCACCTCCTGAGCCCGGGACGACCGCCCGCCACGCTCACATCCCGACTTGCCTTCCCCTCCTTCGGTGAGAGCTTCGCCCCGAAGCCCGATGCCCCGGCATCTCGACCCGCCGTAGATGAGAGTTGTGCATGTCCACCGCCCTTTCTCCCCTCCCCCACCTTCACACCCTCGAAGCCCTCCAGAAAGGCCCCCTGATCATCGGCCTGCACGGCTGGGGAGGCAGCTACCACACCTTCGATCCCCTGCGCGCCCATCTCCCCCCACAGCGCGCTTTTGCCGCCTGCGACTGGCCCGGCTACGGCCGCTCCCCGGCACCGGCCACCTACTCCCTGGACGCCATCGTGGAACCGGTCGCCGACTGGCTCGCCACGCTGCGCACCCGTCACTCGGGCCCCTTTATTGGCGTGGGCAGCTGCAGCGGTGCGCTCCTGGGCATCGAGCTCTTGCGCCGCCACCCCGACCAGCTCGACCACCTGATCATGGTCGAACCCTTCGCCTTCAATCCCTGGTACCTCAAGCTCTTTCTCATCCCGGGCTTCGGGCGCCTGGCCTACGCCACAACCTTCGCCAATCCCCTGGGCCGCTGGCTCACCAACCGCTCCCTCGCCACTCAAGGCGACAACCAGCCCGACCTGACCACGGTCGCCCACACCCCCATGCGCACCACCCTCTCCTACCTGCGCGAACTCGACCGCATGGGCCACGCTCGCCGCTTTCATGAGGTCACCACCCCCTTGACCCTGGTGCACGGCCAGCACACCTTCGGTGCCCTGATCCGCGGCATCCCCCTGTGGCAAGAGCTCTTCCCCGCCGCCCCGCTGCACGTCATCGAGGGCGCCGGCCACCTCCCCCTCAACGAAACACCCGCGCTTGTGGCGCGGGTGGTGGAAGGGGAGGTGGCACGTGCACAATCCTCACGCTCAAAACCTACATCGCTCTCGTTATCACAACCTTAAACCTCTCCACCTTCAGGCGACCTTTTTACACGACCGCCCGACCTCAGCATCAATCTCCAATCCCTCCGGGCTATAAACAGGACGAGTGAGACAAAACCATCACTCTGAGCACACGCTGCCCCCCTCACTCCCGCCCCACCGCACATCCCCGCCTCCCCGCTCAGAATCCCGCCACCACCTGTGCTATGCTCCCCCGGTCTTTTTGGATTGGAGTTGGGCCATGGTCTCTCACACCTCTCGTCGCTCGATGACTAAACTCGCACAGATCGCGGTGCTCAGCGCCACCGCGCTGCTCACCTTCGCCGGCTGCGCCAGCGCGCAACACACGCAGCCGGCCTTGGGGGCCGAGCAATCCACCGGGGGCCGCGTGGTCACTACGACCTCCGAGGCCGGCATCTGCCCGCCCGGCCCGCTGGAATCCCTGCAGGGCTGCACCCTGATTGCCGGCGATCTGGTGATCGAGCGCTACGAGGCCCCGGCGCTCCCCGACCTGGGGAGCCTGCGCCGGATTGAGGGCAGCCTGATCGTGCGCCAGAGCCCGCAGCTCAACCACCTGGAGGGCCTGCGCAACCTGGAAGCCGTGGGTGGCGACCTGATGCTGGTGGGGCTCCCCGGTTTGGCCACCCTCCAGGGCCTCCAGAACCTCCGAGTGCTCGCCAGGGAATTGCATCTGGTGGAGGTGGGCGTCGACGCCTGCGAGGTGACGCGCCTGCTTCAGGGCCTGCGCGAACGTGGCTACCAGGGACGCGCCCAGGTCCTGGGCGTGGACGCCTCGGCCCAATGCCCGCTCGACCCCGAATCGCCCGCGCTGGCGGGCGCTTCGCCCCCCGGCGCTCCCGGCGCAGACGCGGTACCGCCGGCCCTCAACCCCACGCTCCCCCCGATCTCCCTGCCCCCCACCTCCGAGATTCGCGGGGGCCACCACCTGGAGACCATCCACCCCGAGATCGCCCTGCGCGCGCGCCTTCTATATGCGCTGCTCGAGCACGAGGGCATCGAAGTGATCTTTATCTCGGGCTACCGGCGCTGGAGTCCGCCGGGCGGCCGGCGCCTGGCGAGCTGGCATCACGTGGGTCTCTCTTTCGATCTCAACCTGACCCACCGCGCCACCATGAGCGAGGCCAACCGGCACTACGACCAGGACAAGGCCCGGTGGGAACGCATCGGCGAGCTGGCCGAAGGGCTCGGGATCATCTGGGGGGCGCGCTATGACGATATCTTTCATTTTGAGTGGCACCCGGGCCACCACGCCCGCATGCGCCAGGATGAATTCGATCGCTTTCGGAGCCTGGCCGGCCGCAAACTGGTGGACTACCGCCAGACCTGGGAGCTCTTTGAGCCCGAGCGTCGCGACGAGTTTCCGGGCCCGCCCTGCTTTGGCGGCTGCTTCACACCACCGGACGCCGGGCTTGCCGAGCTCTTAGAAGCTCTACGCTAAATGCGCCCCCCCTTCCCCCTCTTATATGCGTCGTCCCGCCACGCAGCCGGCGCCCCGCCAAAGGACCGCTAACGCCGGATTCTGTGCCATTCTGGCACGCCCGACGAGGCACCTGGAGTAAAAACCCACCCATCCTCGCCAACTTATGCCCTCACACCACTTGTCATCTGCGCTGCATTTCGCTACAGCTGCGCGTACTTAAGCATGGATTTCGTCACATTTTGCATGTGGCATATGACTTGCTCTAACCTTGAGAGTTCTTAACCGGGCTCACTCCGGCAAGCTGTCGCCGACTTACCTCATGGATCTGCCGATGACTCGCACCTCTACCTACATTGTCTCACTGCTCGCGCTGGCGCTCTTAACCGGCGTCGGCTGTGGCGAGAGCAGCGTGCATTATAACAGCGGCGACGATGTCACCCGGGTGGGTGATAACACCGATCGTGATCCCCCCGACACCGGCAACCCGCATGCGCAGGGCTACACACTGCGCGTTGTGGGAGACGCCGCCTCGGAGACCTACCTGGGACAGACCGCCCGGCTGCAGACGATCCTGGTCGACGATCAGGACCAGCCCGTCGCCGACGAGTCCATCACCTTTGAGATCCTCGCCGACACCGGCTCGCCAGACGTCCGCCTGCAGTCACGCGCGGTGATCACCAACGAGCAGGGGCTCGCCAGCAACCTCCTGGTGGTGGGCGACCTCTTTGGCACCCTGCGCGTGCGCGCCTCCCACCCGGGCGCAAACGCGCCGGTGGAGTTTGTGATCAACATCACCGACGCCCCCACCGGCGATCTGCGCGTGGGTGTGGACTACAGCCAGAGCGACCTGGCCCCCCTGAGCATGGTGCAGGTCCGGCTCTGGGACTCGGTGCGCCACCCCTGCTCAACCATCCCCACCTTCCTGCCGCCTGCCGATGCGCCGGTGCACCAGGCCGACCTGCTCGACATCACCGAGATGGCCTCCTTTGACGCGATCGACCCCACGCACCGCTTCACCGCGGTGGTCTACGGTCGCGGCGCCTTTGATCAGATCATGGCCTTTGGTTGCCTGGACGACGTCAGCGCCGAGCCCGAAGCGATTACCGATGTCGTCGTCACCCTGGACCTGCTCCACCTGATGTCCACCGGCGTCTACAACGTGGAGAGCTACTGGGACTTCCGCGAGGCGATCTCAAGCACCGGGGCGATTGGCTCGACCATCGTGGGCGCAATCGAGGCCATCTCGAACCCGGGTCGCGCCATCGCCGATCTGGCCGTCGACTGGGCTCAAGATTGGGTCTGCGACAATCGCAGCCTCGAAGAATGCGCTATCGCGCTGGCCTTTGGCGGAGAGGCCCGTGACACCATCGAAGAATTCATCAACGAACAGCTCAGCCGCATGCAGTTCTTCGAGGACCTGATGGCCATCGGCCAGGACCTCAACGACACCATCAGTCAGATGAAGGTCGAGAGCATCCTGACCATCTCCAACAAGCAGGTCGGCGAAGGTGAGCTGCGCGGGGTGGACTCCTGGCGCGCGATGAACTTTTACTGGCGACGCAACTGCACCGACACCAGCCCGGCCGACTGTGGCGAGATCCGCTTTGGCCTGGGCTCGGGCAGCACCATCGGCGCCCTGGAGTCGGAGTGGGACGGCCGACTGGCCGACTACAACCGCCTGGAGATCGATGCCCACGAACTCACCGTACCCTACGGCCTGGTGATCCTGGAGATCCTCAACAACACGCTGATCCCGGCGATGACCGGCGGCAACGCCAATAGCATCTCGGGCGCGCTCAACTACTGGATCTGCGACAACCTGGGCACCGTCACCGTGGCCGGCATTAACCTGCCCATCGGCGGCGTCTGCAGCAGCCTGGTCGCGCCGCTGATCAGCACCTACGCCAACCAATTCCTCGCCGACCTGGACTTCTCCATCAACCTCTTCGTCGAAGGCGAAGGCCTGATGTATGACACCGACTCCGATGGTCAGGTCGACCTGATCGACGAGGGGATCTTCCACGGGGAGATTCGCCGCGACAACGGGCCGCCCACCCAGATGGAAGCCTCGTTTGAGGGCACGCGCCAGCCCTGAAGCGGCGAGAGCGCTGACGAGGTCAGCCTCCCCTCTCTCCAAAACTCGCCACCTTCGGGTGGCGATTTTTTTTTATGCCCGGCACCTCCCCGAACACTCGGCCATCTGAGGGCAGCGCGTCGGGAAACGCCTCCCAAAACCCTTGTCAGCCCCCGTAGACCTAAATAGGTTCGCGCTCCCGCGCGTTAGAAGGACGAGCGCGGGCCCCTCGGCGCCCGCCCCGTCCCCAAAAGCACACCGATCGGAGCCCTCGACCATGACCGACTACCTCCCCATTGAAACGCCGCACTCTCGGCCCCCCGAGACCTTTAGCCACCGCAGCCAGGTGGTCGCCTTCACCCTGGCGGTCTTTCTGGGCATGTTTGGCGTGCACCGCTTCTACGCCGGCAAAATCCTGAGCGGCCTGCTGATGTTTTTCACCGGCGGCGGCTTCGTACTCTGGTGGGCCATCGACGTGATGACCATCCTGATGGGCCGCTTCCGCGACGCTCAGGGCTACCGCCTGGCGCCGCCCACCCCGGACGGGCAGCAGGGGCGTCGCCAGATCACAAACCCGCCGCATCACGCCCGGCCCGACCAGCGCACCCTCGCTCATCAAGCCCCCCGCAGCGAAGAAGCGCTGGCCGAAGAGGAGCTCGACCGGCTCCTCGACGACCCGTTGGCCGACGAGTTCGCGCGTCTGGAGCGCGAGATGGGCCAGGATGGCCACGTCGAAGCTCCCGAGGAGCGCGTGCCGGCCCACTCGCATCGCTGACCGCGCATCGCCGGCAAAGCCCCCGGGGCGGGCCGCGCCCACAAAAAAAGCCCGCTGGAGCGGGCTTTTTTCGTTCGTCATACGAGCTGCGGGAGGCCTCTCTTTACAAAGCCTCCCGCAACGCTTAGTCGACGGGCAAGGTCATAAAGATCGTGGCGCCCTGCCGATAGAGGAGCACCAGCACCTGCGCGCGGGAGGCCTCCCAGTGCTTGCTCACATCGTGCGGCGAGCTCACCGAACGGCGGTTCACCTCCAGAATCACGTCGCCCGGGCGCAGACGCAGGCGCGCCGCCGGGCTGCCCGGCTCGATCTCGGTCACGACCACGCCCTCGCGCACCGCCGCCGGAATCCGCAGCTGGGCGCGCAATCCCTGATCCAGCGCCTGGAGGCTCAGCCCCTCCACCGGCGCTCCGACCGACCCCGGAGCCGACGCCCCCTGAGCCTCGTCGACCGACCCCAGCGCCAGACGCCCCTTCATCTCCTGGCCCTGGCGCACAAAGGTGATCTCCACCTCGGTGCCCGGCTGATTCATCCCCACCCGGTTGCGCAGCTCCGCCGGCGAATCTACCGAGCGCCCGGCAATCGCGGTGATGATGTCGCCCCGCTGCAGCCCGGCGCGCTCCGCCGGGCTCTCCGGCTGCACATCACTGACGACCACGCCCTGGCGGCGACCGCTCTCCCCCAGCGCTTCGGCCAGCCGCGGCGTCAGCTCCTGAATCGCCACGCCCAGCCACCCCCGACTCACGCGCCCCTCTTCGATCAGCCCCCGCATCACCCCCTGCACCATCGTCGAGGGGATGGCCAGGCTCACCCCCTGATACCCGCCGCTCTTGGAGAGGATGGCCGTGTTGATCCCCACCAGCTCCCCGCGCAGGTTCACCAACGGCCCCCCGGAGTTGCCCGGGTTGATCGCCGCGTCGGTCTGAATGAAGTCCTCGTAATCGACAATCCCCATATTGCCGCGCCCCTTGGCCGAGACAATCCCCAGGGTCACCGTACTCGAGAGCCCGAAGGGGTTGCCGATGGCCACCACCGACTCGGCCAGGCGCAGGGAATCGCTGTCGCCAAACACGATGGCCTTTAAGTCGGCGGGCGCCTCTTTGAAGCGCAACACCGCGATGTCACTCTGCGGATCGGTGCCCACCACCTCGGCCTCAAACTCTCGCCCGTCATGCAAGGTGAGCGTGATGGTGTCGGCGCCCTCGATCACGTGGTTGTTGGTGATCACCACCCCCTCGGCATCCACGATCACCCCGGAGCCGATGCCCTCCTGCACCCGCTCCTGGGGCTGCGGCCCCCCGCGGGGCCCAAAGAAGGGATGCCCGCCAAAGGGAGAACGACCAAATGGCGAGCTACGCTGGCGCACGGCCCGCTCGGTATGAATGCCGACCACCGAGGGCATCACCTGAGCGACCATATCGGGCAGCTCCAGGCGCATGGCCATCTCGGCCTGATTCACCCGCAGGTCGGCCCCGCCGGTGGGCTCAATCTTTTGGAGCGCGCTCAGGTCCACCGGGGCTTCTTCGACCGCCGGCGCGCTGACCTCGGGGTCCGGGGCACTCTCGGGTTGAAAACAGGCCACGCTTGTGGCCGCCAGCAACGCGATCACAGATCCAGCTTTTCGCATGAGCTTTTCTCCTGTCTCCATCGTCTTTTCCATCTGCTTTTATGCGCCCTGACGCCCAAAACGTGGCGTCGAGGCAGGCGGGATTTTCAACGATCGCCCTCTCAAAAATCATTCCCGCCCCCTCACATCTGGGCCCGCCCGTTGGCGAGCGCGAACCTCTGCGCTATAAGGAAGGCCATCACAGGCCCCACCCAAGCCCCCTTAAACCCTCGATGTGTCGTATGTTCCAGGTCGCCTGCCAGCCCTTCCGATGGCCCCTGGCGCTCGCTGCTGCGCTGGTCCTCTCCACGCTGGCGGGCTGTGAGCGCGTCGGTGACTGGGTCGATGGCGAGTGCCAGGAGGGCCAGCTCGACCGCCCCCGCTTCTGCGACCGCGACGGCGACCTGGTCGCCGACCGCGACCCCACGGGCCAGCGCTGGCTCAACCCCGAGACCCTGATCTTTGCCTACACCCCGGTCGAAGATCCGGCGCAGTACCGCGATGTGTGGAACGGCTTCTTAAAACACCTGGAGGCCGAGACCGGCCGACGAGTGCAGTTTTTCCCGGTGGGCTCCAACGCGGCCCAGATCGAGGCGATGCGCGCCGGACGCCTGCACATCGCCGGATTCAACACCGGGAGCCTCCCCCTGGCGGTCAACTGCGCGGGTTTTAAGCCCCTGGCGATGATGGCCGCCGCCGATGGCTCTTTTGGCTACGAGATGGAGCTGATCACCCACGTCGACAGCCCCATCACCTCGGTTGAAAAGCTGCGGGGCCACACCCTGGCCTTCACCTCTCCGACCTCCAACTCCGGCTTTAAGGCCCCCTCGGCGCTGCTGGGATCGGAGTTTGATCTCCAGGCCGAACGCGACTTCGAGGTCGCCTACTCCGGACGCCACGACAACTCACTACTCGGCGTGTTCAACCGCGACTACGACGCCGCCGCGGTGGCCAACGTGGTCACCGACCGCCTCTTTGAGCAGGGCAAAGTCCCCCGCGACCAGATCCGCACGCTCTACACCTCCAAGACCTTCCCCACCACCGGGTTTGGCGTAGCCTACAACCTGCATCCGGAGCTGGAAGAGGCGATTCGCCGGGCTTTCTTCAGCTTCCCCTGGGAGGGCTCGGTGCTCGATGAGGAGTTCCCCGACGAAGACGGCTTCATCCCCATTTCCTACGCCGAACACTGGGCGGTGATCCGCCAGATCGACCAGGTGTTTAACCCCGGCTACGCCTGCCGATAACCTTTTTGAGCCAAGGCCCCGACCATGCTTACCCTCCAAGGTCTGCACAAACGCTACCCCGACGGATTTGTCGCCCTGCCCTCGGTCGATCTCCAGGTGCCCCGCGGCCAGCTCGTGGCGCTGATCGGCCCCTCGGGCGCCGGCAAATCCACGCTGATCCGCTGCATCAATCGCCTGGTCGAACCCACCGCCGGCTCGGTCAAACTCGGCGACCAGGAACTCAGCAACCTCTCGCGCGCCGAGCTCCGAGAGGCACGCCGGCGCATCGCGATGATTTTTCAGGACTACGCCCTGGTCGACCGCCTCACGGTGATGGAGAACGTGCTCAGCGGGCGCCTGGGCTACGTGAGCTTTCTCGACAGCCTGCTGCGCCGCTTCCCCCCGGCCGATGTTGAGCGCGCCTTCGATCTTCTGGAGACCGTGGGACTCAAGGGGCTGCATGACCGCCGCGCCGACGCCCTCTCCGGCGGCCAGCGCCAGCGCGTGGGCATCGCCCGCGCCCTGATGCAGCAGCCCGAACTCCTGCTGGTCGACGAGCCCACCGCCAGCCTCGATCCCCGCACCGCTCGCCAGGTCATGCAGCTTTTGAGCGACCTGTGCAAAGAGCGCGATCTCACCGCGATCATCAACATTCACGACGTGCCCCTGGCCCGCGCCTACACCGACCGCATCGTCGGCCTGCAGGCCGGCTCCATCGTCTTTGACGGCGCCCCGGCCGAGCTCACCGACGCGGTGCTCCCCGAGATCTACGGCGGCGAAGACTGGGATTCGGACCAAACCCACCTCGACACCGCCGGCGAGGGGGTGGCCGCGTGAGCGCAACGCTTCCCTCCCAGACGCCCCGCACCTGGCGACGCCCCCCGCGCATCGCCAACCCCCGCACGCGCTGGACCCTCTACCTGGGCGCGACCCTCTATCTTATCTGGGCCCTCTCCTCGGTGGATATCGACCTGCCGCGCCTGCTCGAAGGCTTGAGCCGCGCCACCGAGTTCTTTGCCGCCGCGCTCACCCCGGACTTTTTCACCCGCTGGAGCGACATTCGCGCCGGCATCCTGGAGAGCCTGACCATGACGGTTGTGGCCACCGCCGCCGGCATCGCCCTCTCGGTGCCCCTGGGGCTGGGAGCGGCCCGCAACCTGGCCACTCGCCCGGTCTACCTGGTCTGCCGCGCGATCCTGGCGGTGACCCGCGCCTTCCACGAGATCATTTTGGCCATCATGCTCGTGGCCATGTTTGGCTTCGGGCCCTTTGCCGGCGTGGTCACCCTGGTGGTCTCCACCATTGGCTTTCTCGGCAAGCTGATCGCCGAAGATATCGAAGCCATTCAATGGAACTCGGTCGAGGCCATCGACTCGGTGGGCGCCTCCTGGCTGCAAAAGGTCGTCTACGCGGTGCTCCCCCAGATCATGCCCCGCTTTATCGGCCTCTCGCTCTACCGCCTGGACATCAACTTCCGCGAATCGGCAGTCATCGGCATCGTCGGCGCCGGGGGCATCGGCGCCACCCTGACCACGGCCTTTGATCGCTACGAATTCGAGGCCGTCTCGGCCATCCTCATCCTCATCATCACCACCGTCTTTGTCGCCGAGTACCTCGCCGGCGCCATCCGCCGAAGGGTTCTCTGATGCCTGTCGAGATTCAGGGCGACACACGTATCTGGCGGCGACGCGACCGCGCCGCCAGCGCTCGCCATTTTGGCGCGACGCTGGCCGTGGCCGCGCTGGTGGTCTTCTGCGCCAAGATCATCAGCGACCAGACCACCTGGGAGTTTGTGGGCTCGGCCCCCCTCCAGGGCGCCGACCTGGCCATGCGCATGTGGCCGCCGCGGCTGAGCTACCTCACCGAGTTGTGGGGTCCGGTCATCGACACCATCCACATCGCCACCCTGGGCACCATCCTGGGCGTGATGATTGCCTCGCCACTGGCCTTTCTGGCGGCCAACAACACCACGCCCTCCCGGGCCCTGGTACGCCCGGTGGCCCTGGCCCTGCTGGTAACCTCGCGCTCGGTCAACTCCATCATCTGGGCGCTGATGCTGGTGGTGATCTTCGGCCCGGGCATGCTCAGCGGCATCATCGCCATCGCGCTGCGCTCGGTGGGTTTTTGCGGCAAACTCCTCTACGAGGCGATCGAAGAGATCGACGCCCACACCGTGGAGGCCGTGGCCTCCACCGGCGCGAGCCGCCTGCAGGTGCTCACCTTTGGCGTGATCCCGCAGATCGCCCCGGCCTTTGCCGGCATCTCGGTCTACCGCTGGGACATCAATATCCGCGAGGCCACCGTGCTGGGGCTCGTCGGTGCTGGCGGCATCGGCATGGCGCTGCAGGGGGCCATCGACACCCTGGCCTGGAGCCGGGTCAGCGTTATTTTTCTGGTCATTCTGGGCACCGTCGTGCTCTCGGAGTGGGTCTCGGCCAAGGCACGCGCCGCTGTGATTTAATGATTTAACTCAGGACACCTCCCCGTCCTCGGTGTGTGGCCAACATCCCAGCAGCGCTGGCGCTTGTTTCGGAAGCCGCACACCCAGCACCCACCCCTCCTCGGCGATCACCTGCGCCACCTTTTTCGGCACACGCTCCACCTCCTTCAAAAACCCGTCGAGCGTGCCACGCTGCGACTGCTCCAGAAGCCAGACTGCGATGGCCTGCGCGTCGCGCAGATCCTTATCCTGAATCGTCGTATCTCGCGGTAGCATCGACGGATAGCACTCCGCGATCACGTGATGCGTGCCCGACAAGCCCCCCTCCTGCGGCCACACGCTCACATCGAGTTCACCGGCGTCGCGCAACGTCAGGAGCGCGTCGAGCATCGCCAGACACGTGAGGGTGTGGCCGGCGACCATCGGCCCCGGACCCATATAAAACGCGCTCAAAGACTGCGGCAAAAAGAGCTCCACCATCCGCCAGTACGCCACGCCCCGCGCGCTGTAGAACTCGCCAGGGCTGTGGTGAGGCCGATCCCACGCCCGCCCCTCCCGGTCGCGCGAATACAGCGGCACGCCCACCTCTTCGGCAAAAGGCATATTGACCCGATCGAGAAACGCATCGAGCGTAGGCGCGTCCCGGCGCATCGCGGCGATCCGCGCCACCAGCGCGCGCCAGCTCTCCACGCCAAAGACCTCCGAGGCCGCTCCCACCGGGTAGCCCAGCGAGGCGTCGATCCCCACCAGAGTGCGCGGTGCATCGGGTCGCAAAAGCTCGCGCAGGTAATCAAAAACCTCCACCCGCTTCCAGTTTCTGGCCCGGGTGCCCGGCGGTCGCACCTCGCGCGCGGGCTGTCCGGCCGCCGCCTCGACGATGCGAAGCCCCACCCGCTGGTCGTCGCGGCCGGCCCCGGCCCAGTCGATCCCGATGATCCGCTCAAACTCTCTCATCCCACACTCCCATCACGTCTGGCCTTCGCTCCCATCACCCGCGTCGCCGCCGCAGCTCTTGTCAACCCGACGCCTCCAAAGGCACCCTCAACCTCCCGGTCGCGTGCTCCCCCCGTCGCAGTCTTGACGATGCCCCACCCCGCGCCCCGGCTCAACGCCCCCCTTGCCGCACGGGCTCTCCCGAGCTTTTCCACAGCCTTTTCCCCATCTTTTTCCATGCCCCTTCTCCTTGCGCTCCTCTTGACCGCTGCCACGCTCCTGGGCGCCTGCCAACGCCCGGCGCCTCCCGGGCCAGTCCCTCCCCCCACGCCCGACACCGAGACCACGCGCTCGCCAGCGGCGCCCCCAGACACCGCGCCCTCCTCCCCCACACCCACCTCCGAGCTCCGAGCCACCCCGACGCAGGGCTTTCGCGCCGGCGACATACTGCGCCTGTGCTGGAGCGCCACCGCGGTAGAGACCTGCACCCTCTCCATCCTCCACGCCAGTGGCGAGGGCGACTTCGGCCCGGTGAACCCGCAGGGCTGTGAGCCGGTCCGCGTAGAGTCCACCACCCTGACCGAGCTCTTCTGCCAGGGCCCTCACGGCGACACCCACGCACTCCTGGAGCTGCGCGCCACGCCCTGACCTCCTCCCCTTCCATCCCCTCCTACCCGCCAGCGCGCACGCCTTGTCGGCCCCCGGGCCCGGACCACCTTTAAGAGTGCCCGAAACCACGCGCATCACCCACACCGCATCACACCTCCCGGGGGGAGCACCATGGAGAGCACTCTGCAGGCCATTGTCACCATACTCTCGCTGGTCAACCCGGCGGTGTGTCTGGCGATGTTCACCAGCATTGAGGCCGGCCAGCCCGGCCAGGTGCAGCGCAAAGACGCCACACAGGTCACGCTGGCCACCCTGATCATCCTGGGAACCTCCGCGCTCCTGGGCATAAAAATCCTGGGCGTCTTCGGAGTCTCGGTCGACGCCTTCTCGGTGACCGGAGGGGCGGTGCTGGTGGGCATCGGCGCGGCCATGCTCATGGGCAGCCAGCAGCCGGCCGGCCCCTCCCCGGGCGCCCCCGACGCGGCCAACCCTCAATCGGAGCCCTCAGCACACCAGGCCGCCCTGGGCCCGCTGATCCTCTTTGCCGGGGGCCCTGGCCCCATCACCGGGGTGATCACCCTCTCGGCCCAGAGCCAAAAAGATCTGCCCTGGGAGGCGCTGATCGCCGTGGGCGTGACCGCGCTTGTGCTCTGGGTGGTGCTCTACGTCTCGGCACGCAGGGCCTCGGCCCATGACGCCGAAGAGGGCGCCGACGAGCGCGAACACTCCCAGTCCTTCTATCGCGACATCATGACCCGCTTCATGGGACTGATCATCATCGCGATGGGCATACAAATCGGCTTAAGCGGCCTCAAAAGCTTCTTCGGAGCAAGCTGATCCCCCGGCGCCTACGCACGCCTTGCTCTCCCCGAATGTCCACCCTCTCCCTCCCAATCGCCGCCCTTACGCATCCCCCCACGTTTACACTCCCCCTGGCTCCGTGCTAGATGTCCGGCACGTTGAGAGATACCGAAAAAGGGTCGTGTGAACCGTGCTGAACTGGATCAAACGCTGGATTTTCAAGCTCCTGGGGCGCTCCCCCCGCCCCCTCGCCCTGCCCCCGGGGCGCACCGTATCGCTGAGCTCGCTGGAGATCGGCGACGTGGTGGTGCACCTGGATGAGACCTACATCGTCAGCCAGCGGATCGTAAATCACGCCAACGGCTTCTTCTGGCACGACTACCTCCTCTACGGGGGCAGCGATGAGCGCCTCTGGCTCTCGGTCGAAGATGACGACGAACTCAGCATCGCGCTCTACCGCCCGGTTGAATGGCCGATCCACCAGGAACCGCCGACCGAGATCGAGTACCAGGGACAGCTCTTTCGACTCCGGGAAAAGGGCAAAAGCGACGCCACGATCAGCCGGGAAAGCGGCAGCCAGACCCGCACCACCGCCTACTCCTGGGACTACCGCGCCTCGTCAGACGCTCGCCTGAGCATTCAGCGCTGGGGCGAAGGCGAATACGAAGTGATGGTGGGACACGCCGTCTCCGAGGGCTCCCTTGACCTGATGGCCCAGCCGGACTGACACGATGATGATTCGCTATCGGCCGCTGCTCCCCCTCTTCTTCGCGCTGCTCTGCCTGGGCGGAGCCCTTTACGGGCGCCTGGGGCTCACCAAGACCCCGGTTCACCAGGAGGGCTTCCACCTCGATGCGACCACGCCGACCCGGGGGATGGCCCCGGTCACGCTGGAGACGGGGCCGATGTACACCCTGGACCTGGAGTTCCCCGGACGCTTTCCCCTGAACGGCTCCGTGGCCCTCGGCGCGTCGCTCCTCACCTCCGAAGGCAACCCGGTCTTTGAGCTCGAAGACGCCTACTGGCACCAGCAGGGCACCTGGCACGAAGAGGGCCAGAGCGGCACCTGGAATGAGCAGTACACCCGGAGCACCTTTAACTTCCGGGTCGCCGAACCCGCGCGCTACCAGGTCGTCATCGACCTCTACGAATCCAACCTCGGATCCCCCGTACCGATGCGCGCGCGCCTGCTGGCCAGCCAGCCGCGCAAAGTGGGCTCAGCGCCCTTTTTCATCGGCTTTCTGGTCTTCCTCGTCATCGCCGGCGTGGTCGCGATGCGGCGCACCCGGGTAACCCGAAAGGTCCTAAAGACCCTGGGCCCGGACTCCACACTCAACGTCAAAGGCGAAGCCTTCACCGTGGTCGATGTCCGCGAGCATGGCGAGGCCGGCGAAGAACCCGGCTACGAGCTGCGCCTCAAAAATGCCTACGGCGGGGAGCGCTACCTGGCCGTGGAGACCTACGAAGAGGAGTGGACCGACTCCGAGGGCAACGATCACACCCGCAAGCGCCGCTACATGCTCCTGGATGCCTCCCTCAGCGAGGGGGAACAGGCGATGATTGCCCAAAACCCGCGCCCCAATCAGCTGCGCCTCCGTGGCCAGACCCTCTATTACGACCCCAACAACAGCGGGGAGGGCACGCTCAAGACCACCCTGCACGGGCAGCTCTACACCAGCGCCTACCACGCCCGGATGTACACCCCCGAATCCCTCCCCCAGGAGTCGGCCCGGGGCACCTACCTCCTGGAACACATCACCTACAAAGAGCGCGACGAGTCGGAGTGGAATCTGGTCGAGATTCTGGCCTGGCAAGACCTTGAATTCGTCGACATCAAACCCCGGCCTCCCGCCCGAGGGTGATGGCCTGTTATCCCCTGTGAGAGGACTACCATGGACGTTGCACAGCTCGGCGAGATGATCACCCAGATCCTGGGATGGAGCATCGGCGGGATGATTGCGCTGGTGTTGGCGCGCTATGCCTACAAAGTCATCGCGCCCTTTGATGTAGAAAAAGAGCTGGTCGGCGACCGCAACTCCGCGGTGGGCGCCAGCAAGGGCATGTTTCTGATCGCCGCCGGCATCATCCTGCACGGACTCGTCGCTGGCGAGCGCATGGCCAGCTCGCTGTGGATGGACATCGTGCTGGTGGGCGGGCTCTACCTGCTGGGGCTGATGATGCTCTGGGTCGGGCGCCTGATGCTGGTGGCTTTGACCTCCTACGACTTCAACAAGCAGATCCACATCGAAGACAACCTGGCCGTCGGATTGATCGAGGGCTCCTACTTCATCGCCTTCGCCGTGATCATTCACGGCGTGCTCTGACGCCTCACCGCCGCCCCTGCTCCCCGACCCCGCCCGCGCTATGAGCCCCCCCAAATCCCCTCCGCGCCCGCCAACTCGCCGCGAACGCCTCCTGCTGAGCATCCTGGCGTTGAGCGTAGGCGCGGTCTCCATCTGCGGGATCGTCTACCAGCTGATCGTCGGCACGGTGAGCACCTACCTGCTGGGCAACAGCACCTTCCAGTACTCCATGACCATCGGCCTCTTTATGTCGGCCTACGGTCTGGGCGCGTTCCTCTCCACCCGCATCCGCGCGCGCCTGGTCGATATCTTCGTGCTCACCGAGATCCTGGTCGGGGTCATCGGCGGGCTCTCGGCCTTTGTGCTCTTCTACCTCTACGCCTTCGGCGCGCTCTTTGAGCTGGGCCGGGTCGCCCTGATCCTGGGCCTGGGCACCCTGGTGGGCCTGGAGATGCCGCTCTTGATTCGCATCAGCGAGGAGCTGCGCCGTGACCTGCGCATGACCGTGGGCCAGATGATGGGCGTCGACTACCTGGGTGCCCTCCTGGGCGGGGTGGCCTTCCCCCTGGTGCTGCTGCCGGTGTGGGGGCTGATGGGCTCCTCGCTCTTGATCGGACTCTTCAACGTGGTGGTGGCTCTGGTCATGGTCCGGGTCTTCTGGCCGATGCTTCGCCGCGGACGGGCGATGGTGGCCCTCTCGCTCATCGCCCTGCTGGTGCTGGGAGGCGCCCTCATCTACGCCCGGCCCCTGGAGCGGGTGGTGGAGCGCGAGCTCTACGAAGACCCCCTGGTGTACGTCGAGCAGACCCCCTACCAGAAAATCGTGATGACCCGGCGCGGCGACGACCTGCGCCTTTATCTGGATGGCTCGCTGCAATTCTCCTCCCGCGACGAATACCGCTACCACGAGGCGCTGATCCACCCGGCGGCCAGCCGGCTCCGCACGCTGCGCCGTGTGATGGTGCTGGGCGGCGGCGACGGCCTGGCGCTGCGCGAGCTGGGCCACTACCCGGACATTGAGCAAATCACCCTGGTCGATCTCGACCCGGCGATGACCCGGCTGGGCCGCTCCCACGAGCTCCTGCACCAGCTCAACGAAGAGGCCTTTGAGCACCTGCCGGTCGAGGTGCTCAACCTCGACGCGTTCAACTTTGTGCGAGACTTCGACCCGCAGCGCACCGCTCCCTACGACCTGATCGTGGTCGATCTGCCCGACCCCCACCACGAATCCCTGGCCAAGCTCTACTCGCTGACCTTCTACGTGAGCCTGCACGAACTGCTGAGCCCCGGCGGCGTGATGGTCGCCCAGCTCGGCAGCCCCTTCTTTGCCAACCGCTCCTACTGGTCGGCCGTCCAAACCCTGGAGCGCGCCGGCTGGAGCGTGCACCCCTATCACGCCAACGTCCCCAGCTTTGGCGAGTGGGGCTTTGCCCTGGCCACCGACGGCACCCCGGCGCCGGCGCCGCTCAAAGAGCACCGAGGCCGCTTCTACGACACGGCCCACGACGCCGAGCTCTTCCACTTCCCCCCCGATCTCACCGCGCAACATCCGGTGGAGGTCAACACCTTGATGCGCCCGGTGATCATCGACTACTTTCAGGACGACTGGCGAAGCTGGAACTGACTCCCCGCCCCCCCCCGGCGAGGCAACAGGACTCCCCCCATGCTCAAACACCTCCTCGTACTCGGCGTCTTCTGCGTGCTGGTCTTCGGGGCCTTTACCGCCCTGGCCTTTGTCTTCAGCCCGGATAACAGCCCGCCGGTCGACCACGAAAACGACCTCGTCCGCACCCGTAACGACCAGCGGATCGTGTACTACGGCCGCGCGGGCTACTACGGCGTGGGACGCCCGGGCCTCCACCGCTCCGGGCGCCTGGGCAGCGTGGGGAACCGCAGTTTCCGGGGCGGCGGACTGCACGGCGGAAAATAACCCACGACCACCTTTTCCCCTTTAATTTCAACAACCTGCAACGACCGGGAGTCGCCTCGAAAAGCGACCGGGAGTCACCCCGAAAAGCGACCGGGAGTCACCCCGAAAAGCGACCGGGAGTCGCCTCGAAAAGCGACCGGGAGTCACCCCGAAAAGCGACCGGGAGTCACCCTGAGACGGGACCCCCGGTCATCTTTTCCCCTGTTATTTCCGACACCTGCACTGACCGGGAGTCACCCCCGGGGAGTCCCCCCCACCTCAGAGCTCGCGCTCTACCCAGCGCAGGTCAAAGGCCAGCTCCACCGGAACTTCACTCGCGCAGGGATCGCAGAAGCCCTGGCACACCAGCGTCAAGTTTGCCTCGCCAGCGACCTCCCGGGCCGCCTCATCGTAGTGCGAGATCGCGGCCATCGTCGTCGCTACAAACGAGCAGGTGTTCCCGGTCGCCGTCTCCACAAGCCCCACCTCCAGCAGCAGCTGCGATGGCGTCTCGGCGCCGGACTCCGGCAGGGTCAGCCCGTAGGTCAACGCGGTGCCCGCGCCCGAGAAAAAGAGCATGTTGCCCATGCGATGAGCCTCCACCGTGGGCTCCTCCCCCTCCACCGTGGTGGGCTCATTGCCATGAAAGCCCACCGTGATCGTGCCACCCGAGAGCTCCGGCACCTCATCAGGGTCGGTGTAGCGCTGGCAATCCTCAGAGCAGCCTTCCTCCCCGTCGCAGGCCTCGCCAAATTCCACCTGCCCGTTGCCGCACTCCGGCGAGTTGCTCAGACACGCCATCCCCGAGCCATCCTCCAACTCGGTGCAGGTGTACCCCTCGGCGCAGCTGCTCACACAGGGACGGCTGCAGTACGAGGCCCCCACCTCCTGATGCGACACGCAGATTCCGCCCTCGCAGCCCTCATCCTCCTCAGCACAGCTCGCCAGATTGCAGATCAGGTTGCAGGGCTCTCCCAGGTCTTCGGGCTCCTCCTGCGGGTCCCCCTCGACGTCCGCGCACGCGTCCACGCACACGTCTGGCGAGTCGCCCGCGTCCGGGTCGTCCGCCCGGCGGTTGTCACCGCCCTCACACCCCAGCGTCCCACCGAGAAGGCACGCCATCACCATCATCTTCCAGCTCTTCATACAAACCTCTCGTCAAGCCGGGCCCTTAGAGAGGCCCCGCCAACCATTCCAATGCGCGGGCTGAGGACCTCTCATAACATAGCGCCCGCCGGCGCACCAACCGGCGCCCCTCAACGCACCCAGACACCAGCAAGGTGGGCCACGTTGCTGGGGTCGATCCAGTGCAGATAGAGCGGTCCCTCCTGCTTCCGAAACGCCCCCGGGTTAAGCACCACCTCGATGCGCGTGTCACTCCAGCTTACGATGCGCTGCAACTCCACCTGCGTGCTCGCCAGGTACTCGGCCCCATCCGTCAGCACCACGCGCCGCCAACTGTCGTCGATGTACACCTCCCCAAAGGTGTAGTCCGACTGCTCATAGCCCGCCGGCTCCGGCCCCACCTGATGGTAAAACCCACGCGTCGCATCCCAGTAGGTGGTGGGCGTGTAACGTCCCAGCTCCTCGTCGCCAGGCCCCAGGTTCATCGCCGGCAACCAGAGCTGGCGGCCGGTATCCGCAAACCAGTACTGCCACTGATTAAAGATCATACCCGGCTCGGTGTCGCCAGTGGGATCGATGAACATCTCCTCCAGATGCCAGCGCGTGAGGTCCCCCTCGGGCAGCGACGACCATACCGGCACGCGGTAGCCATTCTCCAGCGGTGGCGGAAACACCAGCGTGCCCCCCTCGCTGTACTGCCACTGATTTTTACCAATATTGCCTGCCGCCGAGCCCCCCCAGCCCTCCTGCAGGCTGTCGCGCTGGGAGCCCCGCATCGTTTTCAACGAGTTATCGTTCTGCCCCCCGGGGTAACGGACACGCGAGGCGTAATAATATCGCCCGTCGCGAAACGGCGTCGGCTCGCCGGTCTTTCCACCGGTGGCCGCCACCCCCATAAAGTACGCCCCGCTCTTGCGATCCCCCTGACCGCCGCCGGCCGGCCCCAGGTAGTGCGCCGGACCTCCGGGGTAACGCAAGCCCTCTCCCTCCCGCTGATACACCGGGTTGGCCCGCGGCGACTCCCTGCCGTAAAGCGGCGAGCCTTCCACCTCCTGACCATGCGCCAGCGCGGCGTTAAACCCCTCGGCCTGACCGCGCACGTAGACCTCATCGCCGAAGTCCCACAAAAGCGCCGGCCCCCCACCGGGCTTCTCCCCAAAGCGCACGGCGGCGCTCCCCACCCCGATCACCACCGGCCCCCCCACCTCCGACACGCCGCTCACCTCATAGCCCTGCCGACTCTCCCAGTGCGGCGCGTCGTCGCCGATGTCCCCGCTTTCCGACTCGCCAGCGTCCCTCTCCCCCCCATTGTCCACGTCATCTGCGTCGTCGCCCACGTCCTCCGGCGCGGCTACATCGGCATCCTCACCCACATCGTCGCCCCCTCCCGCATCCCACCGCTGCGCCGACCCGCTCGGCTCACTGCTACACGCCACCGCCCCGGACAGCACCAGCATCACCAGCCTTTGCCTCCACCTGCGCATGCATCCTCCTTCGCTGCACTTTGATAGGCTCAACCCACCCCGTGTAGCACGCCGGGACCTTGAGAGCATGACGTGAGCCTTGACGCAGCGCATCATAACCTTTGAACAACTACCTCGTTTGGCGTAAGCTCATCAGTCCATTGCTGATTCATCGCCGCGCCCCGGGGGCGCGCCCCCTTCGCCACCGCTAAAGGGGGCCAGAATTGCCAGAGGTTTTCGATGTCACCTGTAGTTCCCCGCGCCCCTACTCGCCAGACCGCCTTCCCACTCCCCATCTGCTTCGCCCTGGGACTGTTGAGCCCGCTTCCCTCGGCCTGTGGTGAGGGCGGCGCCCCCTACGATCAGCTCAACTCGGAGTGGGAGTTTGAGGAGCCCGGCCTCTCCGAAACTCCGGACACTCCCGATGTCGACACCGACGCCCCCCCGGAGCTCCCCGAGAACGAAGGTCGCTACCTGGCCCCCCTTCCCGAGGGCTTTGAGGTCGAGCGCTTCGACGACGCCATCGTCTTCCATCTGGAGTGGGAACACCTCACCGACGAGCGCCCGCTGGTGAGCAAGTCCGTGGATCTCGATCTGGTCTACTGCCGCACCCCGCCGGCGACCACCTTCACCCGCCTCGAGCCCGAGCACTGCGTGGCCTGGAGCACCCCGGAGGTCACCTGGGAAGAGGGCGGCAACAGCGTCCTGATTCGCACCGGCCCCGACGCCACCCGCGACGGCATTCCCGAGCAAATCGGCCACCCCTCCCTGCAACAACACGACACCCACGTGGGCGTCCTCTACGCCAGCGGCGGCTACGAGGCCCGCGCCACCCTGAGCGTCTACGTCGATGGCGAGCTCTACCAACAGAAGGAGCAGATCTTAAGCGAGCGCGGCCAGACCTGGTACGCCCTCATCGCCTCCTGGAACGCCATCACAATCTCACCGGCCCTGCGGGCCGCCCCCCCCTGCGCCGCCCTCCCCGACGCCGAGTGCGCCAACACCCAACTCTACCTCGGCCCGGTCCCACTCGCCGATGACTGACGCTAACCCCCTCCCCCCGGAGACCACACCATGAGCCTGAGACGCCTTGCCCTACTTGTTGCCCTTTTCCCCGCGCTGCTCACCGCCTGCCACGAAGAAAGCCCCCAGGACTGCCCCTCCGACGCCTGCCAGGAGACGCCCGCTGACACCGGCCTCGACGCCGCCGAAGACGCCGAACCCGACGCCGAACCCGACGCCGACTGGGAGCCCGACCCCGGACCGGAGCGCCCGACAACCGGCATCGTTATCGAGCTGACATGGGAGGCTCTGGAGTACAGCGCCGATGACCTGACCCTCCATGAACAGAATCAATCAGACCTGGACCTCCACTTCTGCGATGACAACGCGGGGCAATTTGGCAGTCGTAGCGACAGCTGCGTCAGCTTTCTGTCCCGACAGTTTGGCACCCCCGGACTGGCCACAGACGCCGAGGGCAATCCCACCGACGTCCACGTCGATCTGCTTTATGACTCCTACCTCGCCGCCTACCCGGAGGTCATTACCCTGAGCGGACCGCCCCAAAATCGCAGCCATCTGATGGTCAACCCCTACTCCCTCTATCATCCCCGGGTGCGCGCAAACCTGAGCATCTACCACGATAACGAACTCATCCAGACCTTCACCCACGACTTCGAGCAATCCGAGGCCCCGACTCCCCACTGGTACGTCGCCACCATCGACTGGGCCCTGGACCCGGCCGAATCGATCATCATCTCGCCACCGACCTGCCTCGACCCGGACGCTCCCGACTCCATGGCACTCTGCACCCGGGATTGACCTTTTCGGGGAGCCGCCCCCTCCAACGAAGGCCAATGCCTCCCGCCGCCGCTGCCTCCAGCGGCGGCGGCCCCGGCACCACCGCCCCGCTCCTGCTGACCGCTTTCGGGGCAATCAAGCGGCCACGCCGCCGCTGCGCAAACCACACTACTAACATTTGAAACACCCCCCTCCTTCTGGGTAGCTTGAGCCCATCATCCCACCCTCGCCGGAGAGACATCGCACGCCACACTGTACGCGATGCTCTCGAGACAACCGACGTGACATCAAAAGCAGCTCAGAGCGTATCCCCCATTCAACCATGATTTCAGACACTTAACATCCACAGGACACTCATCATGCGCCCTACCCTCCCCATCAGCGCCCTCTGCGCCCTACTCCTGCTCACCAACGCCTGCACCTCCGAGAGCGTTGACACCGCCGACTGCCCCGACGCCCCCTGCGACGGCCCCCCCTCAGACGCCCCCCCGCTCCCCGAAGACGAGGTCGTCATCGAACTCGCCTGGGAAAAACTCACCCCCGGCGACGAGGCATCGGACTTCCAGGGCGCCCTGGACCTCTACTACTGCAACTCCGAACAGACCTCGTTCTCCCAGGCGATTGACGAAAACGACTGCGTCTTCTGGGACAACAGCCCGGCCTCCCTCCAGCCCGATGGCGCCGACGCGGTGCCCGTCACCATGGTCAACACCGCCGGCTACACCGATCCCCCCAACTACATCGTGCACGACGCGCTCCCCTCCGGACGCACCCACATCGTCGCCATGGGCCACAATCACACCGACGCCATTCGCGCCCACGCCCGCGTCTACCTTGCCGGCGAGCTCATCTGGGAAGCCTCCCAGGAGATTGGCGAAAAAGATATCCAGACCCCCTGGTACGCCGGATACATCGACTGGCACGAGGACCTGGCCCAGGTCACCGTCTCCCCGGGCATCCCCTGCGCCGACCTTGCCGAGCCGGCATGCCACGCCGAGAGCGAGGTCCTCTACGAGAAGTACGCCACGCTGAGCTTCCAACAGAATTAAGCGCAACCCGCACCCCCCCGGCCACAGCACACGCCGGATGCCCGCGAGGGCATCCGGCGCGCTCCGGTCCCCCTCCCCTTTGATCTGTCCCCCTCTTCACTCCCGACAAGAACCACGGACACGAACCCGAGCACGAGTCCGAGCACCAGCACGAGCACGAGGTCGAGGTCGAGGTCGAGGTCGAGGTCGAGGTCCCCCCTGTGTCAGCGTAGTTGCCGCATGAACTTTCCAAACCATTTGGGGGCGGCAACGTGAGGTTATCATGGCGTATTCAGCGGGATTTAGAGAACGTGTGGTGCAGAAGATGTTCGGGCCGGAGCGCAGCTCTGTCGCCGAGTTGATGGAAGAGACGGGTGTGGCACGAGCGACGCTGGGCCGGTGGCGCAGAGAAGCGGTAAACGGAGGTAGTGTGAGCGGAAAGTCCGGGAGAAGGCGCAGCAAACCACCCAAAGAGAAGATTCGTATTGTGATGGAAGCCGCCGGCCTCTCGGAGGAGGAGCTCGGCGCGTTTCTGCGCCGGGAAGGGCTTCATGAGGCTGATTTGGTGCGCCTTCGGCAGGAGGTTTTGGAGGCTGCCGAAAAAGGGCTTTCGCCGCAGAAACAAAAGGCCGCGGAGCCTGAAAACAAAGAACTCAAACGGGTCAAAAAAGAGCTCGCCCGTAAGGAGAAGGCCCTGGCGGAGGCGGCGGCGTTGCTGGTTTTGCAGGGAAAGCTCAAGGCGTATTTCTCGGAGGACGAGGACGACGACACGACGAAGACGAAAGGTTAACGGTGCTGAGCTGGGCGGAGGAGGCGCAGCGCGACGGCGCCAGACTCTCGTCCATCTGCAAAGTACTGGGGTTGAACAAGCGCACCCTTGAGCGCTGGCGCGCCCGGGGTGGGGGCTCTGACCGACGTCAGGGCCCGCGCACCTCCCCGGCCAATAAGTTGAGTGCGGTCGAGCGCGCGCAGGTTCTCAAGGCCGCGAACAGCCCGGAGTTTCGCGATAAATCGCCTCACCAAATCGTGCCCCTGCTGGCGGACCGCGGTGTGTATCTGGCCTCCGAATCGACCTTTTATCGGGTGCTACGCGAGGCCAAAATGCTGCGNTCCCGGGGGGGGCAGGCCGGGTTGGGGGGCGCGGAGAGTCTCGTAGCGGGGGAGGGAGCCCGGGGCCAAAAACTTGCGCTCCGGCCCGCGCCGCTCATCAATCATCCCCGAAGCGTTAGGCAACTCGCCATCGCCCCCGTCCCTCCCCCGGCCCTGAGCCGGGGCGCCGGGGGCCGGGGTAGAAGGAGCGGTCATGAAGTTTGGTGTCGGGCTCCTGGCCCGGTTCAGGTTCTGGGTGGAGCGCGCGTTGATCCGGGGCGCCCACGTGCAGCTGCTGCTGGTCATCGCGCTCGTGGCGCTCATCGCTCTGCTCGGGGGGCTCGCCATCCTCCCCATCGCCGGGCCCGAGGAGGGGCTGGAGCAGTCGGTATGGTGGGCCTTTCTGCGCCTGACCGACCCGGGGTATCTGGGCGATGACGCCGGCGCCTGGCGCCGGATCGTCTCCACCGGGCTGACCCTGGGAGGCTACGTGCTCTTCATGGGCACCCTGGTCGCGATCATGACCGGGGGCCTGCTGCGCTGGATGCGCACCCTGGAGCGCGGGCTGACTCCGGTGATCATGGAGGACCATTTTGTGGTGCTGGGCTGGACCAGCCGCACCCTGCCGCTGCTCCAGGAGCTTTTGCTCTCGACCTTTCGGGTGCGCCACTTTCTTGCCAGCCTGGGGCGCAGCCGTCGGGCCGGCATCGTGACCCTGGTCGAGGAGCTCGACGACGAGATCCTCGAAGAGCTTCGCCAGGACCCGGTCGTCGGGCCTCGCCATGATGAGGTGGTGCTGCGCTCGGGCTCGGCCATTAACGCCGACCACCTCTGGCGAGTGGCCGCCGTTCACGCCGCCGCCGTGATCGTGCCCTCGCCACAGGAGAATGTGCCCGGGGAGGTCAGCGCGGATGTGGAGGTGATCAAAATCCTGCTCTCCCTCGACGGTCAGGTCGACGCCCTGAACGAGGAGCACCCTTATGTCGTCGTCGAGTTGCGGGAGCCGCGCCACGAAGCGGTAGCCCGCCGAGCCTATCGCGGCCCGCTGGAGGTGGTCAGCGGGGGGCTGCTCATCGGTCGATTGATGGCGCAGAACATGCGCCATCCGGGGCTCTCCCGGGTCTATAACGAGCTGTTGAGCCCGGAGCTCGGCAGCGAGATCTTTGTGCGTCATCACCCGCAGCTGGTCGGCAAGAGCTTTGGCGAGGCCGCGCGCTTCTTTGAGCGCGCCCTTCTGTGCGGCGTGGTGCGCCAGGAGCAGGAGCGCCTGGTGCCTTACTTGTGCCCGGAGCGCGAGTTTGAAGTGCGCCGCGGCGACGCCCTGGTGCTGATCGCCCGCAGCTACCGCGACGCCGCGCCCTGCGATGAGCCCCGCGGGACGAAGCGCCCCCTCAAGATGCGCAAGGCGGAGCCCCTGGCCGAGGTCCGGCGCCGTTCATGTCGCCGGGTGCTCGTGCTGGGCTGGAGCGAGAAGGTGCCCGCGCTGCTCAGCGAGCTGCGCTCCTATGGCGAGCGCGCCTTTGAGGTCACGGTGGTCTCGTCGCTGCCGGTGAGCGAGCGCGTGCGCCGCCTCCAGGAGCAGGGGATGAGTTTTGACGCCGCGTTCTGCGAGCATATCCAGACCGACTACACCCACTGGGGCGCCGCCGGGGCCGCGGCCGTGGAGCGCGCCGATCACGTGGTCTTTATGAGCAGCGATCGCCTGATCTCGGGAGAAGAGGCCGACGCCCGCACCATCATGGGCTACCTCTCGCTGGAAGAGGCCCTGACCCGACCCCGGCGCGGTCGGCCCCCGGTGCAGCAGCTCCTGGAGCTGGCCGACTCGCATAATAAACGCCTGATGGGTGCCCGCGCCGGCGAGGTCATGATCAGCCCGGTGCTTTTAAGTCATGTGTTGGCCCAGGTGGCGCTGCGCCGGGAGTTGCGCGCGATTCTCGATGAACTCTTCACGGTGGGCGGCGCCGAGATCGGGTTTCGCACCCTGGATGAGTACGCCCTGGAGGCCGCTTTTATGAGCGTGGAAGAACTCCGCGAGGAGGCCGCGCGCCACGGGGATGTCTTTTTGGGCGTGGATCGCGTCAGCGTGCGGGGGGGCGCGGCGGTCGAGCTCAACCCGCTGCCCGGGCGCAGCTGGAAAGTCTCCTCTGAGGATCGCGTGGTCGTGATGACCCGCGGCACCGGCGCAAGCCTTACCTAAGAGGAGGGGAGGGTGGCGCAGGCAGGGGCGGCGGGCGGCGGGCATACGTAGTGGGCCGGTGTGTTGTAGGGCCATCCACAGCGCCTTAAGCGTGCCGGCGTGCTCCGGGGCGCGGCGCTTAAAGCGGACATGTGAATTCGTGGACTCCCCCAATGCCCCCATCGAGGTCCTTCATGCTGACCGTGCACCACCTCAATAACTCGCGCTCCCACCGCATCATCTGGCTGCTCGAAGAACTCGGCGTCGACTACCAGATCAAGCGATACCAGCGCGATCCCCTCACCCAACTCGCCCCGCCCGAGCTGCGCGAGATCCATCCCCTGGGCAAGGCCCCCGTGGTCAGCGATGGCGATCAGGTCCTGGCGGAGTCGGGCGCGATTCTGGAGTACCTGGTCGATCGCTACGGGGAAGGCCGGTTGCGCCCGGCTCCGAATACGCCGGAGCACCTGCGCTACACCTACTGGATGCACTATGCCGAGGGTTCGGCGATGAGCCCGCTCCTCTTAAAGGTGGTGTTCCATGAACTGGGGCGTCAGGGGCCCCTGCTGCTGCGTCCGCTGCTCAAGGGAGTGGCCGGCGCGGTGAATAAGGCGTTGATCGCCCCGCAGATTCGCAGCCACATGGACTACTGGGAGGCCGAACTGGGCAAGAGTGCCTATCTGGTCGGCGATACGCTGACGGCGGCCGACATTCAGATGAGCTTCCCGCTGGAAGCGGCCATCGAACGCGCCGACGCTGCGCGTTACCCCCGGGTGCGCGCCCTGGTCGATGCCTTCCGGGAGCGTCCGGCCTACCAGCGGGCGATCGCGCGGGGAGGGGAGTACTCGCTGGCCTTTGGCGCTGCCTGATGCGCCACGTGTGTGGGGGAAGCCGACGCGCTGCCACTGCCAGGTGGCGGAATCGGCACCCCACATACACGGGTACATAATAAGGAGGGAAACGCCGGCAACGTGTGTTCCGCGCCCCCCCTCTACCCCTTCTTACCTCGCTCTACCTTCGCCACGGCCCCTGCGCGCACCCCGAAAGAAGAGGGGCTTCAGGCCCGGACGATCCGTAAATTCGCTCCCAAAATGCACGCAACACTCATTCAGAGTCCCCCCTATTAAGATTTAAACATCGCATTACGATAAAACTATCTCATTTGGGCCAGTTGAAGCGACGAAATTACATTATTTGTGAAATGGGTGGAAAAAGTCGTTGACACCCCGGGCCTCTCCACATACCTTCCATCTCGTCGACGCGGCACACCTCTTCGGAGCAGCAGCGACGACACGGCCGAAAGCCACTGACGAATTTCGAACCTTTTCGAAATCGGGCTTGACGCCAACGAGGTCCGGACTTAATGTCCGCCTCCGCTCAACGCGACGCCAAAACGGGCCGCAGCGAGCAACGTTGAGAAAGTTTGAAAAAACATCTTGACAGCAACAAACNTTTGGCGTCGCGTTGAGCGGAGGCGCTTTCTACTTAGTGCCAGCCTCCTCGTCAAGGATGTTTTGCATCCTTAACTCCCTTTCAGTTTGCAACCGGTGAGGGCCGCTCCCCGAAGGGATGCGCTTTATGAGGGATGGCGACGAAAGCGTCAAGGACTTTTACGGGATTTATTTTCCCCACCGCTCAATAAGCGCGCAAGCCATTGTATTTACTACGGTAATTGAACGACGACCATTTCTTGATGACCATCGCCACGCGGATCGCCGCCCGGCCGATTCCCGCCCAATCGAAGGGCTGGGTAAGCGCCCCTCTCCTTGTTCGGCCCGTGTTTATGCGGGATCTTCCGGGTATCGGTCGCGATCATCCATCGGGATCACCGGTGATCGCCCTACACACTTCACCCGCCCCCTTATATATAGGGGCTAACTTTCCTACTGCGCCTCGGCGCACTCTATGAGGACCTCATGCGCATCATTGCCGGCTCCGCCCGTGGCCGAAAGCTCGCCAGCCTCCCGACCGACGCCATTCGTCCCACCAGCGATCGTGTACGCGAGTCGCTCTTCTCGATCCTGGGTGATGTGCACGATCTGGTGGTGGTCGACGGCTTCGCAGGCAGTGGCGCTCTGGGCCTGGAGGCTATCAGCCGGGGAGCCCGACGCGCTTACTTCTTCGATCGCTCCTCCCGCGCCACCTCTCTTATAAAGGACAACGCCCAACGCGTGCGGGCCGGGCGGCGAGCGATCATAGAGCGCTGCACCTTCCGTCAGGGACTCGAGGAACATCTGGGTCAGGAGACCCCCGATCTCTGGTTCATCGATCCCCCCTACCACACCACGCTTGCCCATAAGGCTCTCCAGCAGATGGCCACCTCGCCGCGGGTCACGCCGGGAGCACTGGTGATCTGGGAGTCGGACGTGGAGGAGACGGTTCCACAGATCGACGCTTTTGAACTGGAGGACGAACGCATTTACGGGCGTGTGCGCATCCAGTTCTTAAGGCGTCGCGAGGATCGCGCAGAGGAGCTCTCGGGGGCCTCGGCCGACTGAGGCCAACTCCACGGACCGCGCTCCGCGGATCGCAGATGGAGTCTGGCGTGCTCTCCCTGCGACGCAGCCCCTACGTCGATACGCCTGCCTCTCGGCGCGCTGCCCCACTTCCCTCGGGTTGCTGGCCGGGGGCATTTCCCTTAATCATCAACCTTTACCATGGTCGCCTTAAGCTGCGACCCCAGTACCGATCACAAGGATCTTCCCTATGCGTCGTACCGCCATCTATCCCGGTAGTTTTGATCCGCTGACCTACGGACATATCAGCATCATCGAACGGGGGCTGAAGATCTTTGACGAAGTGGTGGTAGGCATCGCTATCAACATTCGCAAGACCCCGCTCTTCTCCACCGAGGAGCGCATCGCGCTCATTGAGCAGTCATTTCCCGGCGAAGATCGCCTCAAGGTGGAGACCTTCGAGGGGCTTCTGGTCGATTACGCCTCTCGGCGCGGGTGCGAGGTGATCTTGCGCGGCCTGCGCGCGGTCAGCGACTTTGAGTACGAGCTGCAAATGGCCAACATGAACCGTAAGCTCAACGCGTCCATTGAGACCGTCTTCTTAATGACCGAAGAGTCCCACTTCTATGTGAGTTCGGGGCTCGTAAAAGAAGTCGCACGTTTCGGCGGCTCGGTGCATGAACAGGTACCTCCGCATGTGCATGAAGCCCTGAAGGCAAAGTTCAACACCGACTGAACTCGCCAGGGCCTGCTTGTTGTTTAGTAACTGATGTGCTTCCGAATTCCCTGAACCTGGCTTTCGGCCTGAGGGCCGACACGCACCAACGAGGTCGCAACGTGATCAAACTCAGCCATCGTATCGGACAGGTGGAACCCTCGCCGACCCTCGCGATCACCGCGCGCGCTAAAGAGCTGAAGGCTCAGGGCATCGACATCATTAGCTTTGGTGCCGGCGAACCGGACTTTGATACGCCACAACCGGTGGTCGATGCGGCGATCCGGGCGCTGAAAGAGGGTAAGACCCGCTACACGGCTGCCTCTGGATTGCCCGAGCTTCGCCAGGCGATCGCGCAGCGCTACAAGAGCCGCGGCCGCGAGGTTGCCGCCAATCAGGTCATCGTGACCGTCGGCGGCAAGCAGGCCCTCTACAATGCCACGCAGGCGATCTTCAACGAGGGTGATCGCGTGCTCATCCCGGCGCCCTACTGGGTGAGTTATCCGGCGCAACTTCGTCTGGCGGGCGCTGAGCCCGTGATCTTGAGCACCCGCAGCGAGGAGGATTTCAAACTCACCGCCGCCGCGCTGCGCGCGGCGCTGGAGCAGGCGCCGACCCGCGGCCTGATCCTCTGCTCGCCATCCAATCCCACCGGCGCCACCTACACCGCCGACGAGCTGCGCGCGTTGGCCACCGTCCTGAGGGACTTCCCCGAAGTGGTGGTCTTCTACGATGCCATGTACGACGAGCTCTACTACCAGGGAGCGCTCGCCCCGGACCTGGTGGCGTCGGCCCCGGAGCTGGAGGGGCGAGTGATTACCTTTAACGGGTTTAGCAAAACCTTTGCGATGACCGGCTGGCGCCTGGGCTATGCGATTGGTCCGGCAGAAGTCATCGCCGCCCTGGGCACCCTGCAGAGCCAGTCCACCTCCAACGCGACCTCCTTTGCCCAGTATGGCGCGCTGGCCTGCTTTGAGCTGGATGACTCCCTGCTGGCCGAACGGCGCCAGGCCTTTATGAAGCGTCGCGATCTGATCGTGGGACTGCTGCGGGAGATCCCGGGGGTGATCTGCCCCGAGCCCACCGGGGCGTTCTACGCCTTTGCGGACTTCTCGGCCTACATCGGCGATGCCCCCGGGCAGTTTAAGAGCGATGTTGCGCTCAGCGAGTTTTTGCTGGAGGAGGCGCGCGTGGCTGTCGTGCCGGGCTCGGCCTTCGGGCACCCGGGCGGGCTGCGACTGAGCTACGCCACCGGGGAATCGCTCATCCAGGAGGGGCTGCGCCGCATTCAGCAGGCCCTGAACGATCGGCCGGATTGAGCGCGCGTCGTCTCGCGGAAACAAAAAAGCCGCGCCCCTTATCGGGGGCGCGGCTTTTTTAGGCTCATCGCCTGGCGAGCTCTACGACCTCAGCGGCAGGTCTCGGGCGTGATATCGAGCGCCCCACTCGTGCACTGCAGTACCACCGCGCACTCCGGGCAGGTGTTGCCCGGGCAGAAGCTAATGGCCGGCCGCGCCTCGCAGACGCCGCTCTCGGTGTTGCACGTGTAGTTCACCGAGTTCCCCTCCGGGTCGCTGACGCCGGTCGGGCAATCGGAGTCCCGAGAGCAGGTCACGACATCGGTGTCACCGCTGCAGTTGTTATCGATCCCGTCACAGACCTCGGCCTTGCCCGGGTTGATGTCCGGGTTGGTATCGTCGCAGTCTTCCTGAGCGTTCGGGCAGTTACGGCGGTCGGTGCCCGGGGCCCCGTAGCCGTCCTCATCCTCATCGATGCAGGGATACTGATCGTTGATATCCCCGCGGCGCACGCAGGTGTTCTCGACCGAGCAGATGAACTGGGGAGCCAGGCAGTCCTCATCGCTCTCGCAGTAGTATACGCCCTCCTCGGTCGCGTCGAAGGCCACCGAGCAGGCCGCCGCCTGGAGGGTCAGCGCCAGCAGAGCCAGCGCGCTTATCATAAGGCGAAGTCGCATGATCGTCCTCAATCTCAAGTCTCTCCGGCCCATGGCCGGGTGACGTCGCAAAAGTCGCAGAACCTCAGAAGCGCAGCTTCGCGCCCATGCCCACCGCCTCCGGACTCACGCTGGGCGTCAGGCGCAGCGCGCGGTACCAGGGCTGATCGCGATCGCCCAGGGCGATCTCCTCGGCCGGATCGCTATCGAGCACAAAGAGCAGCACGCTGGTCACGGCCAGACCACCCGAGAGCGCGTAGAAGACGTTGGCCGTGAGCGCATCGCTCTCAATGTCGCGCTGGAGCGCCTGAGCCTGACGCTGCGTCAACTCCACATAGGTGCCATCGTCGTTGCGGCTGAACTGCTCGGTCTCGGCCATGCCCTCATCGACCTTCAACCCGAAGAAGATCCCCGTACCCAGGCTCACCGCCGACAACCCGGCGGTGGCAAAGGCCATGATCCGGCGCACGTTGACGTCGCGCTCCACGTAGCCGGGATCTTCGGGACGCAGCTCGCGCACGCCGAAGACCTCGTTAACGCCTCCCTGCACCGCGTCGAGCACGGCCGAGAAGGAGCTCAGGTCGCTGATGGTATGGTAGTTCAAGAAGAGGCGGTCGCGCACATCGAAGTAGTCGATGTTCAGGGTGTAGCTGCCCCCGGCGCGGCTGACCCGGGCCTGAACGATGCGATCGACCTGAGCGCTGCGGCCCACGTTGGCCAGGCAGAGCGACTCCGCCGAGCAGTAGGACGGATCGCGATCTTCGAGCGCCGGCAGAAGATCGGCGTCCCCGTAGACATCGATGCCCTCAATGGTGTTGACCGCGTCGCGCAGGGCATCCTGCAGCGTCTGCCGATCCCCGGCGCTGAGCCCGGCCAGGGGAACCGCGATCACGCCCACGGCCGGACGCGTTTCACCGGAAGGCGCCGGATCGTTCTGGACGTCTTCGACATCAAAGGTCATGCCCTCTTCGTCGATGGGCTCAACATCTTCTTCATCGAAGGTCATGCCCTGGGCGAACGCGGCCGAAGGGGTCAGGGTAAGGCCCACAGCGAGCGCGACGATCGCGCTGGCAAGCAGGCTGGACGTGGTTCTCATGGAGCGCTCTCTGCTTCGCGAGGGTTGGAGTCGTTTCCAGGCCACCGTCACAGGTGGCACTGCAGTTCAGGTCTCGGATGCGGCAGCGACAACGCACTGCCACGATCGGGTGCCTTCGGGATTAGCATAGCCCGGCGAAGGGGCGCAACAAAAGGGCCCCTCGCCACACCAGGCCCCTGGCCACGCCTTAGGAAGATCCCCCGCCTCCCGCCTCGTCTTGGCCACGCTCTCCCGCGGGGCCCCCCGGTGGTTGCCCCGGAGGACCGCCCCGACTATAAACGCCCGGCCAGAGACCAGCGCGCTAAACCTCCACCATGAGGACGTCCGTGAAACCGGAACGCAGAGCGGGGGAACCCACTGAGGCCGCCGACCAAGAGCAGCCCGCCGAGACCGATGAAGTTCTGCTCCCCCACGACCTGCCTATCCTGGAGGAAGGAGGCCTGGCGGAAGCCTCGGAGGTGGAGCTCAGCGAAGACGCCCGACGCGAGCGTCTGGAGCTGGCCGCTCAGCTCTCGCGCCGACCGATGTCCTCGGCGATGCTCGAGCGCCTGGGGCGCTGGCTGAGCTTTCTGGGCCGCCTGCTCTTTGCCCACGTGCTCTTTGAGCGCCGCGGCATCGACGCGATCCGCGACTGCGCCGAGCGGGGCACGGTGGTCTACACCATGGAGACCCACAGCCGGCTCGATTACTTCTACTTCAACTACGCCTTTCTCAAGCACGAGCTGCCCCGGGCGCGCTTTGCTAACGATCTGATCGTGCGCCCCTGGCGGGCCTTCTGGGAGACGCTGGTCAATCTGGTGCGCCGCCGCCGCATCCCGGGCCCGCGCAAGATGGAGGCGCTGATCCTGCGCGACGAGGCAACCTTTCTCTTTCTGCAGCGTCCCCGCCAGAAAGCCGAAGATCGAGTCACCTACAGCCAGCCCTACCTCTACCGTCTCATCCAGACCCAGCGCCGCCAGGAGACCCCGATCTTCGTGGTGCCCCTCTTCCTCTTCTGGGAGAAGCGCCCCGACCCGCGCCGCGCCAGCCTCCTCGACGAGCTCTTCGGCACGGTGCAGTCGCCGGGCTTTTTCCGAAAGCTGGTCAACTACGTGCAGACCTTCTGGCAGACCTTCTTTAAGTTCGGCCAGCCCATGGTCCAGGTCTCCAGCGCCATCAACCTCCAGGAGTTTCTGCGCGAGTACCCGGGCGCCGATTCCTCGGACGCCTCCGAGCTCTTGCGCGCTCGCCTGGAGGAGTTCATCCGCCAGGAACGCCACGTGATCCTGGGCCCCACCGCCTCCTCCCGCGAGCAGGTCGAGCGCCAGGTACTCGCCAGGCCGGAGCTCGTCGACGCGATGCGCGAGCACGCCGAGCACACCGGCCAGGACGAACTCAGCGTGCGGCGCCAGGCCCAGAAACTCTTTGCCGAGATCGCCGCCGATCCCAGCCTGCTGATGATCAAGATCTTCAGCGCGACCCTGAGCCTGGTCTGGTACCGCATCTACGACGGCCTGGAGGTCGACGAAGAAGGGCTGGAGCGGGTGCGAGAACAGGCCAAAACCAGCGCCATCGTGCTGGTCCCCAGCCATAAGAGCCACATCGACTACCTGGTCTTAAGCTACGTCTTCTACCACTACGGGTTGATCCCCCCGCATATCGCCGCCGGGGTCAACCTGAGCTTCTGGCCCCTGGGCCCGCTCTTTCGCCGCGCCGGCGCCTTCTTTATCCGTCGCAGCTTCAAGGGCGAAGACCTCTACCCGGTGGTCTTTCGCGAGTACCTGATCCGGGTCTTGGAAGAGCAGTACCCGGTGGAGTTCTTCATCGAGGGCACGCGCAGCCGCACCGGCAAGCTGATCAAACCCAAGTACGGGATGCTCGATATGATGGTGCGGGCCTTTGCCAGCGGACGCCTCGACGCGATCAAGATCGTGCCCATCTCGGTGGGCTACGAGAAGATCATCGAAGAGCGCACCTACCGCCGTGAACTTTTGGGCGAAGAGAAGCAAAAGGAGAGCCTGGCCGGGCTGCTCAAGACCCCGAAGTTTCTGACCAGCAAGAAGGGCCGCCTCTACGTGGAGTTCGACGAGCCCATCGATCTCGGCGACTACTTCGCGCGTTTTGGCATCGACCGCCTGCAACCCGAAGATGATGCCCTGGACGCGCTGACCGTGCGCCTGGCCCACCGCATCATCTACGACATCAACCGCGTGACCACCATCTCGCCAACCGCGCTGGTGGCCACGGTGCTGCTTAATAACCCGGATCGCGACGCCTCGATCTCGCGGGCACGCCTGCTCCATGAGCTGGGCTTTTTGCTGCACTTTATGACCCGACAAGACCCGCCGGTGCGCCTCTCCGGCGCGCTGCGCGAGGCCCTGGCCAGTCGCCAGGCCGCCCTCGACGCCCTCAAACAGGTCCACCCCGAGCAGCACCCGCCGGTGAGCCTGGCCTACGATGAACACGCCGACCTCAACGATCTGGAGCGCCAGCACCTGGAGTCGGCCATGGGACGCGCGGTGGCCTCGGTGATCGACCGGGCGCTGGCGATCTTCGAGAAGGAGAAGCAGGTCCAGATCCACGGGAAACACCACGCCCGCACCTACACCCTGGCCCCCCAGGCGCGCCACGAGATCGCCTACTACCGCAACACCCTGGTGCACCACTTCGTCCCCGAGGGGCTGCTGGCCAGCGCCATAGCCAGCTTCAACTCCCCGGCCATCGCGCTGGATCGCCTCATGGATCAGACCCTCTTTTTGAGCCGCCTCTTTAAGTACGAGTGGATCTACGAGGAGCGCGCCGAATTTAAGAACGTGTTCATGCGCACCCTGGACGACTTCGCTACCCAGGGATGGGTCACCCTCTCCCGGGCCGAAGAGGACCAACAAGTCCAGATCACCGAACCTCGCCAGGAGCTCGACTACCTGCGGCGAATGGTGCTGACCTTCATCGAAGCCTACGCGTTGATGTTCCGCCGACTCCCCGACCTGGTGGAGGCCCCGGTGGAGCGCGATCCGCTGATCAAAGAGGTGATCGCCCGCGGACGCGAAGAGCTCTCCAAAGGCCAGGTGCACTTTGAGGAGAGCCTCTCCAAGCCCACGCTGCTCAACGCGCTGCGCCTGCTGGAGGACTGGGGCGTGCTGGTGCGTCACACCACCCCGGGACGCCGTCGCGAGACGATCAGCTATCAGGTTCACGCAGACTGGGCCGATGGCCAGCGCTACCGCACGCTGCTCACGCGCCTGGAGACCCTCCTCAACCCGGCCCACACCGACTAAAGGGGCGCGCGCCGCCGACGCCACCGCTCGGGCGCGCGCGAGGTCGGGAAGTTTAAGGAACCTTAAACCGTATAAACATACACTCATCGGGGGTTGGCCCGGTTGACGCGGTGCGTAAACTTTCGGACGATGCCCCGATGAATGACCCGTCATTCAGTCCATCACAAAAGCCAGTACCCGTAACTTTGGAGATCTTTGACCATGAGCGCTGAAAAACCCCAGGGCTGTGCCTTTCTTACCAACGAAGTCGGCTCCGAACGCATTTTCACTCCGGAGGACTTCACCGAGGACCAGCGCATGTTTGGTCAAACGGCCACCGACTTCATGAACCGCGAAGTCCTGCCCCTGGTGGAGACGCTGGAGAAGAACCCTTCGGGAGACTTCTCCGAGATGGTCGAGCTCCTCAAGAAAGCCGGCGAAGTCGGGCTCTTGATGATCGACATCCCCGAGCAATACGGGGGCCTGGAGGTCGATAAGACGACCTCGATGATCGTGATCGAACACCTCTCCAAGTACTCGGCCTGGGCCACCACCTACGGGGCGCATACCGGCATCGGCATGCAGCCGCTGATGTACTTCGGCAATCACGAGCAGAAAGAAAAATGGCTCCCGAAATTTGCCACCGGTGAGGTGATCGGTGCCTACGCGCTGACCGAGCCGGGCAGCGGCTCGGACGCGCTGGCGGCCAAGACCCGGGCCGAGCTCAGCGAGGATGGCGAGCACTACATCCTCAACGGCTCCAAGATGTGGATCACCAACGCCGGGTTTGCCGACCTCTTCACGGTCTTTGCCCAGGTCGACGGCGATAAATTCACCGCCTTTCTGGTCGAAGCCGATCGCCCCGGCGTCTCCACCGGCGCCGAAGAGCATAAGATGGGGCTCAAGGGCTCATCGACCCGCCTGCTCAACCTGGAGAACGTCAAGGTCCCCAAAGAGAACCTCCTCGGCGAGATCGGCAAAGGGCATAAGATCGCCTTTAACATCCTGAACATCGGGCGCTTTAAGCTGGGTGTGGGGACGCTGGGCGGCGGCAAGCGCACCATCGAGGTGGCCACGCGCTACGCCAAGGAGCGCGTGCAGTTCAACACCCCGATCGCCGAGTTCGGCGCCATCCGCGCCAAGCTGGCGAAGATGGCGGTGAAGCTCTACACGCTGGAGTCCATGAGCTACCGCGTGGCCGGCTACATGGATCGCAGCCTGGATGTGCTCGACTCCAGCGCTCCGGATTACATCGCGAAGATGATGAAGGAGATCGAGGAGTTTGCCGTCGAAGACTCCATCATGAAGGTCTACGGCTCCGAGGCCATGGACTTTGCGGCCGACGAGGCGGTGCAGATTCACGGGGGTTACGGCTACTCGGCCGAGTACGAGGTGGAGCGCCTCTATCGCGACAGCCGCATCAACCGCATCTTTGAGGGCACCAACGAGATCAACCGGATGCTCATCCCGGGGATGATCCTCAAGCGGACCATGAAGGGTCAGCTCAACCTCTTTGAGATGATTCAGAAGCTCGAAGTGGCGCTGGCCGGCGAACAGCCCCAGGCCCCGGAACAGGGCAACGATCCGAGCCTGGCCTTTGAGAAGTTCTTGACGGAGCAGGCCAAGAAGATCGTGGTCTACAGCGCCAACCACGCCATTCAGAAGCATATGGCCGATCTTCGCGATCAGCAGGAGCTGCTCTTTGAGCTGGCCGACATGATCAGCGCCATCTACGCCATGGATAGCACCGTGGCTCGTACCCTGCAGCTGGTGGAGTCGAAGGGTTTTGAGGCCACCGAGCTTCATCGGGCGGCGACCCTGATCACGCTGGCGGACTCCTACAGCATCATCCGTTCGGCGGCCGAGCGCCTGCTCTACAACCTGGCTTCTGGCGAGAAGCTCGATCGCCATCTGGCGGCTCTGGATAAGCTCACGCTGCACCCGCGCATCGACGTGATCGGCCTGCAGAAGATCGTGGCCGACGCGGTGATCGAGCGCGAGAAGTATCCCTTCTAAGCCTCCACCAAAAAGCGCCGGCCTCCCGGATGGCGTTGCCATCCGGGAGGCCGGCGCTTCTTTTCGTTAAGGCCCGGACAGTGTGGGCGGCCCCCTGAAGGACTGCTCAGAGTTGGACCGGGCCCTGGTCGATGCAGCGCGCGCCGAGCTCCGGATCGTGGCTGACGACGAGCAGGTCATCGGGATGCGAGGCCAGATGAGCGCGCACATCGAGGATGGAACGCTGCACCAGCTCCAGCTCCAGCGCCGAAGTGCGGGGCATCCACCCCAGGCCCTGCCCCTCGAGTATCTGCCCGGTGGTAAAGGCCACATCGCCGCCAAAGAGCACATGACGTCCGTCGGCCAGGCGCACCCTAAAGCTGGTATGACCTGCGGAATGCCCCGGGGTGGCAAACGCCTGAACCGAGCCGTCGCCGAGCAAATCGAGCCCCGGCATCCCCTGCCCCAGGCGAGGCGCTTCGCCAAAGAGCGCAACGCGCTCGCCGAGCGCGTGGTAGTCGCCGCGGGCGTAGCCCGCGCTCAGCCCGCTGCCGGTGGCAAACGCCCACTCCTCGTCGCTGATATGGCAGCGGGTCGTGCCCAACGAGGGAAGCGCGCCGGTATGATCGTAATGGAGGTGGGTTAAAAAGACGTGCTGCAGAGCTTCGGGCTCAAACCCCAGCTCGCGCACCCGCTCGGGGATCGACCACTCGGGTTTGAAGGCCATGCCAGCCAGGCGCAGTGCCCGCCCGAGCGCGCCGCCCAGGTTTAAAGGCCCCCTGGGTCCGAAGGAGGCATCGAAGAGCAGCGGCCCCTGCTCGCGGTGCACCGCCAGCGCGCAGAGCAGCGGCAAGCGCACGCTTTTGAGGCCGGAGCCGGCCACCATCACCAGACCGGGGACGCGCATGTACGCGCAATGAAACAACCAGACAGATTCGATCACCACGACCTCAACAGCCTATCCACACCGACGCCCCGGTTGCTTGAAGACCGGCCACCGCGCGCCATCTTCGCCCGGAGCCTCACTCTGCGACCACGCGCCGCACGCTGGCATCGGCAAGGGGGGCGGCGCCGTTGCTTTCGGCGCGGGCAATGAAGAAAGAGAGCAGCGCCACGCCCAGACCACCGACCACAAAGATGATGATCGAGTAATGGCGCATGCCGCGCCGGTACTCCGGATCATTCTTATCGAGGAACTTCTTAGGCTTAGGACGGGACGTGTGGGGCATGGGCTCCTCGTGAGGGGAAGACTTCGATGGATCAGGTAGCGCGGCGCATGCCTGCGACGAAATCTTCGTCGAGGCCGGCTCGGCGGCGAGCTTCGGGGTTGAAGTTCGCGCCACGGGCGCGGGCGGGCTCATTATGGAAGGTCAGGTTCTGGCAGTAAATTTCAAACGAGGATTGCCCCTGCGGGGTATTTTGTCGCAGCCAGCTGGCACCAAAGCCCACGTGATGAATCTCGTCCTCGAAGATCTTCTCCAGGATTTGCGCGGTCTTGAGATCGCCCACCCGGCGGAATTGCTCCTCGAAGTAGGGAGCGTGATCGAGGTTGCCCTGTTCAAAGGTCAGGTTCATGGCGCAGACCCACTTCAGTGGCGAGGTCAGCGAGGGCGCACAGCGCCAGAAGTGGTCATTGACAGGAAGATCACCAAAGCGAGCACCAAGCTCGGCGATGCGATCGGCATAGAGCTTCAGGTGGCATTGCTCATCGGCGATCAAGCGCACCATTCCGGCCCGAAACGACGCCGGCGCCTCGGGGTATGCCAGCAGCGCCCAGGCCATCAACTCGATGGCCATCAGCTCGTGATTGGCAAAGGTGTGCAGCGCCCGCACCGCCATCTCGGGCTCGGCCAGGTTATCGGGGTGCGGAAACTTAAAACGATGCCGACGCGGGGCGATCTCCAACTCGGGAGGGCGGCCCGGAGCGCTCCAGGCCCGGGGCTCGCCGGGGTCGTGATCGGTGAGCGCAGCGTAGCCTCCCTCGGGAGGCATCAGTTTCTGCTCCAGCGTGGTGGCGTGAAGGAGGCGCTCGGCGAAGTCGCGAAGGCGCATAGAGGTTCCGGGTGCTGCGGGATCTTAGCCGCTGATAAACTGCTGCATGCGCGAGGCCGTGTCGGCATGAGCCTGACGCGCACGGGCCATCAACTGGCCGAGATCGACCCCGACGAGCTCCCCGCCGGCCACAAGCTCTTTGCCCGAGGCAAAGACGTGACGCACGTTATGCTTCTGCGCGGTGTAGACCAGGCGAGCGTACACGTCGCCTCCCGGGCCACAGCCCGGGTCATTGTCGAGGTCGAAGGCGATCAGATCGGCCGACTTTCCGACTTCCAACGAGCCGATCTCATCGCCCAGGCCCAGCGCGCGGGCGCCGTCGATGGTGGCCAGACGCATCACGCGCTCGGCCGGCATGGCCTGCGGTCCGTGGAAGGGCTTCTGCAAAAGCGCCGCCAGGCGCATCTCGATAAAGGCATCGAGGTTGTTGTTGCAGGGGGCGCCGTCGGCGCCCAGCGCCACGCGCACGCCCAGCTTATCGTAGCGGGGCATGTTGGCGATGCCGCTGGCCAGCTTCAGGTTGCTGGAGGGGCAGTGGCAGATGCAGGTCTGGGTCTGGGCCAGGATGGAGCAGTCGTCATCGTCGACATGCACGCCGTGGGCGAGCACGCTGCGCTCGCCGGTGATGCCCACCTCTTTGAGGAACGCGATGTTGCTCACCCCGTAGCGCTCGCGGGTGAAGTCGTTTTCGTAGGTGGTCTCGGAGGCGTGGGTGTGAATATGGCACCCGAGGTCGCGGGAGGCCTGCCCCACCTCGCGCAGAAGTTCTTCGGTGCAGCTGACCGCAAAGCGCGGGGCGAAGGCGTACTGAATGCGCCCTTCGGCCGCCCCGTGCCAGGTGTCATAAAGACGCAGGCTCTCTTTGATGCTCTCGGCGGTGACCTCCCGCATGGGCTCGGGCACCTCATCGCCCAGGTCCATCATGCACTTGCCGATGTGCGCGCGGATGCCGCTCTCAGCCACCGCCTCGCCAATGGCGTCGGTGTGATGCACGGTGCCCATATCCAGGATCGCGGTGGTACCGCCCAGGATCAGCTCGGCCAGCCCCACACGCGCGCTCACGCCGAGCGTCTCATGGGTCAGCGCGGCCTCGTAAGGCCAGATCCGGCGCTTGAGCCAGTCGATGAGCACCATATCGTCGGCGTGGTTACGCATCAGGGTCTGGCAGAGGTGGATGTGGCACTGCACAAAGCCCGGGGTGATGACGTGACCGCTCATATCGAGCTGGCGCGCCCCCTGAGCCTGCTGCGGATCGACGGTGCCAATGGCCGTGATGCGACCGTCTTCGATGAGCAGGTCGCCCTCGACGACATCACCTTGGGCGTTCATGGTGACCAGCGTGGCGTTCTTGAGCCAGGTTCGTGCAGACATCAAGTGTTCCTCAACGTGGGTGATTCCAGGCCGGGCCCGGCCGAGCAAAAGCGTGGCAGGCTACCACAGCGGCGCGCAGCCTGCCACCGATCCGGCGCACTGTTCAAGGGGCAGCCGCTGAGCCATAATGCGGCCGAGTACGACGTGCAGGCGCCGGCGCCATGGTCGCCGGGAGAAGGATGAAACGATGAGTAGCGAAGCATCAAGCAGTGACCAGGAGTTAAGCCGCGACGCGATCTTTGGCGGCGCGCTCCACCTGTGGCAGGCCACCTCGGGGTATCGCTTCGGGCTCGACGCGCTCCTGCTGGCCACCGATCTTCCCGAGCTGGCGCCGGGCGCCACGGTGGTGGAGCTGGGCGCGGCGCAGGGGCCGGTTTCACTGACGGTGGCCTGGCAGCGCCCGGATGTGCGGGTGGTGGCGGTGGAGCGTCAGCCCGACCTTGCTCGCCTCCTACGTCGGAATGTGGCGGAGAACGGGCTTGAAAATGTGGTGGTGATCGAGGGCGATCTTCGCCAGCGTAAAGCACTCTTCACCCCCCAGTCGGCCGCTCTGGTGCTCGCCAACCCGCCCTACTACCCGCAGGGCTCTCGCCGCCCCAGTGAGAACGCGCAAAAGGCCCAGGCCCACCACGAGCTTCACGGCACGCTGGGGGATTTTGTGCGCGCGGCGGCCTACCTGCTCCAGCCCCGGGGCTGGCTGCAACTGATCGCTCCGCCGGTGCGCCACCTCGACGTGGTGGCCGCCGCTGGCGAGACCGATCTTCGCCTGGCGCAGATGCGCCACTACCACGATCGTGCCGATCGTCCGGCCTACCTCAGCGAGTATCGATTTCGACGCCCCTCGGCGCCGGACTTAAAGATTCGCCCGCCGCTGATGATCCGCGACGCCGAGGGCCACTACAGCCCTGAGGTGCGCCGACGGCTGGGGATGGATCCGGCATGAAGATGCGCCTGCAGAGCGTGTGGAGGGGTACGGGCGCGTTGGCGCTGTGTCTGGGGCTGGCCCAGGGTGCCTGGGGGTGTGCCTCGGCCGGCGATCCCCTGGAGCGCGCCACCCAGATCGCCGGGCGCGCCCTGCAGAAGAGCACCACAAAAGCCAGCACTCCCGGTAGTATCCCGGGCGCGGTGCGCTTTGTGGCACGCTACAATCCCTGCCGCTGTCAGGCACCGCCCTTTGAGATCTGGAGCTACGGCCGCTGGCAACGCACGGAGCTTCGGGCCGCCGAGGACGAGACCGTCGAGGCGCTCCACACCTACGCCCGCAGCGTGGAGGACACCGCCGAATTCACGCTCCTGGGCTGGCCCTCCGAGGGGGCGCCCTACCCCGGGTTTGAGCTCGAGGGGTTTGAAGCCGGCGTACGCGCCTCGGCGCGCGGATCTTCCACGTCGACTCCGTAACGACGGGTCACGCCCTGGCCCTCGGCCTGAATGGTGCGCGTGCGCACGAGCTCATCAAAGAGCGCCTTAAAGAGCTCAAAACTCCAGAGAAGCTCCACCGGCTCCTGAAGCTCGTAGCCCCGATCGCGCTCAATGAACTCGATGATCGTCGGGCCATTAAAGAGCGCCGACGCCGCGCTGGAGAGGGTGTTGTTAAGAAAGCGCGAGGCTCGCACCAGCGTCCAGCGCGCCCGCTCAAAGGGGCGCCCGAAGTTGGGGAGGGCGAGTGTGGGGTTGAGCCCGGCCAGACGCTCGATGCTGGTGGCGTAGGTCGCCGGATCGCTCTGGCGCGAGGGAAGGCCGCTCAGGGCGATATCGCCGGAAAAGAGCGTGGCCGACGCCTCATCAAAGAGGGCCATATGCCCCGGAGTTACCCCGGCGGTGTCATGGACCTGAAGCTCCAGGCGCCCGGCGCGCACGCGCATCCCCTGGCGCAGGGGCACCACGTTGAGGCTCCGGGTCATGCGCGGGTAGTAACGCTCGATCCAGGCGTGGACCGCCGGGGCATCGAAGCCCTCGATGACCGCGGCCAGCTCGGTGGCGCGGGTCTTCAACGCGGCCCGACGCCGCTCGGTGATCATCTCCAGATCGCGCGGGGCCAGCATGTCGGGACTCAGCGCGAAGACCTCGGCCTGGGGGAAGTTTCGCGCTCCGCCGATCGCGCTCACATCCCAGGAGGTCGCGATGATGCGGTCGATCTGATCGGAGCGAACTCCGCACTCCGAGAGCGCCTGGCTCAGATCTTCGGCGTGCAGCGCAGGGTGACCGGCGTTGATCAGCGCCCAGGGCGCCGGACCACACAGGTACACGTTGGTCGGCTGACGAAGCGCCTCGGGGCTGAGCTCCAGGCTGCGGGTGAGCGCGATGCGGTAGAGCTCAGGACCGAGCTCTTCAATCTGGTACATGGGCGATCTCTGGCGGGTGGGCGCGTCGGACACCGGTGGTCGTCGGCGCCAGCACACATCGAATCAAGAAAAGCCGGGGGCCGGTGCGCGCTTGCACACCGGCCCCGGGAACCTAACGCCTGCGGCGCGCGGTGAAAAGCTCAGCCGCGAAAGGAGAAGCGCAGCTCGTAGTCACACAGGTAGAAGACGTCGCCTTCTTCGATCTTCTTGGACTCGATGCGGTTGCCGCGGAACTCCACCCCGTTGGTCGAGCCCATATCTTTGATGTAATAGGCGCCGTTGCGGTGGATGACCATGCAATGCTTACGCGAGATGTTGCCATCGCGGATCGTCAGATCGGTCTGCTGGCTGCCGCGCCCGATGACAAACTTCTCTTTGTCGATCGTGTAGCGGTTGTTGTTAAAACTCAAAAAGACCGGGACTTGCGCGCTGCCCCCGAAGGCCGGCTCCGCGCCAAAGGACGGTTGCGACGGCGCCTGCGGGGGACGTGGGGCCTGGGGAGGCTCCTGCTGGGGCCAGCCACCTCCGGCGTTGGGACGCGGGGGAGGGGGAGGCGGTCCGCCGGCCGGACGCTGTGGGAACGAGGGCGGCTGGGGCGGCGCCTGCGGGGGACGCGGCGCGCTGCCGACGGCCGGCACCCGATCAAAGGTGCGATGATCCATGCCCTGTCCACCGCCGTAGCCGCCCACATTGAAGCGTTCGCCGCCGGTCTGCGGCGGCGCGCCCAGCCCTGGCGAGTTGCCCGCGCCAAAGCCCGGCGCCTGCGGGGCGGCAGCGTAGGCGGCCTCCTGGGGCTCACCCACGGCGTAGTCGCGATTGCGCGCGTACTGACGCATCGACTCGTTGATCAGATAGTCCATCGAGCAGCCCAGCTCCTGGGCCATTTGCTCAAAGAGTTCCCAGAGGTAGTCGCGGCAATAGAAGCTGCGAAGCGTCTTGCGATTTTGATCGGTCATGGGAGTCGGCCCGAGCACGTTGGTCGAGAGGGTCTGAGGGGTTAGCGCTAGCACCGCGCACGCCAGGGATCTGGCGAGTCGGCACCCTTTGACGATCGTCTAATCGCCGGGAAGGTCAAGCGTGTCGTGACCTTAGCACAGGGCTTTTTGGGGTGTCCAGAAACGCAATCGGGTGGCTGACCCCAGGGTCAACCACCCGAAAGAACCTGCCGTCGCCGGCGCCCGACCGCCGGCGACGAATCGAGGATCTACCTCACTGTAATCGCCAGGATCAGGATGCCGCTCTGATAGCTCAGCCCGGCCTGGAAGAACGTGCTCCCGGGCGTGGCCCGCAGCGTGGTGTTGAGCCGATCGCCGATGGTGAGCCCGAGTTTGACAAAACTCTCCTGCTTCCCGTGCGAGGTCATCGTCAGCGTGGAGCCGTCGGGCAGGCTCACATCATCGGATTCGCCATCGGCCAGCGAGAGCCGGGAGCTGGCCACCTGCCGAAAGGAGGTGTACCCGGCGAACCCACGCTCCAGCCGACGGCGCAGATCGGAGAGTTGGCTATCGAAGCCCTCACTCTGGTTGCTGGCAGCGATGGCCCGCACCTCGATGGTGACCTTCTCCTGGGCGCTGGCGCTGACGCTGATCGTCAGGAAGAGTCCAAAAGCAAAGACAAAGGTAAAAAGGTTTCTCAGCGTTCGCATGGTCGGGTCTCGCGTGGGCGGTGGCGGTTCAATCACCTGAAAGCAACAAAGGGTCCAGCGGGTGCTTCTTAAATCGGGCGCCCCACAGGCAGCGTCTCGGGGGTCTCTTCGGGTTCGACGTCGGGGGCGGCAGGTTGTTCATTGCGATCTTCTGCCGGCGCGGGCGTACCGGCCTCCTCGGCGCTCGGCGTGGCGGGCTCTTCATCGTCCATCACCCACAGGATCGGGACATCGACCTCGGCCTCATCGACACCGGCGGCGGTGAGCTGCGGGTTGTGGATCATCACCGAAGAGCCCGGGGCATACTCCACGCTGTCGAAGATCACGACGGTACGGGTTTCCACGACCCTCTCGCTCTGGAAGAAGATCTGGCTGGCGATCGCCCCACAGATCAGCAGGGCCACGGCCGCCACGGCCGCAAACACCGGGGAGCTGTACGGAGACGCGTGCACCGGGCGCTGGCGCTCGCTCAGGGAGACGACGTTGCCGGCAGCGGCTTCGGCGTCTGCCCGGTCGAGCCCCTCGACGACGCCCTCCCAGAGGTGGCTTAAGTCGGCCTGATCGCGGGCCAGCTCGTGGGCGGCGTTGATGCCCACATGCAGCTCGGCGAGTGCTCCCAGGGTGGCATCGACCCCCGGATCGCCGGTGGCGATCCAGCGCTCGACCTGAGCACACTCCTCCGCGCTGGCCTCACCATCATGGTAGCGGTAGAGGAGCACGCGGTGCTCTTCGGCATCAAAACGTGAGGGGTGGCGCAGCGGCTCATCGGCCGGCGCATCAAGGCCGGCCTGAACCCCGGCCCAGAAATCACCGAAGTCGACGCCGGCGCTCAAGTCGTTGGCGCGCAGGCCCTGGCCGATGCCGTCGAGCTCCGCCAGATAGTCGGCCACATCCTGGCGTGACTCCATCAACGCGGCGATCACGGCGGCCTCGGCCTCATCGACCTCGCCATCATGGAAGCGCTCCAGCATCGGGGCCAGCTCTTCCAGGGAGTTTTGTGAGAGGTCGTTGGCGGCCTGCGCCAGCCGGGCGATGGTGGCGGCGTCGACGCTCGGGGCACGCTCCCAGGCGGCCTCACTGGCCATCTCCACGGCCACCCGGAGCTCTTCGAGCGCGCTTACGTAGAGGCGCCAGCCGGGGCGCACCTCCAACTCGCGCTCCACCTGAGCGCGCTCCTCGTCGGCAAGCTCCTGGTCGACGTAGCGCTGCAGGCGTAGCGCCTGCGGGTATGTCAGCAACTCTTGGGTCATCGTGGGCCTCGGTCTCGCCAAAGACGGGCTGCAGGGGATGTAAGGCTAAGGTCCGTTCCTGCGAGCTAGACGCCTGCTCTAAGCGAACTATTCAAAACATCGATCGGGACTTAGCTGACCTTGAGCTCGTCACCCACGTAGTTTTCCACGGCGGCCTGAAAGTAACGACGCGCGTGGTAGAGGCGGCTCATCACCGTGCCTTTGGAGATGTTGAGCACGTCGGCGATCTCCTCGTAGCTCAACCCCTCGACCTCGCGCAGGATCAGGATCGTGCGGTGTTTTTCCGAAAGAGTCTCCAGCGCCTCGAGCATCTTCTGGCGCAACTCCTTGCGTCCGTAGACCCGATCCGGGTTCAGCCCCAGGCGAGAGGGCAGGATGTGCTCATCGCCCTCGACCTCATCGCTGCCGCGCAGGATGCCGTCGTCATAATCGACCTCCTGCACCCGCTTCTTCTTGCGCAGAAAGTCGATGCACATGTTGACGGTGATTCGGTAGAGCCAGGTGTAAAAGCTCGACTGCCGATTGAACTTCTCAAGGTAGCGATAGACCTTGATGAAGACCTCTTGGCTGACATCCATGCTGTCATCGGGATTTTTGAGCATGCCGATGCAGATGCCGTAGACCTTGCGCTGATAGGCCTCGACGAGCTCCTTAAACGCCTCGCGATCGCCCTGTTGGGCGCGCTCCACAAGTTGGAGTTCCTGATCTTCCACAAACACCCCGTAGCAAGGTGGAGGTTCACTGGGTTGGGGTCCCGGGGGGGCCACGTCGGGCGGAGTGTAGTGCAGGGGGGCCTCCGGCAGCAACCGGACAGGCTTGCCACCTTCGGGTGAACTCGATAGAGTCGGGCCATTCCTAATCGTTCGACCTGCTGTTGTGGGGGTTGGGCCCTTTCGTAGTGGCCCCCGGTGTACAGGTCAGCACTCTCCGTGCCCGCGGTGGTACGGGGCGCTGTCTGTGGTGTGCGCTGACGCGTGCATCCCGGGTCCCGAACACATCCTGGTGCAGAGGGTGCGGCAAACCCACGCGCTTTAAGGCGCGCAGCCGGATCACCTACGCCATGACGCATACGAGCGAGGCGACACGCACCCGCGAGGAGAACACTCCTCTGCCCACCAACACCCGGGACCTGATCTGCCGCTTTCAGAAGCTCGTGTTCAAGATCGCCCACAAGGTTCATCAGAACACCGGCGGAGTCCTCAGCATGGAGGATCTGGTCAGCTGGGGCTACACCGGGCTTCTGACGGCGTATAAACGCTTCGACCCCACGATCAACGACCGCTTCGTGACCTTCGCCTATTATCGCATCCGCGGGGCCATGTACGACGCCTGCCGACAGCACGCTCAGGTCATCGGGGAGCAGAGCACCTATGAGCAGGCGGCCAACGAGGTGATGAGCGCCTACGCCCACGTGGTGCACTTAAGCACCCAGGAGCGCTCCATCGAAGAGCGCCTGGGGATGCTCGGAGACATCGCCGGCAACCTCAACGTGGTGTACGTGCTCAGTCAGCCTCCCCAGCAGGCGCTTCGCGGCCAGGCCACCCCGGAGTTAAGCACGTTGGAGCACGATCAGTTCGTGGCCGGCATGCGGGAGCTGGTCGAGGGGCTCAACGAGCGCACCCGCGCGCTGATCGAGGGCTACTACTTTGATCAGCGCACCCTCTCCGAGCTCTCCCGGGAGCTGGACTGCTCCGTCTCCTGGGCCTCGCGCATGCACACCCGCGCGCTGCGGGAGCTACGCGAGGCCATCGAAAACGATCCCCACTTTGAAGACCTCGCCGACGCCCCCTGCCCTTGAGTCGGCAACGCGCTCAGCCCTGGCGAGCACAATCGCCCACGATCGCGATGATGCGCTCGCGATCGGCCGCGCTCAACGAGGAGCCCGAGGGCAGGCAGAGTCCGCGCTCAAAGAGGTCCTCACTGACCGCCCCACCGACCATCTCCGCCTCGGCAAAGACCGGCTGCAGGTGCATGGGCTTCCAGACCGGCCGGGCCTCGATATTCTCGGCCTCCAGCGCCAGGCGAATGGCCTCGCGATCGTTGCCAAAGGTCTGCGGGTCGATGGTCAGGCAGGTCAGCCAGCGCGAGTGCATGCCCCAGGGAGCCTCCGGCTGAAAGGTCAGGCCGGGCAACGCCCCCAGGGCCTCCTGATAATGGGCGAAGTTGGCACGGCGCGCCTGAACCTTCTGGTCGAGCGAGGCCAGCTGACCGCGACCGATGCCGGCGACCACGTTGCTCATGCGGTAGTTATAGCCCAGCTCGGTATGCTCGTAGTGCGGGGCCGGATCGCGGGCCTGGGTGGCCAGCTTGCGGGCGTGGGCGATGAAGTCGGCATCGTCGGAGACGAGCATCCCGCCGCCCGACGAGGTGATGATCTTATTGCCGTTAAACGAAAAGATCCCGGCTTTGCCCAGACTCCCCGGGGCGCGACCCTTGTACGTCGCGCCGAGGGCTTCGGCGGCGTCTTCGATCAGCGCCACGCCGTAGCGCGCGCAGATCTCCACCAGCGGGTCCAGGTCGGCCGACTGTCCGTAGAGGTGCACCACGATCAGCGCCCGGGGCAGGCGCCCTTCTTGGGCCCGCGTCTCCAGAAACTCGGCCACCAGCGCCGGGTCCAGGTTCCAGGAGGCGCGCTCCGCGTCGATGAAGATCGGTCGGGCCCCCAGCTGCACCACCGGCGCGGCGCTGGCGACAAAGGTCAGCGAGGAGACCACCACCTCATCGCCCGGCCCCACGCCACACAGGCGCAGCGCCAGATGCAAGGCCGCGGTCCCGCTGATCAACGCCGCGGCGTGCCCCACGCCCACCCGCGCGGCGAGTTCGGCTTCAAACCCGTCGACGTTGGGGCCCAGCGGGGCGATCCAGTTGGTATCAAAGGCCTCCTGGACGTAGCGCCGCTCCAGGTCGCCGATGTCGGGAGGGGAGAGGTAGATGCGGGTCTTGTTGGGAGCAGTCATAGGAAGTCTCGGCAGCTCGTCAGCACCAGAAGAGAGGCTCGCGCAGTGTCCGGCGATCAAATATAAGTCCGCCGCCGGCCCCGGACCAAGCCTTTACCAGGGTTGGGGCCGAGCCGGCGCGGGCCAACCTTGGCACCCGGGGGCTTTGGGCGCAATCCGCACCGAGCCTTAAAGGGCGGGGAATGCTCGCCACCGCGCCGATCGTTGGTCCGGATGTGCACCGCCCGCAACGCCTCGGCCCGGGGCAAAGCCCTGGGATTGAGGAGCGTTTGCCGCGCGGCCCGGACTTTTTGAGCGACCCCGGAGTCAACGATCCGACCTTTGACCGGCTCACACAGCGCCCTTCTGAACCGGGCGCACCAGCCCCGACGCCCGGCATCTCCTGGCCACCATCCTGGAGCCGGGCGCTCGATGTGTGAACTCCTCGAGCCTCTCGATCTTCGCGGGCCCCATCGCAAGGACGCACTATGACCCAACCGACGGATCCGCGCGCCCCCGGCGCTCCGACCGACCCCTCACGCCAGCGCGCCTGCTCCGGAGAGCTGATCTCGCTGTGCGCGCGCCGCAAACGCCAGGCCTGTCAGGAGCGCGCCGAGCGGCTTACCGCCCTGCTGGAGCGCCTGCACGCCACCGGCGTCCAGGTCCACAACGAGGTCATCGCCCGCGCGGAGCTCTCGGTGCTCAACGAGGTCTGCAAGGCCGCCGGGCTCTACTTCGACCTGATCGCCCCCGAGGTGCGGGCCTGCGTGCTGATCCCGGCCACCCTCTACGGCGACTCCGGCGGGCGCATCTTCGGCAAAGAGCCCCTTCAGGGCCGGGTGCGCAGCGCCATCAAAGACAGCACGCTGCGCGAGCTGCTGCGCAAGCTCCAGCGCGCTCAGCTGCAGGTGATCCGCTACCAGAGCGCGCCTGAGCAGGCCGGCGATCAGATGAGCTGCCTGCTCCACCCCGAACAGGGGCCCCGGGAGATCGCCGGCGTGCTGGGCCGCGACGGCCAGCTGCTGCGCCAGGAGGGCATCTACTGCGGCTGGCCCGTGAGTTTTGAGGGCGAACTCTACCTGGCCTTCGGCTATGAGCTTCAGGGGGAGCGCCTGAGCAAGGTCCAAGAACTCTTAGAAGCCCACCCGCGCCGCGCTCACCGCGACGCCTGGAAGCAGCTGGAGCTCGACCTCTTACGCACGCTTATCGATCCCAGCGATCGCCACGGACGCCCGGTCAGCGGCCGGGTGGAGGGGAGTTTTTACGGCGGCCGCCACCGCGTCTCGCGCAAAGGCCTCCTGCTGGGGGCTCGCCAGGCCCTCTGGCGCGCCTTTGCCGAGAAGGCCCAGGGACTGACCATCCACGCGCACATCGCCGCGCTGGTCGACGACGAGGAGGCCCGGGAGGCCTTTTTATCCGAGGTCGACGAAATCGTCGCCACCCAGCTCCTCAAGCAGGGCGGACTCTCTCCGGACGATGCCCCCTTGAGCCTCGACGAACTCTTGAGCCCCTTCTGGTGCAGCGGCCAGGGCCACCTGCTCATGAGCGAGGCGCTCTCGGGACACCCGCTGGCGCTGCTCCTCTTAGAAGATCCGGTGCTGGAGGCGATGGGCATCGACCGGCTGCGCCCCATCCGCGAGGCCCGGGCCTGGGCCGAGAGCCACCCCGAGACTCCGGCGGCCCACCGGGTGCGTTGCGCGCTGATCACCTACCGCACCGAGCTCAATCTGGCCGCCACCTACGGCGCCTGCCTGCGCCAGCCCCGGGTGCCGCTGAGCGCACAGCCCGACGACTCCTTTACCCTGGCCCGCACCGCGGCGATCCTGCCCAATTTGCGCGCCCTCTTCGACCCGCGCTTTATGGCGCTGAGTCTGGCCGAGCTCCCCCTCTCTCCCACCGAAGCCGGACGCCTGGAGCGGGGCCTGGCCGCGCAGGGCTCCGACCTTCAACGCCACACGCTCGACGCGATCGAGGGCGACGAGCGCAGCCTGCGCCAGCTCGACCAGGTCGGCGGCCAGACCATCGAGGAGTTCCGCCAGGCCCTCCTGGAGCTGGCGACGCTCTGGCGCTGGCGCCAGGCTCAACTCGACCCGCGCCACTACCTCGCGCCCCGCGCGCAGCCGGCACCGCCCGCCGACGACTCGCTCCTCGACGATCTCTCCTCGCTGGCCGATCTTTTTGATGAGTAAGCGGCACCGTGGCCGGTAGCGAGGCGGCGTGAGCCGCTGACTCGCCACCGCCAGCTCCGGATCGCGGCCGGGGAGATCTTCGCCTACACTGCCGGGCGGCCCCCTCCCCGGGCGCAACGCTGGCTCGACGCTGATGTTGCCCCTTGTGCTGCCCCTGTTGAGTGTTCCGGATGCGACTCCTCGCCGCCCTGACCGCCGCGCTCCTCAAAGCCCTCCTGGTGATCGGTGGGCTGATGGCGCTGCTCTTTGTCGGCGCCCTGCTCCTGGATGAGGCCGGCCCCAGGATCCGCCAGGCCGTGCAGACACCGCAGCGCCTGAAAGACCTCCAGGACGCCAGCCGCCAGGGCGTTGAGGAGGCCGCCGCCCACCAGGGCCGGGCCGTGGCCACCCGCGCCCGCATCCTGGCTCTGGATCGCCAGCGCCTCCTTGCCAGCGCCGACTGGCAGCGCCAGACCCGCGCCGAGCTCGCCAGCATCGAGCACGAGGCCCGCCAGCAAATCCAGCGCACGCGCCAGGGCGTCGCCGAGAGCCGCCAGACCCTGGAACAAAGCACCCGACGCCTGGAAGCGCGCTACTGCCAGAGCTTCAACCCGGTCGACTGGTGGACCTGCCGCACCCTCCGCGAGCAGCTCGCCAGCATGGAGCGCTCCGCCAGCATGCAACGCGCCGCCGTGGAGCGCGCCGCCGCCCAGATCGAGCGCCAGGCCACCGCGCGCGCCACGGCATTTGAACACCAGGCCCACGCCCAACTCACGGCTACCACCGCCGAGCTCGACGCCCTCCGGGAGCGCAGCGCCGACGACCTCCTGCACCTCGAAGACCAGCGCGACGCCCTCCTGCACCAGGCCGCGCAACTGCACTCCGAAGAGGCCCGTCTGCGCCAGGAGCGCTGGCTGGTCCTGGAGTTCCAGAAACGCTGGCCGGCACTGCTGGCCCTGGCGCTGCTGATCGCCCTCTCCCCCTACCTGCGCCGCACCCTCTGGTACTTCGTCGCCCTGCCCCTCTTAAGCCGCGCGCGCCCCATCGAACTCCACCCCCGCGCTCCCGCGTTCGATGACCTGGCACCCGACACGGACACACGCGCGTTCGATGACCTGGCACCCGACACGGACGCTCACGCGTTCGATGACCTGGCACCCGACACCCCGCGCCTGCACACCACCCCGGCGCAGCGCACCCTCACCCTGACCCTGGCTCCCCACGAGCGGCTGCTCGCGCGCCCCGGCTACATCCTCTCCGATCGCGAGGGCGCCTCCACCGCTCTCTTCTTCGATCGCCGCGCCCCCAACCTCTCCTTTATCTCCGGGCTCGTCCTGCTCACGCGCCTCCCGGGCCCGGCCCCCACCTCGGCCACCGGGGACGCGCCGGCGCGCCCCATCACCCTGGGCTCCCCGCACGATGCCGACGCCTACCTGATGCAGGTCGACCTCCACGAGCACCCCGGCGTGGTCTTTCGCTCCAGTCGCGTGGTGGCGATCCGCGGCGACATCGCCATCACCTCCCGCTGGCGCCTCTTCAACTGGCATGCCTGGGCCACCTCCCAGGTGCGTTTTCTGATCTTTCACGGCACCGGCTCCCTGATCGTCGAGGGCTACGGCGATGTGCAGGCCCCGACCCTCCAGGGCGACCGGGCCGAAAAACGCCAGCCCAACATCCTGGGCTTTGACGCCGGCCTGACCTACCGCACTCGCCGCGCCGCCACCTTCCTCCCCTACCTCCTCGACCCGCAGCGCGAACCCCTGGTCGTCGACCTCTTCGAGGGTGAGGGCACCTACTTCTTCGAGAAAAACCCGGCCGCGCGCCAGCGCCAGCGCTCCCCCGCCCAGGCCGTGGCCGGCTTCTTCTTCGACGCCCTCCGCCGCCTGCTCGGCCTCTGATCGCGCCCCGGGCCCCCGATCGATGCCCTGGCACCCGATCGATGCCCTGGCACCCGATCGCACGCCCCGCTCCGCCTGATACAGCACCCTGTTTTGTTCCACCCCTCACTGTGTTAGAGCCTTATCCCCTTAATGACTTCGAGGCCGCCGGCCCCGGGCACCGAGCAACTCCCCCCTGAATCACACCATCTGGAGAAGGCACGCGATGAGCATCCGACCGATCACCCTCTTTGACACCATGTCCGACCAGAAGCGCCCCTTTGAACCGGCCGAGCCCGGCAAGGTCAGCATGTACGTCTGTGGGGTGACCGTCTACGACCTCACGCATATCGGACATGCGCGCGTCTACATCTTTTTTGACGTGGTTCAGCGCTACCTTCGCCACCTCGGCTACGAGGTGACCTACGTGCGCAACCACACCGACGTCGATGACAAGATCATCAAGCGGGCCGCCGAGAAGGGCATCGATCCGCTGGAGCTCTCGCGACACTTCATTGAAGCCTTCGATGAGGATATGGGCCAGCTGGGCGTGGCCCCTGCCGACGTGGAGCCGAAGGTCAGCGAGCATATCGACGCGATCATCGCGATGGTCGAGCGTCTGATCGAGCGCGGGCATGCCTACGCGGTCGAGGGCGACGTGTACTTTCGCATCAGCTCCTTTGACGACTACGGCAAGCTCTCCGGCCGCAAGCTCGACGATATGGAAGCGGGGCGCTCCGGCCGGGTGGAGGCCTCCGACATCAAGGAGCACCCCTTTGACTTTGCCCTGTGGAAGGGCGCCAAAGCCGACGAGCTGGGCTGGGAGTCCCCCTGGGGCTTCGGGCGGCCGGGCTGGCATATCGAATGCTCGGCGATGAGCCAGCGCTACCTGGGCGATTCCTTTGATATTCACGGGGGCGGCCGCGACCTGATCTTCCCGCACCACGAAAACGAGATCGCCCAGTCCGAGGCCGCCTGCGGCCATGCTCCCTTTGCCAACTACTGGATGCATATCGGCATGGTCAACGTCGCCGAAACCAATGAAGCGGGAGATCGCATCGAGCGTAAGATGTCGAAATCGCTCGGCAATTTCTGGACCACCCGCGAAGTCATGCAGGGCATCCACCCCGAGGCCATCCGCTACTTCATGCACACGGTGCTCTACCGCAATCCCATCACCTACGCCGTCGAGCAGCTCGAAGAGGCCACCAGCCGGGTGGAGTACCTCTACACCTGCCTGACCCGCATCGACGAGGCCCTCTCCCGCGCGGGCTTCGACGCCGCCGACCACGTGCCGCCGACCACCGACCTGGTGGCCGCGCGCCAGGAGCTCATCACCACCTTCATGGAGCGCTTCGAAGAGGCCCTGGCCGACGACTTCAACACCCCGCGCGCCCTGGCCCTGGTCGGCGAGCTGGCCCGCGCCATCAACGACGCCACCCAGTCCAAGAAGAAGCCCAAGGGTGAGGAGCCCTACACCCTGCTCAAACTCCGCGAGCTCCTGCTGGCCGCCGGCGCCATCCTGGGCCTGCTCCAGCGCGAGCCGCAAACAGCGCTCCGGGAGCTGCGCGACCTCAAGGTCAAAGCCCTCGACCTCGACGCCGACCACATCGAGTCGCTGATCACCCAGCGCAAAGAAGCCCGCGACGCCAAAGACTGGGCCCGGGCCGACGCCCTCCGCGACGAACTCGACGCCCTCCAGGTCGAGATCATGGACGGCACCGAAGGCACCTCCTGGCGCATCAAGTAATTTTAATCAGGGGGGCAGTGGCCTCAGCCCCTCCCCCCTGCGAAGCGCCAGAAAAGGCCGCCGACCCCTGTCGGTGGCCTTTTTTTGTCCGACGCTCGGGAGGGAGGACCCGGTCTTGCACTCCCCCCCGGGGCGCTGTGTGCGCCTGCGCATGGCCTCCGGGCTGACCGAGGTGACCGTATATGTACCGCCGTCGGAAGCGTTTCTTCCCCGAGAATCGTACATGGACCGCCGTCGGAAGCGTTTCTTCCCCGAGAATCGTACATGGACCGCCGTCGGAAGCGTTTCTTCCCCGAGAATCGTACATGGACCGCCGTCGGAAGCGTTTCTTCCCCGAGAATCGTACATGGACCGCCGTCGGAAGCGTTTCTTGCCCCCCTCCCCTGCGCGTCCTTCGTCGCCGAGCTTGAGAAGTACAGCGAGACCTCCGGGTGCCTGGAGCCAAACGCCTTGCCGGAGCGCGCCATAAACGCTTGCAGATCCGCGGTGGTGGCACCCTCCAGGCCCGTGGCGTCGAAGTAATAATAGACCATATGAAAACCATCGACGCGGGCGGCCTCCACGACTGCCACCCGACCGTCAGCCAACTCGATGGTGCGGGGAGCTTTGTCGGTGGCGAGCTCGCGGGTGCCGCCGGTGGGGTCATCGGCGTCGGTGGGGTCGTCGGCGTCGGTGG